>JBLHPE010000050.1:0-16930 GCA_047624005.1 Ascidiaceihabitans sp.
CGATTGGTGGTCCGTCATTGGTTTAGGTCATGGCAATGTCACTGGTGGTGCGACCTGCGCCAGCCAGCTCGATCACCGCATTGCGATGTCCTTTTTGATCTTGGGCATGGCCGCGACCAATCCTATCGCAGTGGATGATGGTGGCCCAATTGCAACTTCTTTCCCGATCTTTGAAGGACTGATGGGTGGCCTTGGCGCAGACGTACGTCGCGACGCCTGATGGTTTTATCAACAAAAACTCTAGCCCTCCTGACCTTTGCATCAGCAATAGGATTTGGCGCGCTGGTTGTTCTGTCCGAGATGTATCTGGGTGCAGGTGATGGCCTACTGGACGGGCGTTTGATTGGCTATGATGTTGAGGCAGTGAACAAATACTTGGGCCTATTGTCAAAAGAAAACCTCGCGTTTTACATCGGACCCTTTCGGGTTTTGGACACCATAGTCCCACCATTGTTGGCTTTGACATTCAGTGCGCTGATTTGGACTTTGGGGACACCCATTTGGCGAGCGACAATCATTTTCCCGTTGATTTATGTTTTAGCCGATTTGCGGGAAAACGCGATTGTAGCGAAAATCCTACAGTCTGCTGGACGTGACATTGATGCGGATTTGGTCACGAGCGCGAGTGATATGACCCAACTGAAGTGGTTATTCACCGTCCTATCGTTGGGCGTTGTTTTATGGCTTTGGCGCAAAGGGCGGGCACCGTTATGAGCGAACCATTTACTGTTGCGATTGATGGACCCGCCGCGGCGGGCAAAGGCACAATTTCCAAAGCCGTTGCGTCACATTTTGGGTTTGGGCACCTTGATACAGGTCTATTGTACCGCGCTGTTGGGGCCAAGGTGATGACTGGAGCGTCAGCAATCGACGCGGCCAAAGCTCTTACCGCCGATGATCTAAATGTTACGGGGTTGCGCACTGCCCAAGTGGCCCAAGCGGCCAGTAAAATTGCGATAATTGCAGAGGTACGCGCGGCATTGCTGGATTTCCAACGCGCCTATGCCCGTCGGGTAGGCGGGGCTGTTTTGGATGGCCGCGACATCGGAACTGTCATTTGCCCGCAAGCTGAAGTGAAGTTGTTTGTGACAGCCAGCGCAGAAGTGCGCGGTAAACGCCGCTTCGATGAGTTGGTGGGACGGGGCGAGGCGGCTGAGTTGGCCCAAGTCATTGAAGATGTGCGTGCCCGCGATGCACGTGACGCAGAACGGGTCGAGGCCCCTATGAAACCTGCAGAATCTGCGTTGATCATCGATACCTCTGATCTGAGCATTGACGCCGCAGTTGCGGCAGCGATTTCAGCAGTCAGTTCGGTGCGCAAGACCACCTAAACCGAAATAGATATCACCAAAGCTTGCATAGCTTGTGAGATCAAATCTTACTACCATCAGGGGTGAATTGCCTTGAAAGGTTCCTGCTATGCCCCTCCGCATCTCTGTTTTTCTCATGTTTTTGATGACCAGCTTTGCTGTTGCGCAGGGCACGCCGACGGACCCTATTTCACCACTAGTCGAAACCTCAATGACAGCGGAGCGGTTGGCGCAGATCGTTCTCGAGATTGATCCAGAGGCCCAGTTGATCCGCAATACAATGGAACTGACTGTGGAAGACATTCCAATTTTGTTGGTTGTCAGTCCAGTCGCCAATCGGATGCGAGCGATGGTGCCGATCAGTTCGGCGGATGCTTTGACCCAAGAAGACATGGCGCGTGTTTTACAGGCTAATTTCGACAGCGCGTTGGATGCGAGATACGCGATTGCACAGGGGAAATTATGGAGCGTGTTTATTCACCCGCTGTCGTCTTTGGAGCGGGATCAGTTTTTGTCAGGGTTGGTGCAAACTATCAACGTCGCGCGGACCTATGGTCAAAGCTATTCTGGTGGGGCAACGTTGTTTGGCGGCGGTGACAGCAATGGTATTTATAAAGAGCTGTTTGAGAAGCTGCAAAATAAAGGGCAGGAGTTGTAGGCACCTGATTTTTGAGCCAAATATTGCCTCATCTGAGTGAAACAACCAGTTGAAGTTAATAGGTGACAGTATTCCACTTCCAAAGTCTTGCTTATAAGCGATTCTAGCATTATACGCGCGGACGTTAGCAAGGTGAAAACACCGCAAACCATCGAGATTGAGCAGGGTCAGGATTCGTCCGGCCCTCTTTGTTTTGCAAACTTGCTGACCAAACCTCAAGACCGGCGGAGACAACCGCACGGCCAGAAACAAATGTAAGATTAGGAAATATACGCCACATGGCTAACACGATGGACGAGTTTGAAGCACTTTTGAATGAAAGCTTCGAAATGGACACCCCTGAAGAGGGATCCGTTGTTAAAGGTAAGGTTATCGCGATTGAAGCGGGCCAAGCCATTATCGACGTAGGCTACAAGATGGAAGGCCGCGTCGACATTAAAGAATTTGCAGATCCCGGTGAAGCACCCAAAATCGCTGCTGGCGATGTTGTTGAAGTGTTCCTCCGTCAGGTCGAAAACTCCAAAGGCGAAGCGGTTATCTCACGCGAGATGGCACGTCGCGAAGAAGCATGGGATCGTCTTGAGACTGCCTACGCTGGTGAAGCACGCGTCGAAGGCGCGATCTTTGGCCGTGTTAAAGGTGGCTTTACGGTTGATCTGGGCGGCGCTGTTGCGTTTCTTCCAGGTTCCCAAGTTGACGTGCGTCCGGTTCGCGATGCAGGCCCATTGATGGGTCTGAAGCAGCCTTTCCAAATCCTGAAAATGGACCGTCGTCGTGGCAACATCGTTGTATCCCGTCGTGCCATCCTTGAGGAATCACGTGCAGAACAGCGCGCTGAAGTCATTGGCAACCTTACTGAAGGTCAAAACGTTGACGGTGTTGTTAAGAACATCACTGAATACGGTGCATTTGTTGACTTGGGCGGCGTTGACGGCTTGTTGCACGTCACAGACATGGCATGGCGCCGTGTGAACCACCCATCTGAAATCCTGACAATCGGTGAAACGATCAAAGTTCAGGTTATTAAGATCAACAAAGAGACACACCGCATCTCCTTGGGCATGAAGCAATTGCAAGAGGATCCATGGGATCTGGTTGCAGGGAAATACCCACTGGAATCCACACACACTGGTCGCGTGACCAACATCACGGATTACGGCGCATTTGTTGAGCTGGAAGCTGGCGTTGAAGGGTTGGTTCACGTTTCTGAAATGTCTTGGACAAAGAAGAACGTACACCCAGGCAAAATCGTATCTACGTCTCAAGAAGTCGAAGTTATGGTTCTGGAAATCGATGGCACCAAGCGCCGCGTTTCCCTTGGTCTGAAACAGACTATGCGCAACCCATGGGAAGTGTTTGCAGAAACGCACCCTGAAGGCACTGAAGTCGAAGGCGAAGTCAAAAACATCACCGAATTCGGTCTGTTTGTTGGCCTTGAAGGCGACATCGACGGCATGGTTCACCTGTCCGACCTATCATGGGACGAACGTGGCGAAGACGCGATCCAAAGCTACCACAAGAACGACATCGTTCAGGCTGTGGTCTCCGAAGTTGACGTTGAAAAAGAACGTATCTCCTTGTCGATCAAAGGTCTTGGCGGCGACAAGTTCGCAGAAGCAGTGGGCGGCGTTAAGCGCGGTTCCATCGTGACTGTGACTGTTACGGCGATCGAAGAAGGCGGAGTTGAGTGCGAATATGAAGGCATGAAATCCTTCATTCGTCGTTCTGACCTGTCACGTGACCGTGCAGAACAGCGCCCAGAGCGTTTCTCGGTTGGTGACAAAGTGGACGTGCGTATCACAAACGTTGATGCGAAAACACGTCGCTTGGGTGTCTCCATCAAAGCACGTGAGATTGCGGAAGAAAAAGAAGCCGTCGAACAGTATGGCTCCTCTGACTCCGGTGCATCCTTGGGTGATATCCTTGGCGCAGCATTGAAGCCATCTGACGACTAAGCTTTACAGCTTTTCGACTAAGTTAATTGGGCCCTGCACAGTTTGTGTGGGGCCCTTTTTTTTCCCCGAAGAGAGAAATGGAGAGGCTTTTCCGAGATGTGATATTCGAGCAAATCCTCTTGGTCGGGTGTATTCCAATTCATATCCCAACAGAGGTTGATACCGAATCAAGCACGAAATTCACTTAAATTGATTTACCGAGAGTCTCAATAATTGCCAGTTTGGCGTGCAATAAGCGGTAAATCTCCAAATTTGTGTGTAATATCAGTCTTGATCTGCTATCGCTCTATTCACGCAAACGTCAAATGTGCATATACTGAAATCTGAAACACACATTAAGCTCCGGGGGGCACAATTTATGATCCGGTCTGAATTGATCCAAAAGATTGCTGACGAGAATCCACATCTGTATCAGCGGGATGTGGAACGTATTGTGAATACGATTTTTGATGAGGTGACTGCTGCGATGTCACGTGGCGATCGTGTTGAATTGCGTGGCTTTGGTGCGTTTTCAGTTAAGCAGCGTGATGCGCGTATCGGACGCAATCCGCGCACCGGTGAAACGGTAAAGGTTGACGAGAAACATGTACCGTTTTTCAAAACTGGTAAGTTGCTTCGTGATCGTCTGAACGGGAACGCCTAAAATGCACTACATTCGTTATGCATGCATCGTACTTTTTGCGATCGCTTCGATCGGTGTTGCCTTGGCCAATCGGTCAATTGTCACCTTGAAAGTTCTGCCCGATGAAGTGGCGGGGATGTTTGCAGTTAACCCATCCATCAATATGCCCCTGTTCGTCGTCATCTTTGGTGGCATCATTGCAGGGGTGCTTGTTGGTTTCGTTTGGGAATGGTTTCGTGAACATTCTGTGCGTTCTGAGGCGTCAAAAGCGGGCCGCAATGTGCGCCGTCTTGAACGTGAAGTTGCCCGTCTAAAAGGCAGTGGTGAGTCTGGTCATGATGATGTTTTGGCTTTGCTCGATAAAGCCAGCTGAACTTAGATGACCAAAAATACTGCTGTTAAAATCTGCGGACTTACGCAGCCCAGTGATGTGCATGCGGTGGCGCAAGCTGGTGCTGTTTACTGTGGCTTTGTGTTTTTCCCAAAATCTCCGCGTAATGTTTCGTTTGAGCAGGCAGCAGCGATGGCTGTCGAGGCCCCCATTGGCTTAGCTAAAGTTGCGCTAACTGTGAATGCGGATGATGCGTTTCTTGATGCTCTAACCGCAGCTGTTCCCCTCGATATGTTGCAGTTACACGGGGATGAAACGCCCGAGCGGGTTCAAGAGGTGAAGTTGCGTTATGGATTGCCAATCATGAAAGCGGTTGGTGTGGCTGATGCAGATGACCTACCGGCGCTTGATGTCTACATGAAGGTTGCTGATCAAATTCTAGTTGATGCTAAGCCACCTAAAAATGCAGATTTACCGGGCGGCAATGGTCTCACATTTGATTGGCGGTTGATCGCAGGTCGACGTTGGGCTGTGCCGTGGATGTTGGCTGGTGGTCTCACACCGACAAATGTCGCTGAGGCAATCGCGATGACTGGCGCACGTCAGATTGATTTGAGTTCGGGTGTCGAAAGCGCACCTGGTGTCAAGGATGCTGCGTTGATCCGTTCCTTCATGGCAGCCGTAAAGGGTATAAAATGAAGCTGCTGGTCCTACTGTTGTTTTTGTTAGGTTTGTTCGTAACCATGTTCGTTACGAACCCAAGTCGCAGCGATGTAGACACTGAAATCCAAAGCCTACTTCTGACACGGATTGACGGCTTAGATACGAACACAGATCAGGATCCAGTGGTCCAATTGATTTTCACGACCTGTAAGTTTGGGCGAAGCGCTTGCGCGGCCTTTATAAAGTCGTTGATGGATGTGAAGTATGAGGACAAAATTCTGTTCTCTAATGTGACGGTGAGCTTTGGAAACGAAGAACCGGTTCGATGTTACGGGGCGTTGACGCGAGTCGTTTGTCCAAGCCTCTAATAGTTTGTACATTTAAGTCTTGAACGCGAAGGAGCCATCCATGTTCTTAGTGTCCGTCGGTGGGTTAGAAGTCGCGGGATTCCTTAATCTCTGGGGATTCTTCAGGCTTGCCCACGCAGTTCGAAAAGAGGCAATAAACGCCGAGGGCAATATATCGGTCGACTTGTTCCGCCAAGGACGCATGTTCTTTGTTGTTTCTGTCTGGCATAGCCCTGCTGAAATGCAGAATTTTGCACGCAGTGGTGTGCATGGTGAACTGATGCGAGAGGGAAGTGCACTCATCAAATCTTCGGCCAACGTACACTATCAAAGCACGACGCTGCCCACCCGAGATGGGGCATTTGCCATGTGGGTACAACAAAAGGCTTGATAGCCTGCTTTACGCGTCTACATCCTTAAGCTACATCCAAAAGTAGCGAAGTGGAGCACTCAGATGAACGACCTTTTCAATTCTTTTATGACCGGACCTGATGAACAGGGGCGGTTTGGCGATTTCGGGGGGCGTTTTGTCTCTGAAACATTGATGCCGTTGATCCTCAGCCTTGAGGAGGAATATGAGAAGGCTAAAACTGATGACAGCTTTTGGGAGGAAATGAATTTTCTTTGGACCCATTATGTTGGTCGTCCTAGTCCACTGTATCATGCAGAGCGCCTGACCGAACATCTGGGCGGTGCCAAAGTTTACATGAAGCGTGACGAGCTGAACCACACCGGTGCGCATAAAATCAACAACGTGCTGGGCCAGATCATTCTGGCACGCCGCATGGGTAAGAAACGCATTATTGCTGAAACTGGGGCGGGCCAGCACGGGGTTGCGACTGCGACGGTTTGCGCGAAATTCGGCCTTAAGTGTGTGGTTTATATGGGGGCCCATGACGTTGAACGTCAGTCTCCCAATGTGTTCCGTATGCGTTTGCTTGGTGCTGAAGTTGTTCCCGTCACTTCGGGTCGTGGCACGCTAAAGGATGCTATGAACGACGCGCTACGTGATTGGGTGACCAACGTAGACGACACGTTCTATTGCATCGGCACAGTGGCGGGTCCGCATCCATATCCTGCGATGGTCCGTGACTTCCAATCGATCATTGGCAAAGAAACCCGTGAGCAAATGCACGCGGCTGAGGGACGGTTGCCTGATACTTTGGTTGCGGCCATCGGCGGTGGATCAAATGCGATGGGTCTGTTTTTCCCGTTCCTTGACGATAAAGAAGTGAACGTCATTGGCGTAGAGGCGGGCGGCAAAGGCGTGAATGCGAAGATGGAGCATTGCGCATCATTGACGGGTGGACGCCCGGGCGTATTGCACGGCAACCGCACATACCTTTTGCAAGATGATGACGGTCAAATCCTTGAAGGGTTTTCGATTTCTGCGGGCCTTGACTACCCCGGTATTGGTCCAGAACATTCTTGGCTGCACGACATTGGTCGCGCGCAATACGTGTCGATCACGGACGTTGAAGCACTTGAGGCGTTCCAACTTTGTTGTACGCTTGAGGGGATTATTCCCGCGTTGGAACCGTCCCATGCATTGGCGCACGTGATGAAGATCGCGCCGACGCTACCTGCTGATCACATCATCTGCATGAACATGTGTGGACGGGGTGACAAAGACATCTTTACCGTCGCACGAGCGCTGGATTTTGATATGGGTGAATTTGTTTAAATCGAATGATATAATGTTTGAAAGGCACCTCAGCGAGGTGCCTTTTTTATTCGATATCAAGATTTTACGGTGCTGTGTTCTTGCAAAACACCAAGCGGCACGATTTCTAAAGCACGCTGATGTGTCGCCGACAAGTTGACCATTGGTGCGCAACCTTCGTTGTGGGCCTGCAAGAACCGGCTGGCGCAAAGGCACCACGCATCACCATCCCTCAACCCATCAAAGCCAAACTGTGGGCGCGGTGTGCTTAGGTCATTTCCTACGTATTTGGAAAAGGCCAAGAACTCTGCGGTCATCACAGCGCAGACCGTATGGCTGCCCTGATCCTGAACACATGTGTTGCAATGACCGTCCCGGAAAAACCCAGTTACTGGATCAAGGCCACAAAGCCCAAGTGGTGCGCCAAGAACGTTAATGCTGTCATCAGGTTCCATGTTTTACTCTTTGTTTGCCGTCGCAATTTGACGGAACATTTCAATATTTTGATCGATCACGTCATCGTCACGAAAGGTGCGATCCGCACCAGTTGAAACAATAACAACACCAGCGGTCTTGTCGATGTAGATATATTGTCCGTAGATACCGCGCGCCATAAACTCTTGACCCTTTTCCGCCCCAACTGGAACCCACCATTGATATCCATACCCAAACTCGCCTGCCGCGGTTTTGGCGGATGCACAGGTTGATTGCGCGATCCAGTCAGCGGGCACGATCTGTTGTCCATTCCATTGACCGTTCTGCAATATCATCTGACCAAATCTGGCATAATCGCGTGTCGTGATGTTCAATCCACCAAGCACAAACGCCACCCCAACACCGTCTGTCACGTAATATGGTGCTTGCTCCTGACCCAGCTTGCTGATGATTTTTTCGCTCATCAACTCCGTTATACTGCGCCCCGTTGCGCCACGCGCAATCATGCCTATCACATGGGTATCAATTGAGGTGTACTCCCACTGTTGACCCGCCGGGGCGAAGGTCTTGGTCAGATTGGCAGCAAAGTCATCCATCTTTTCGCCCAAGGCCAAAACACGGCCCATTTGGTTTATGTCGCTGTCATAATCGAGGTAATCTTCGTTGAAGGTGATCCCGCTGGACATTTGCAAGACATCACGCACGCTTGCACCGTCATACGCGCCACCGATAAGGCGCGGTACGTATTTCACAACCGGATCATCCAGTGACGCGATTGCGCCCTCATCGACCAAGATACCGAACAAAGCTGACAGATAACTTTTAGCGATGGACCAACTAATGCGCCGATCGTCCTGCCCGGTTCCCAAGTAATATGCCTGATGTGTTATTTTGCCGTGCTTTAGTATCAGCATTGAGGTCACATTACGTGCCTTCACCCAGTCTGCATAACCCGAAGGCATCGTGATTTCAGGGCCCTTTGGAAGTAGCGCAATAGCCCCGCCGCCATGGTCCAACTCAACGTTAAGAAAGGCAGTGTTCATATTTGAAAAGTTATGAACGATCTTTTCTTCGTCGAACAACGAATTAACAGCCTTTAGGCGCGCAAGCCCTTCACCCCGCCAAATGGTTTTTGCTAGGGTGACAAGCAATGAAAAGGTACGGCTAACCCGTTTGAATAGGCTGGTCATCACGTTGTGCGCTCCGCTTTAGCTTTGATAAGTCCACTGTACCCAGCGCCCGTGAAAATCTGCACGGCCTAGCTGTAAGGTCACGTTACCCGGCCAAATCCGAAGCGTAATTGCGGCACCAACGCCCCCAGTAGCATCACCATCGTTTTCCATCGACAACCACGCCAACGGATGGTCGGGCGTTGCAAGTGCGCCTGCTGCTTCAATCAATTGAAGGCCTCGCGCTTGTGCCGCTTTTGGAAAATACTGCCAAGCAACGGTATTTTGGATCAGGTGCAAGTGATTGGCTTTTGGCTGGGCCAACCTTTGTTCCAGCCAATCAATGGCGTCACCTTGTTCCACGACCGTATCAAGCGTTGCAGCCGCTGCTTGGGTCAGGGCCAAGCGGTGAGGTTGATCTGCCCATAGATAGGCTTTGAGGCGTAGCAGATCATCAGGATTGTTTGGGTTTAAGGGATTGAGGTCAACACCAGCCCGTTCTGCTATTTTGACAGTGGCACGTGGCGGTAAAGGCCCATCCCAATCAGGGCTTAAAACGAGGGCCGCATCGTTCACCCCAAACCCTCTGCCGCCGATATCCAAGGCAAAATGGTCCCACATCAGGTTCAGGCCACCGCTGGCGCCCAATTCGGATAGGATAATGGGGCGTTGAAAATGGGACAGCGCAACCTGTGCCCCAGCAATTAACGCCGCTGAACGGCGCACCTCATTTGTTTGGGGTGGGCCTTTTGTCCAGTCCAAAAGGAAGGCTTCGTGCTGCATTAAAGCTGAAGCAACCGCAGTTGATAAAGTGGGGTAATCGACGTCATGTGGAGGGTATGCTAGTCTCAACGCCTCGCTTTGGCCACTCAGGACTAAGGCATGAAGGCCACCTGCGATACGCAAGGGCAGGGAATGGCCTACTGGGCCGATATCGCCGGAATATGCGGCCATCGCTTGGCCCAACTGCGTATCGTGTTGCCAGACTTTTGCAAGAATGCGCAATAGCTGCCCCATAAACGGGGAGTCCAACCGCTCACAGGAAACCGCCTGATCTTCAAAAGCTTGCTGTAAGCTCATTTGAAGCGGTCCATTAGCTTTTGTATCGACGAACGAGTATCAAGGTCGGGTTCAGCTGCAATCTTTTTGGGTCGCTCGGTCACCACTTTGGGAGGGGGACGTTGCCCTGTGCTGGCGCGCGGTGGCGCAACCCGCAGTGCAACAGCATTCATGAACTTTGGTGGATCGCCTGAGGCCAAAAACGGAGCACCATCCGCGCAACCACGTAAAACATCATCCAGCCAGTCCTGATCTGCCTTGGTGAAATCGCTTAAGACATAGCCTGCGACACGATCCTTATGACCGGGATGGCCCACACCCATGCGAATACGCCCATGCTCCGCACCAATATGGGCGTGGATCGAACGCAGCCCATTGTGGCCAGCGTGTCCACCGCCCGACTTAAAGCGGACCTTGGCTGGGGCCAAATCCAGTTCGTCATGGAAGACCACAACATCCGCTGCATCGATTTTGTGAAATTTCATGGCTGACGCAACCGATTGACCGGAATTGTTCATGAATGTCTCTGGTTTTAGCAATACTGCACGATCTGATCCGAACCGCCCCTCAGAAACGGAACCCTGAAACTTGGATTTCCAAGGGCCAAACCCATGATCCGAGGCGATCATATCTAATGCCATAAACCCAATGTTATGACGGTTGCGTGCGTATTTCGCGCCAGGGTTACCCAACCCAACAAACAATTTCATGGCGTAACCCCAATTCAAAAACAACTTGCCTTAACATATCACAGACAGGGGGATGACCTCCAGCGCGCCAGATTGTTCTTTTGGCTAAAAGTATTCTGGGGGTTTGGGGGCAAAGCCCCCGAAGCGTGACAGCAAAACGAAAACGGGGCCCCAAAAAGGAGCCCCGCTATTTCATCATCACCTCTAAGGGCAAATGATAATTATTCAGGTGCAGTTTGCGATGTGGCTTCAACTTCAACATCTGCATCATCTGCATCATCTTCGTCGTCGCCAGCAGAACGCAGGCTGGACGGTGCTGCGATGTTGCCAACAACAAAGTCGCGATCGATTGTTGATTTCGAACCTTCAGGCAATGTGATTGCAGAAAGATTGATCGTGTCGCCAACGTCCAGACCGGTCAAATCTACGGTCAAAACATCAGGGATGTCACCCGCGGTAACAATCAATTCGATCTCGTTACGAACAACAGTCAAAACACCACCGCGCTTCAGGCCTGGGCATTCATCTTCGTTGATGAATTCAACTGGAATGAACAAGTTGATTTGTGTTGTACGCTTTAGGCGCATGAAATCGACGTGCGTTGGCAGGTCTTTCACAACGTGACGCTGAACGTCGCGGCAGATGACGCGAACGTCGTCGTGGCCTTCAACCTTCATGTTGAAAAGCGTGGACTTAAAGCGACCAGCCTTCAGCATTTTCAGCAGTTTGTTGAACGGGATGTTGATCGGCAACGGATCTGTGTCGCCACCAAAAACAATACCCGGAACCATACCAGCAATTCGTGCCTGACGAGCGGCGCCCTTGCCTGTCCCCGTACGTTCCAGAGCTTCGAGATCAGGAATCTCTCCAGCCATAGTAATTCTCCAATATTTTAAGGGCGGAACGCCTCCAAGGCTGTCGTCCCGCGTGAAGTCGCGCGTATAGACCGGATTCGGTACTGATAAAAGCGATATTTGCGCACCTCGCATCTTGCGGGGCAGGGCACACTCTGGCACCTCCTGTTTTATGGCATTTATGAATGATCTTTACCTCTCACGCAAAACCATGGCCGCCTTTGCAGTCATTGGTTTAGCATGGGCCAGCTATTTTGCGCAAATGCCTGTTATCAAGGCAAATTTAGGCGTTTCAGATGCGGTATATGGCATGGTGGTCCTTGTCTCGGCATTGGGCGCTGTTGGGGCTATGTTCCTCGCGCCCTTGTGCGAGCGTTTTGCAGGCCCGTTTTCTTTGGTTGTTGGGGCGCTGGCGATCTGTTTGGGCTTTCTTTGGGTCGGCGTCGCGCCTAGGGTGATGGGCTTTATGCTGGCGCTTGGGCTTGCCTCTGCTGGGTCTGGGATCATCGATGTCCTTGCAAATGCGCGTATTGCTGGAATCGAAGCGCACAATCGGCGACCACTGATGAATCTGAACCACGCGTTTTATTCCTTTTGTTACGCCGGTAGCGCTTTGTTGACTGGAGCTGCACGCGAAGCGGGTTGGGCACCAATCGGCGTGTTTTCGACCCTTATGATTGCGATCTTAATACTGTGCTTTGTAATGTATGGGTCCGACCAGCATGCAGACGCCGAGGACGAGGCCACCAATATTGGCAACCTGCCAACAGCGTTGGTGTGGATCGTTGGACTAATTGTCATGATGGCGTTCTTGGCAGAATCCTCCACCGAAGGGTGGTCCGCGTTGCATATCGAACGCAGCCTTGGCGGTGGAGCAGGTGAGGGGGCGTTTGGTCCTGCTGTGCTTGGGCTTATGATGGGGTTTGGCCGCTTAAGCGGCCACGTGGTATCAAAGTTTGTTCCTGACTTAATCCTGATGGCGTTCGCATGTATCTTGTCTGCCGTTGGTATTGGACTTGCGGCAGGGGCTACATCAATCCAAATGGCCTATGTCGGATTTGCGCTAGGGGGGCTTGGCATATCGGTGGTGGCACCACTGGCACTCGCAATATTAGGACGCATGGTGCCAAACAAACTGCGCACGCTTGCGATCAGCCGCGCCTCAGTCCTTGGCTATTGTGCGTTTTTCATGGGGCCGGCGTTGATGGGCTTTGTGTCTGAAGGGCTAGGATTGGCAATGTCGTTTTTCTTAATTTCGGTACTCTTGGTTGTCGTTGCCTGCATTCTCATCCCAATGTTGGCGCATAGAATTAAGAATGCCTAACTGAAAACAGCTAAACTTAGGCGCGTGGATTACGTAAATGTCCATCAGCACCCATCAAACGATCATAAAGATCAAATTCTTTGCTGCGTGCAGCGCGTAACTTTGCCTCAACCTCTGGTGACAAACTGGTATCAGCATTGGGCGAGACGTTCTTTTGCTTGAATTTCAGATTATCACCAAAACGGTCGGTAAGGAAATTACGAAACAATGGTTGGGCTTCATAAGCAAACAGATGCGCGACCAATAGTTTTCCCCGACTTGATGTCAGAAAATTATATTGACTGCCAATAGCGGCATAGATTGGCGGTTCATCCTCGATCACCGCCAGAACGAAGTCATCAAAACTGCGCCCTTCTGTACTGCGGTCTGAATTGATCTCGCTCACGCCTTGGCGATAGCGAAACCAGCTGCGAATTTGTTCAACAGGATTGCGCATGACCGCAAACGGCTTTGGCTTCACTCCATAAGCTTCTTCCAAGAACGGGGCGATTTTCATGCGGTACCGCATACCAGTGGTATGTTTGCGGTTCTTCCCAAAAATGATGTCAGCCTTTGGACGTAAGGCCCATTCAACAGCAGTTGTTCCCGTCTTAGGGACAGCGAGAAAAACAAGGTTCTGTTCTGAAAACACTAACATAAAGCGTATTTACATCGGCAATGGGCAGGTTTCTAGCCCCTCACTTAATCTTGCCACCGTCCTTCAAAGCCTTCGGGGATCAACAGGTTGTGTCGCCCTAGATTTTCCACCTGCGTTTCGCCGCATAAAGCCATCGTTGTGTCCAATTCGCGGTGGATCACTTCCAAGGCAGACGTAACGCCCGCTTGCCCCATCGCGCCCAACCCATAGATGTAAGCGCGCCCAATGTAAGTGCCTTTGGCCCCCATCGCCATCGCTTTCAAGACGTCCTGACCAGACCGGATGCCGCTATCTAGGTGCACATCAATCTGATCGCCCACAGCCTCCAAGATCGAGGGCAAAGCCTTAATAGAAGACAACGCGCCGTCGAGCTGACGGCCACCGTGGTTGGAGACGATGATCGCATCTGCACCCACCTTAAGGGCCATCTTGGCGTCTTCAGCATCTAAAATTCCTTTTAGGATAACCTTGCCGCCCCATTCTTCTTTGAGTTTGGCGATCTTATTCCAATCCAAGCTAAGATCGAATTGCTCTGCGGTCCACGCGCCAAGGCTGGACGCATCGCTGATCCCGTCGACATGACCGACGATATTACCAAATTCACGACGTTGGGCACGTAGCATTTGTAAGCCCCACGTCCATTTGGTCGCCAAGTTGGCCATTGTCTTCAAGGTCAATTTGGGTGGGGCGCTTAGCCCGTTTTTCAAGTCCTTATGACGTTGCCCAAGGATTTGCAGATCAAGTGTGATTACAAGGGCCGAACACTTGGCATCTTTGGCCCGCTGGATAAGGCGGCTGACATAGTCGGTGTCGCGCATGGTATACAGTTGGAACCAAAACGGTTTTGTCGTTGCAGCAGCCACATCCTCGATCGAATTTATCGACATTGTGCTTAAAGTATATGGAACGCCAAACGCCTCGGCGGCGCGGGCCGCTTTAATTTCACCATCGGCGTGCTGCATGCCAGTCAAGCCAACAGGGGCCAAAGCCACAGGCATACTCACATCTTGACCAATCATTTGAGTGGCGGTGCTGCGCCCCGACATATCTACGGCGACGCGTTGGCGCAGGCGAATTTGGTCAAAATCGGTGGTGTTTTCGCGAAAGGTCTGTTCGGTCCAGCTGCCAGATTCTGCATAATCGTAAAACATCCGTGGCACACGACGCTCGTGGATACGTTGCAGGTCTTTGATGTTGGTAATGACAGGCATAACTGAACCTTTCTGATTGGTTAGTTTTAGTTACCAATTCCTTGGCGGTCTCGCAACTTTGAAATTCAACACGGCATCGTACTTGTTGTCCGTGCTGCAGTCATACAAGACGGCCAGCATATTTTTGGCGGTGTTTTTTGGCGGTGTGTCGAACACCGAAAACAATTGACTGCGTGTTCCAACGGTTTTCGAAAACCGGCGGCTTTTCAGCCGATGCTATTGCCTCCAACGCCAAGAATGAACCCACATCGAACAATGCTGCGTAAAGGACGAAAGGCAGCAATGCCCTGCGTTAGCCGTCTCGTCCTGGTTCTGTCGGATCGTCGGAGAACAGCGCGATCTTGTTGCCTTGAGGGTCGCGAAGGTAGCCAACATAAAAATGAGTTCCATACGAGTCACGGAATCCAGGTTGTCCTTCGTCATAGCCGCCTGCGGCAAGCGCGGCCGCGTGAAGGTCACGAACCTGCATTTGATTGCGCGCCTCAAATGCGACCATAGCACCGTTCCCAGCCGAAGCCGCATGTCCATCGAAGGTTGGTTTAACGTAGAAATCCGGCAATGCGGCAGACTGACCCGGCTGTACGGGCAGCATATAGCTTAGGCCCTCAGGGCCCTCCTTCAACCCGTAATCAAGGGCAGGCAGGAACGCAGAGTAAAATCGTTTCGCGCGCGCGATGTCATCAGCACCGACAGTGACGTATGCAATCATGCTGCGTGTTCCTTTTCGGAAGTTTGGTTATCGCAACGAGGCTTCTAAATTACGATATGCCCATATGCGATTTGTCTCAATAGATGTCGGTTTGCAGAGAATGTTCAGGACCTTCTGAAATTCACCAGTCGCCGTGCCGAAACATTTAGTCCAACAAAGCAGTCCCACATCTATCTCCCTTGTGCTGGATCGACGTTGGAATGGAATTAGCCCAACTTCGCATACTTTCCGACGGGCAGGCCGTTTGAGACATTGTCGTGACGTAAAGGTTAATAGTTCCGGACATTCTAAATGGTGAAACAACCCACGGCTTTACGGCACAAAAGTGCATTCATCCTGGTGATAATGAGAGGTCGAAACAGGGGTGGATTAGGGGATGCTGAGCGTGAACTCCTTGGAACGACATCCCGAATGTTGACCACCGATTTCGCCAAACCTACCAATAAACTTGGATAACCTGCAGAATACTGATGTCCATAACAGCCAATTAGGCGCGGTGGGCACCATCTGACAGGGTTTTTACAAACGCCAGCACGTCCGAGACACTTTCGCCCGCGCCAATCTTGGCGACGATTGCACTGCCAACCACGGCGCCATCTGCGACAGACGCAATAGCTTCGGCGCGTTCGGGTGTATTCACGCCAAACCCGACAATAACTGGCAAACCTGATGCCGCTTGAATACGTGCAACGGCTGGCCCGACATTGGTTGCCTGCGCTTCGGCGGCACCCGTGATGCCATTGATCGACACATAATACACAAAGCCAGATGTATTCTGCAAAACGCGGGGCAAGCGGGCGTCATCTGTTGTTGGGGTGGCAAGACGGATAAAGTTCAAACCAGCCGCTTGGGCTGGAATACACAATTCACTGTCTTCCTCAGGCGGCAAATCAACAACGATCAACCCGTCAATACCAGCGGTTTTCGCATCGACCAAGAACTTGTCCACGCCGCGGCTATAGATTGGGTTGTAATAGCCCATCAAAACAATCGGGGTCGTGTCGTCATTCTCACGAAACTTCGCAGCCAGCTCCAGCGTACGCGACAACGTCATGCCACCCTCTAATGCCCGTTGCCCTGCCAATTGAATTGTTGGACCATCAGCCATTGGATCGGTGAACGGCAAACCCAGTTCAATAATATCCACGCCCGCAGCGGGCAAACCTTTCACGATCTCAAGCGAAGTGTCAAAATCAGGATCACCAGCCATCACATAAGACACAAACGCCTTCTTGTTGGCAGCTTTCAGTTCAGCGAATTTTGCGTCGATACGTGTCATGTGATGGGCCCTTTT
>JBLHPE010000051.1:0-16407 GCA_047624005.1 Ascidiaceihabitans sp.
AAGGTTCCGGTCCAACACCTTATAGCCGCAGTGGTGATGGACGTGCGTGGCTTGGCCCCGTTCTGCGCGAATATGTGGTTTCAGAGGCGATGCACGCCCTTGGTATCCCGACAACACGCGCACTTGCGGCGGTTCAAACGGGTGAAGTTGTCTACCGTGAGGCCGCATTTCCCGGTGCCGTTTTGACCCGTGCTGCACGCAGTCATTTGCGAGTTGGGTCGTTTCAGGTCTTTGCCCATCGCGGCCAAGTCGAGCACCTGAAAACGCTGACTTCATATGCGATTGAACGCCACTATCCAGACGCCAAAGGTCCGATGGATTTGCTGCGTGCCGTGTGTGCAGCCCAAGCTGCATTGATACCTGCATGGATGTCCGTTGGCTTTATCCACGGTGTGATGAACACTGACAATTGCGCAATTGGCGGCGAAACAATCGATTACGGCCCCTGCGCGTTTATGGATGCATATTCAGAAAGCCGCGTGTTTAGCTCGATCGACCAACAGGCACGCTATGCCTATGCTAATCAGCCCAACATTGCCGTTTGGAACATGGCGCAATTTGCCACTGCAATGCTGCAACAAATGGATGACAAAGAAGCTGCAGTTGAAGAAGCGACAGAGATTGTGCACGCGATGCCTGCGCAACTAGAAGCGCAATGGTTAAAGCGATTTGGTGCGAAGATTGGCTTGAACGATGCGACGCCCGCTGATCAGCCGATGATTGAAGACTTGTTAGGCTTGATGCAGACCGATGGCGCTGATTTCACCAATACCTTTGCCTATCTAGGAACGGAAACGGCACAGGATCAGTTCACAGATCGCGCGGCTTTTGAAGCATGGTCCGTTTTATGGAAATCACGCTTAACCCAAGAAGATGTTCCAACGGCAACGATGGAAGATGCAAACCCTGTCATTATTCCAAGAAATCACCGGATCGAGGAAATGATTCAGGCGGCTGTTGCTGGTGATTTTGCACCGTTTGAACGGCTGAACACCGCACTGGCGACGCCCTACCAAACAACTGATTCCGATCTGCACCGTGCACCACTTGCAGCCGAGATCGTGCCTGCAACCTTCTGCGGCACTTAACGTCGGTTGATCAGAAAAATTCCGGCGGCGACCAAACCAAGGGCCAGCCAGATTTGGGCCCCGATGGTTTCGCCCAAAATTAGCCACCCCAATATCACTGAGAAAACAGGTGACAAAAAGCTAAAAGAAGCGACGGAAGATGCCGGATAGATCTTCATCAACCAAAACCAGATCAAGAAGCCAAAACTGCCCACCGCAAAGATTTGGAACGCCATACCAGCAATATGTATCGCCTGAACATCGCGCATGAAGCCGCCCAAAAATGGTGCAGCGATAAATAGCAGAGGGGCCGAAACGATCAGCTGCCAGATCAGTTGTTGTTCTGCCGGAACCTCGGACAAAGGCGTGACGCGGACACACAACGCGATCCCCGCCCAACTGATTGCAGCGCACAACGCCAGAATATCACCCATCAGGCTAACTTGACCGGAACTGCGGTCCAAAACGGCCAATATCACACCCGCCATTGCCAATCCCAAGCCGACGATGCGCAGGCCCGACAGCCGCTCCCCAGGTAAAAGAACGTGAGCAGCTAAAGCCAGCCAAACAGGCATCGAATAGAAAATGATTGATGTACGCGAGACAGTGCTTAGATCCAACGCCGTGAACAAGCACATGAATTCAAACGTGAACAACAATCCTGAAACGATGCCGGCGGCCAAGGCAGGACGCGGTAAAGCAATACCAACACCGCGCCATGACATCCAAGCCATCAAAACCAACATGGCCCCAAGGGAGCGCACACCTGCCCCAAAAACTGGTTCAAATCCGCCTGATGTGACTTTTACAACCACCTGATTGAAAGCCAGATGCAGCGCAAATAGCGTCAACGCCACCGTGCCAAACGTATCCATGTGTTGTTTGCGTTCCATATAGGCACAAGGCCGCGCAGGCCCACGCTTGTCAATGCGAGGCGTGCAAAGTTTCCGAAACCTGTCAAACTATTCCCAATTGATTCTATTTCTAACTAAAGGTGAGTAAAAATGAGTTTGATGAGTACATTGGCCAAAGTGGCTATCGGTGTGGCTGTTGCCAAAGGCGCTGGCGCAATGATGAGCAAAGGTACCGGTGCGTCTCAAGCCTCGGCCGGGGGTGGACTTGGCGGTCTTTTGGGCAGCTTGACTGGTTCTGGCGGTGCAAGTGCTGGTGGCGCTGGCGGATTGCAAGACATGTTGGGTGGCCTCATGGGCGGCTCTGGCGGAGCCAGCGGTGGTGCTGGTGGTCTTGGTGGATTGCTTGAAAGCCTCGGCGGTGCGCAAAGCGGCGGCCAAGGTGGCGGCCAAGGTGGCGGTCTGCAAAGTATGCTTGGTGGTCTGGCTGGCGCTGGCGGTGCTGGTGGATTGATGGGGGCCTTGGCAGGGGCAATGGGAGGCGCGGCAAAGCCTGTAGCGACCCAGAGCAACGCAAGTTTTGGCCACGTTTTGAACTCAGCTTTTGATGCAAACCCTGAGCCTGCTATTGAGCCAACAGCGGATCAAGAAGCCGCTGCCGGTCTGATGCTGCGTGCCATGATTCAAGCCGCCAAATCTGACGGTAATTTCGATGACGCAGAACGCGAAAAGCTGATTGGTCAGTTGGGTGATGAAATTGACAGTGATGAGGCTGCATTTGTCCAAGCCGAGATGAAAGCACCCGTTGATGTGGATGGCTTGATTGGTCAAGTACCACGCGGGATGGAACCTCAGGTCTATGCAATGTCCGTCATCGCGATCAATCTGGATTCCCAAGCTGAAGCAAAATATTTACATCAGTTGGCGCAAGGTCTGGGATTAAGTGTTGAAACAATTAATGACGTCCACGCCCAACTAGGTGTGCCATCACTTTACGCCTAAGCCACCTACCCTTTTTAGAATTGAAAGACGCCGGAGCATTCAATATGCCCCGGCGTTTTTTATCTTAGATTAGGACGCTGCGGCGCCGCCGCCAGACCGACGTCGACGTTGTTGACCGCCACCACCGCCAGGTTTGCCGCCACCACCTGCAGGACGACCGCCGCCACCGCCTGGGCGACCGCCACCCGGGCGTCCACGGCCGCCACCGCCACCGCGTTGTTTCGGCTTTTCTTCCTCGGAAGGTTCCCACATCCGACCTGAAGCGACCGGAATTGTCATCTTCATAGTCTTCTGGATGTCTTTCAGTTCCTTCATCTCGTCCGGTGCACAAAATGCAATCGCAGCGCCATCTTTGCCGGCACGTGCGGTCCGTCCAATACGGTGAACATAGTTGTCCGGCACGTTTGGCAATTCGTAGTTATAAACGTGCTTCACGTCTGGAATGTCCAAACCACGGGCCGCAACATCTGTCGCAACCAAAACTTTGATTTGGCCTGCTTTGAAAGCAGCAATTGCGCGATCGCGTTGACCTTGAGATTTGTTACCGTGGATCGAACCTGCCGCATAACCGGCCTTTTCGAGGGTCTTGGACAGTTTTTCCATGCCGTGTTTTGTGCGGCCAAAGACCAACGCCCGTTCGTCACGGTGCTTATCCAGCATCTCGATCAGAAGTTTGGATTTCTCAGCCTTCGCGATGAAGTGGATTTCCTGCGTTACTTTATCCGCCACTTTACCCGGAGGGGACACTTCGATGCGGATTGGGCTTTTGAGATAGCTGTTGGCGATCTCGTTCATCTGCTTTGGCATTGTGGCCGAGAACAACATCGTTTGACGTTCTTTTGGCAACATTTCCGAGATACGGCGCAACGCGTGAATAAAGCCAAGGTCCAACATTTGGTCGGCTTCGTCCAACACAAGGAACGTGGTTTGTTGCAAGTTCAACGCGCGGCGGTCCATCAGATCGATCAGACGACCCGGTGTTGCAACCAACAGGTCCAAGCCACGCTCAACACGGTTCATTTGGGCTTTGATCGACTGACCACCAACGACGAGGCCAGTTTTAAGCGGCGTGCCTTCGGTATATTCTTTCAAGGTCGCAGCAATCTGGCTAGCCAATTCGCGTGTAGGCGCAAGAACCAAACCGCGTACAGTCTTTGGCGCAGGACGCCCGCCAGATTCCATCATTTGTGCAATCAATGGTACACCAAAGGCCGCCGTTTTGCCAGTCCCGGTTTGTGCCAGCCCCATCACATCGCGACCGTTCATCGCATGTGGGATCGCTTGTTTCTGGATCGGTGTTGGGTCTTTTAGACCCAGTTCATGTAGCCGTTTTACCAAATTAGCTGGTAGGCCCATCATTTCGAAATCGCTCATAGTAATCCTTTGGCACCCTCTGATTTCAGAGGACGCACATCATAAGGTCACACAGACGGATCACGCCTTTTGACCAACTGTCAAAAAGACGTCCACTGCGCTGTGCCCCACGCGTGATTTTGGGATCAAAGGCGATGCTGCTGAATCAAAACCTACAGATCGTAGACCTTGGGCGGGTTTTCCCACTCTTCATATGACTGCTCACGCGGCAGACAACATCACTTATGGGTCACATGAGGTGTGACTGGTGATAAGTCAAGGGAGTGCGCAAATGCAGTCTGGCCCCTGTGCGCAAAGGTCGCTAAGTAGAAAAGCCAAGATACGGATAATAGAGATCGCTATGCACAGACCCATCATTGCCCGTTGCGAAGCCAAAGGCCTACGCATGACCACGCCGCGCCGCGTGATTGCACAGGTTCTACAAAGCAGTGATGACCACCCTGATGTGGAAGAATTATATGCACGGGCCAATGCCGTGGATTCGGGCATTTCGATTGCGACTGTATACCGGACAGTGAAGTTATTTGAAGAATCCGGTATTCTGGACAAGCTTGAATTTGGCGATGGACGTGCGCGCTATGAAGATGCGGAACGGGACCATCACGATCACCTGATCGACATGAACTCAGGTGAAGTGATCGAATTCGTTGATCCCGACATCGAAGCCCTTCAAGAGAAGATCGCGGCAAAGCTGGGATATGAATTGCGTGGTCATCGCTTAGAGCTGTACGGCGTACCAAAGAAGAAATAGCGACACGACCTTTGGTGTCGATGGACAAGGCTGAACCGCAGGCATATGGCTGGCGTAAACAGGCTGACAGGATCAAATCACATGGAAAATCTACGCGGCGCAGGCCTTATGGTGTTGGCGATGCTTGGCTTTGCGGTCGAGGATATGATGATCAAGGTGATCTCGGGCACGCTGCCTATCGGTCAAATCATTGGGCTATTGGGCATAGGCGGTGCTGTGGTATTTGGCACAATCTGCAAACTACAGGGCCGCCGTCTTTTAGACCCCCAACTGCTGACCCGCACGATTTTATTTCGCAACGTTGCAGAACTCGTTGGCACCTTAGGGTTTGTGACCGCAATCGCACTGACCCCAATTTCGACAGCCTCCGCAATTTTACAGGCGACGCCGCTGATCGTGACATTCGGCGCCGCTATGTTTTTCGGTGAAACAGTGGGTTGGCGACGATGGTCAGCGATTGGTGTCGGCTTTTTTGGAGTGATGTTGATTATCCGCCCCGGCACAGATGGGTTCAATTACCTGTCTATTATAACTTTGATTGGTGTTTTCGGACTGGCCATGCGCGATTTAGCCACACGCAGCGTGCCAAAAGAAACCTCATCGATGCAGCTAAGCTTTCTAGCGTTCTTGACCCTTGTGCCAACTGCGCTGATCCTCACGTGGGTTTTTGACACACCGTGGATTATGCCGTCACCCAAGATTTGGGGCATGTTGGGCGCCTCAATCGTGATCGCAGTTTTGGCCTATTACGCTGTTGTCGCAGCAATGCGCGTTGGAGAGATCAGCTTTGTAACGCCTTTCCGCTATACACGTCTGGTCTTTGCTCTCTTCATCGGCGTGCTGGTTTTCAAAGAAGAACCTGACACAATGACGCTGATTGGATCGGCTATTATCGTCGCGTCGGGCATCTATACGGTTTGGCGTGAACGTCACCTGAAACAGATCGCCTAGTCGCAAACCGTTATCGCATAGTCGCAAAAGCTGCCTTCGGTCTTTAACTGTTGGCCGTGCTCTTGTAAGAAAGCAACAATCAACAAAACAGCACGATTATTAATCCCAAGGACATGATCCCATGAGCACAATCATCGACATCCACGCCCGCGAAATCCTCGACAGTCGTGGCAACCCAACGGTCGAAGTCGACGTTATCCTTGAAGACGGCACAATGGGACGCGCAGCTGTTCCATCTGGAGCCTCAACCGGCGCGTATGAAGCCGTTGAAAAACGCGATGGCGACAAGTCACGTTATTTGGGCAAAGGTGTTTTAGAGGCATGTGCGGCGGTGAACGGCGAAATCGCCGACGCGCTGGTGGGCACGGACGCGGTTGAACAGGTCCAACTTGATGGCATCATGATCGAACTTGATGGCACCGAAAACAAATCCCGCCTTGGCGCAAACGCGATTCTTGGAGTGTCCTTGGCTGCAGCGAAAGCGGCGGCTGACTTCACTTCCCAACCCTTATTTCGCTATGTTGGTGGCACATCAGCCCGCATGTTACCTGTCCCAATGATGAACATCATAAATGGCGGTGAACACGCGGATAACCCAATTGATATCCAAGAATTTATGATCATGCCGGTTGCTGCCGAGAACATTCGCGACGCAGTGCGCATGGGCGCAGAAGTGTTCCACACACTTAAAGGCGAATTGTCCGCCGCTGGTCTGTCCACAGGTATCGGAGATGAAGGTGGCTTTGCCCCTAACATCAGCTCCTCACGTGATGCCCTTGATTTCATTTTGAAATCCATCGAGAAGGCTGGCTATAAGCCGGGCGAAGATATGTTCCTTGCCCTAGATTGCGCCGCAACAGAATACTACAAAGATGGCAAATATGTTTTGGCTGGCGAAGGTAAGACACTGACGTCTGACGAAAATGTCGCCTACCTTGCGGCCCTTGCAAATGATTACCCAATCATCTCGATCGAAGACGGCATGTCCGAGGATGATTGGGATGGCTGGAAGGCTTTGACAGACGCTTTGGGTGACAAAGTACAGTTGGTTGGTGACGATCTATTTGTAACCAACCCAACCCGTTTGGCCGAAGGCATTAAACGTGGCAGCGCCAATTCAATGCTGGTTAAAGTCAATCAAATCGGCACGTTGACGGAAACACTTCAAGCGGTTGAAATGGCGCACCGTGCTGGTTTCACCAATGTAATGTCACACCGTTCTGGTGAAACTGAGGATGCGACAATTGCTGACCTTGCGGTCGCAACAAACTGCGGTCAGATCAAAACTGGATCTTTGGCGCGTTCCGACAGATTGGCAAAATACAACCAATTGATCCGTATCGAAGAAGCGCTTGGCGAAACGGCACAGTACGCAGGTCGTTCGGTTCTGCGCTAACGGCTTGCAAACACTCATGCGGGCAGCCAAATTGCCCGCATGAACAATCTAACAATCCGCCCCGCCAAATTGCCCGCCGATTTTGATGATTTGGCAGCGCTATGCTGGGCCTACCGCGACCTGTTGATCACCCGCACAACCCACGTGCCTGATATGGTCGAGCGCTATTATTTAAAATCCGACTACGCGATGTTGATAGCTGATTTACCGCGCATACATGCACGCCCTTTAGGTGACATTCTGGTGGCGGAATTGGACGGCAAAATCGTTGGATGCGCGATGTATTACAAACACAGTAGCGGTCCTTGCGAAGTCAAGCGCATCTTTGTTTCAGATGCTGCACGTGGACATGGCGCAGGGTTTAAATTGTTAGCCGAGGCTAAGAAACGGGCAGCCCTTGATGGCCATACAACAATGGTACTGGACACGGTTCATACCTTGGTAGAGGCGATCGCACTTTACCAACGCAGCGGGTTCAACCCTGCCGCACCATTTTACGATCCCGATCCAGACTATATCAAAACGCTGCGGTTTTATGACTGCCCACTTTGAAACCGGTCTGGACGATAAGGCGAAATCAATTCGGCCTGCTGGGTATTTAGCGTCTGCCCCATAACCTCCTGCGCCAATATCTCGGCCATAACCGGCGCAAGTGTCACGCCTGAGTGCATAACAGAAGCAAAGACCCCATCGGGGCCACACGCCCCCACCACTGGCATTCCGTCTTTCGGAACAGGGCGTTGTGCCAAACTGACCATTTCCCACTCCAGATCAACGTCCGGTATTAATGCGTTAAGCCGTTTCAATGCGATGTCAGCCAACACGTCAGGCCGCGCTTCCACATGATCACTGGTATCGCTTTGATGCGAGGTGACGGTTGGGGCCAATATATGGCCCGTTGGCAGTTGCCGAAACTCTTGCTGTGGGGCAACCAAAACGTGGTTCAAGATTGGCGCGACGCAACGGCTGCGCATAATTAGCCCAGGCCGTTTCAGCATTGGGAGTTTTACATCCAGCGATGCCAGTAAAGTCGCGCTGCCAACGCCACCTGCGACGATCACCCGATCCGCAGGAACGACACCTCCAACGGTAGAGACCCCAACCACTTTTCCATTGCGGGTCTCAACGCCGTCAACGGTGCAACCTGTAATCACCCGCGCGTTTGAGGCTTTCAAAAGGTCTGTGGTCAGTTCGACGGCATCAACAGCGGCTTCATCTTTGAAATAGAGGGTCCGCATAGGGGCAACGACATGAGGCTCCAAAGTGCGAAACTCTGCGCTGTCGATTTCTTTTATATTGTAGCCAAGAACTGTCAGTTCGGCCGCTTGACTTTCAAATGCAGCACCTGTTTCTTCCCAACATAAACAGCCTGACCATGCTATTGATTTGGTGTTCAAAACACGCCCCAAACGGCGATAGCTGGCGATCCCTTCCGCCCGCAATGCAAAATGGGGTTTGTCAGCATAAAAGCTGGCGTTGACCCAGCCAAATGAGTGTCCCGTGGCCCCTGTTGCCGATCCCAGCGCATCAATGACCGTGACGTCCGCACCGCGTTGCGACAGCGCAAATGACAGACTCGCGCCAACAATCCCTGCCCCTATAATGACAACCTTCACCGCGATCTCCCTTGCACTGAACCCTCCACACCATAAGATGCCCAAATGACAGCACAAGACATCATTGACCGCCTAAAGTTAGAACCCCATCCCGAAGGTGGATTTTATCGCCAAACTTGGCGGGCTGAAAACGAGGGGCGCGCCGTCGGGACTTGTATTTATTTCCTCTTGAAGGATGGTGGGCACAGTCATTGGCACAAGGTAGATGCGACCGAAATCTGGCTTTATCACGCGGGCGCGCCACTTGTTCTGTCTCTTTCAGCAAATGATGACGGCCCGGCAACAGATCACCTTCTATCGCCTGACCTAACTGTGGGTGAGCCGCAATTGATTGTGCCAGAGGGGCATTGGCAAGCTGCGCGAACGACTGGCGAGTATACCCTTGTAAGTTGCACCGTTTCACCAGGTTTTGAATTTGAGGGCTTCACCCTCGCAACGCCGAATTTCGACATTCCAAGGGGTTAGTGCTGCTTTAAGCGCGCGTTCTCATTGGGTATTGATTTTGGTGTCACGGCCAGTAGACAAACTCATGTTTCTGGCTTTGGGTCGTGCCCGACAATACCGATAAATCAAATCCACCTTACCATTTTTTTAAATTACCAAACCTTCACCGTATGTTAGCGCCACTCCTTAAATTAGCACCCACGTATTTTAATGGGCTTACAAAGCAACAAGTCAAAGGGTGGGACGGCTAAGCGTTCCACCAGACACGGCTGCGCGTACACCTGTTGTGCTTGCACAAGACGTTGGCAAACCGCGTGCGACACGAACGGCCAGATAGGCGAAGGCCTGTGCTTCAAGCATATCACCATCCAGACCAACGCTTTCGATGGCGATCACCGGGCAATCAAGCGAGACTTCTAACATCTTCATCAACACAGGATTTTTACGTCCACCACCAGTCACCAACACCCTTGTTGGCGGACGTGGGCAATGCTGCATCGCCTCCGCAACACCAGCGGCGCACATGGCAGTCAACGTGGCGGTCGCATCCGCGTCATTCAATTCCTTGACCAGTTCGATCATTTCTGCAAAATCATTTCTGTCTAATGACTTAGGCGGCATTCTTGTGAAATATGGCTCTGACAAAAACAACTCAAGCGCGCCCATTTCCACAGTGCCAGAGCTGGCAATTCTACCATCCTCATCGAAGGGTACATTGCACCGCGCTTGGACCAAGTCGTTGATCGGAGCATTGGCAGGCCCGGTGTCAAAGGCAAGCAATGCACCTTCCGCTGCGGGGTCTGCAATTGATGGATCGATCCATGTGATATTGCCAACGCCACCAAGGTTAAGAATTACAATTGGCTCGTTCGCTTTGATGTAGCGAGCACAGGCGTGATGAAAGAACGGCGCAAGCGGTGCGCCCTCGCCGCCAAGCTCAACATCTGCACTGCGGAAATCCCAAACGACAGGCTTTTTCAACGACTCGGCCAAGGCAGCACCATCGCCCACTTGAAGCGTGCCCTGAAGGCGCGGTGCGTGAGCCAAAGTTTGGCCGTGAAAGCCGATCAAATCAATCTTCTCAAAGTCAGCCAAGGCCTCAGCATGAACACGGTCGATGACCTCAGTTGCGGCTTCAACTTCGGGCCCAGACCACTTGCCCAAAGCCGCTGCAAGCAACGTCTGTTCTACGTCGGTATAACGTCGGTATTGCGTCGGTCCAAAGTCGGTTATGGTATGGCCGTCCGTGATCAGCACAGCGGCATCCACACCATCCAATGACGTCCCGCTCATCGCGCCCAAAGCCACAATGGGGGTTGTGTTCGATCTAAAGCTCTTCATTGGCCTTTTCCTTTGCCCTGCCCGCGCCTATAGATTGCCCAGCAAAACCAACCAAGAGCAAGCGCAATGACCTACCACCCAAAATCGAAATTTGTCGCAGTTATGATGGAACGCGGGTTTCTCGCCGACTGCACGGATTATCAAGGGTTGGATGAGGCGCTGCTTAAAGGCGCGCAACCTGGATACATCGGGTTTGACGCGACTGCCAAATCTTTGCACGTGGGATCGCTGATCCAGATCATGATGCTGCGCTGGCTGCAAAAGACCGGCAACAAACCAATCACGTTGATGGGTGGCGGTACAACTAAGGTCGGCGATCCGTCCTTTCGCGCGGATGAGCGTCCGCTGCTGGACGCTGCTGCGATCGACGATAATATCGCGGGTATTAAGAAAGTATTCAGCGCTTACCTCACCTATGGTGATGGCCCGACGGATGCCTTGATGGTCAACAATGCCGAGTGGCTGGACGGTCTGAACTATCTTGATTTTCTGCGCGACATCGGGCGTCATTTTTCGATCAACCGGATGTTGTCATTTGAGTCGGTAAAGTCCCGTTTGGATCGTGAGCAATCGCTGTCATTCCTCGAATTCAACTACATGATTTTGCAGGCCTATGACTTTATGGAGCTGCATCGCCGGTACGGCTGTGTGCTGCAAATGGGCGGTTCCGACCAGTGGGGCAATATCGTCAACGGTATCGACCTGACGCGGCGTGTGATTGACGGCGAAGTTTACGGCCTTACCTCTCCACTGTTGACCACTTCGGATGGTAAGAAGATGGGTAAATCACTGGCGGGCGCCATTTGGTTGAACCCTGATATGCTGTCACCTTACGAATTCTGGCAATTCTGGCGCAACACCACGGATGCGGATGTTGGCCGGTTCTTGAAGTTATACACCGAACTGCCAGTGGACGAATGTGATCGCTTGGGTGCGCTTGAGGGTGCCGAGATCAACGAAAGCAAAGTTCGTTTGGCCAATGAAGTGACAACGTTATTGCACGGCGCAAATGCGGCCGCAGCTGCAGAAGCCACATCGCGTGAAGTGTTCGAAAAAGGTGGGATTGGTGATGATTTACCAACGCTGACCTTGAGTGCTGCGGATGTCGGTGACGGCATCTCAATTGTGCAGTTGTTGGTTAAGTCCGGCCTTGCGGGATCTGGCAAAGAAGCCAAGCGGTTGATTTCGGAAAATGGGGCCCGTTTCAATGATGCGCCTTTGATGGATGCAGGCATGATGATTGATGCGGCTGCTTTGGCGACGCCGATTAAGCTCAGTGCTGGTAAGAAGCGACATGCTTTGGTGCAAATTGGGTAACGTATAAAGTGGGGACCAGCCCCCACGCCCCCGGGATATTTGTGGCCAAAAGAAACTGAACCATAGACTTGTTTTAGTTGGCATGGTTATTTGAACGTATGTTCAGATAAGGAATCCCACAGATGAAAATTTCCGAATCGTGTGTTGTAGTGAGTGGTGGCGCATCAGGCCTTGGTGAAGCGACTGCGCGGTATTTTGCGTCGCAAGGTGCAAAAGTTACCCTTTTGGATCGTGATGTAGATCGTGGCCCAAGGGTTGCGGCCGACATTGGCGGTTATTTTGTGCAGACCGATGTGACGGATGATCAATCGGTTACGAGCGCGGTGGCATCAGCGGTGGCCCATATGGGTGGGATCAATGTTGCAGTAAATTGTGCGGGCATTGCTGTAGGCATCAAAACTGTGGGCCGTGACGGGCCGCATCCGCTTGATGCATTTCAACGCACAATTGATATAAACCTTGTGGGCAGTTTCAATTTGGGGCGTGTTGCAGCGACGGTTATGGCCAAAAATGTACCCGACGCAGATGGCGCTCGCGGCGTTATAATCAACACTGCATCCATTGCAGCTTTTGATGGGCAAAAAGGTCAAGCTGCCTATGCCGCTTCAAAGGGCGGCATTGTTGGGATGACGTTACCAATGGCCCGTGATTTAGCCTCAACTGGTATTCGCGTTATGACCATCGCGCCCGGAATTTTCAAAACCCCTATGTTGGCTGGGTTACCAGATGAGGTTCAAGCGACGTTGGCTGCTGATGTGCCCAATCCTGCACGATTGGGTGAGCCGTCTGAATATGCCCGGTTGGCGGGCTTCATCGTCGAGATGGGATATTTGAACGGAGAGGTCATCCGCCTTGATGGCGCGTTGCGAATGCGATGACCTCCGAACGGGAGAAAATGGCCGCAGGCGAATGGTACTGCTGCGTGGATGATGAGTTGGCAGAATTGCGTGCAAAGGCTGCCCATGGCGTGTTCACCCACAATGGAGCCCATCCAAAGAAACGCGGTGACTTGGCTCCGGCACTTGCCGCTGTGTTAGGCAGCGTCGGGTGCGATTGTCGGGTCGAAGTGCAATTTCACTGCGCTTATGGCTTCAATCTACACTTGGCAGACCTGGTGTATATGAATGTGGGCTGTACAATTTTGGACACTGCTGCTGTGCGTATTGGTGCGCGCACGATGTTTGGACCTTACGTCCAAATATATACTGCTCAGCACCATAAAGATCGTGAAAAACGGGCGGCTGGGTTAGAGATCGCCCTGCCCGTCACGATTGGCGCGGATGTCTGGATTGGCGGCGGTGCGATCATTATGCCTGGTGTCACGATTGGGGACGCGGCAATTGTTGGCGCAGGAAGTGTCGTGACACGCGATGTGCATGCAGGCGTAACTGTGGTTGGCAATCCAGCCCGCGTGCTGGGTTAGAAACTGCAGGACCTAACCAGCAGCTTTCGCTTCCAACATCATCCACTCTTCTTCGGCTGCGTCCAGTTTGGATTGCCGTTCGATCAGAGCGTCTGTCGCTTTTTGAAATTTGACGGGATTTGCGGTGAATAGTTCAGGATCGCTCATCAATTCTTGTAGTTTACCAATCTCGGTCTCTAGGCGCTCCATTTCCGCTGGAATCGCTTCAAGGCGGTGGTTTTCGGTGAAACTAAGACCCGTCGCTTTTGGCGTCTCTTTTTCTTTGCCTTTTGCCGCTGACCGCTTTGATTTAACGACGCTTCCGCCAAAATCATCTTGATTTCGCTGCGCGATATAATCAGACCAACCGCCTGCATAAACGGTGGCTTTGCCATCACCTTCCATCGCGACGGTTGTCACGGCGACACGGTCAAGGAAATCACGGTCGTGGCTGACAAGGATCACGGTACCGTCGTATTGGCCCAACAAATCTTGCAACAAATCGAGCGTTTCAATATCCAAATCGTTGGTCGGTTCATCGAGCACTAGAAAATTGCTAGAGCGGGCCATGAGTTTGGCCAACAACAGACGTGCTTTTTCGCCGCCTGAAAGCGAGCGCACAGGCGCGCGGGCTTGGCCCTCGTCAAACAGGAATTCTTTGAGGTAGCCGACAACGTGCTTGGGCATGCCACGGACCATGACCTGATCCGCTTTACCCGAAACTCGCATTTCAGGGTCGCCCGTTAGGCTTTCCCAAAGCGACATGTCACCGTCAAGTTGCGCACGTGATTGGTCAAACAGTGCCAATTCAAGATTGGTGCCCAGCTTGATCGTGCCACTGTCCGGTTCTTCACGCCCGATCATCATGTTCAGCAACGTGGTTTTGCCAACGCCGTTAGGTCCAACAAGCGCGATGCGATCGCCACGATTGATTGTAATATCAAAGGGTTCAAGGATCTTCTTATCCCCGAAAGCTTTAGTAATCTGAGTCGCTTCAATGACCTTACGGCCAGATTTCTGGCCACCTTCAAACGCCATTGCTGCGGCACCTTGGCGTGAAATTTGACCAGCGCGTTCGGAACGCAATTCTTGCAAGGCACGTACACGCCCTTGGTTGCGTTTACGGCGTGCTGAAATACCTTCAACTGCCCAACGGGCCTCGGCCTTAATCTTGCGATTTAACTTATGGCGTTGGGTGTCTTCTTCTTCCCAAGCCGCATCGCGCCATGTTTCAAATTCGCCAAAACCCTTTTCTTGGCGTTTGACCATTCCGCGGTCAATCCAAAGAGTTGCACGGGTCAGCGCCTTTAAAAACGCCCTATCGTGGCTGATGATTATGTAACCCTTACGTGTCGCCTTCAACTCGGATTCAAGCCACGCAATCGCCTCGATATCAAGGTGGTTGGTCGGTTCGTCCAATAACATCAGATCAGGTGCGCCTGCCATCAAACGGGCCAAAGCCGCGCGACGTCGCTCACCACCAGATGCGGTTTCAACGGGGCGTGCTGGATCGAATTTAAGGCCAGCGCCTGCGCGCTCAACCTTGTACATCTCACCCTCATCAAGCCCGTGGGATGCAAAATCACCCAATGTGGCAAAGCCTGACAAATCAGGCTCTTGTTCCATGTAGCCGACTGAGACACCAGGACCGGCAATCACTTCGCCTTTGTCCGCCTCAACCAATCCTGCCATGACTTTCATCAAGGTGGATTTGCCAGAGCCATTGCGCCCAACAAGGGCAACGCGATCCCCCGGTTGTGCGACCAAACTAAGGCCGTCAAAGATGGGATCACCGCCAAATGTCAGCGAAATTTCGTTTAGTTGAAGGAGGGGTATACGTGCCATTCTTGCCGACTATCCCCACAAGCCAACAGGGTCAATCATGCAGCGGTTCATTTTGCTAAATAAACTCATGCCTGCGCAAACTACGTGGACGCGACCTTACCCGACCACAGCCCTTAACAAACGTTTCCGTGCGGCGGGAATCGCCCCTATCTCAACACCCGTAAACACATGCATCGTGTTTAATTGCCGATCCACCACTGCATGATCACTGACCCAGCCCCCCATCAACAGATATGTGCGCAACAGTGGAGGCATTTCGAGCGCTGCTTGTTTGGGATCCGGTTTATAGTCCAGTTTGGCCGCAAAATGGAAAACATCTGGTGCTTTAACCTTTGGCGACCAGCGTTTGGGGGCAAGGTGGTGATCCCGGAGTGTTGCAAACGCGTCGAGGTACGCAGACCTGTCTGTTCCCGCGAAAGAGGAGCACCCAAACAACAGCTTTACGTTATTTTGATCAACGTAAGCCGTCATCGCAGCCCATGCGACGCGCAAAATGTCAGGATCAGGTTCATCTGGGTGAACACAGAAACGGCCCAGTTCGACCATCCTGCCCTTGAACTTAACCAAAGCATCTAATGCGTAATATTGTGCTGAATAGCTGGACCCAATTGTACTGCCATCCAAAGATAGCATTCTAAAACAAGCCACAAGTCGATCATCGTCCACTCGGCGGATCAGGACATGGGTGCAGGCCATATCAAACGAATCCGCATCCGTGCCGGTCAAATCAAAACAAAAACTGCGCAAAGCTTGTGCCGCTTCCACGTCTTTTTCTGATGCCGCGAGAGCAGCGCGGTAGCGCCCCTTAACAAAGCCAGTCATTACATAAGGGTCGGAGCAATCCATAAAAACAGCATCGGTCAGCAAAGGCTTCGACGCAACACAACTTTGGCGTCAGTTATGACTTTGGGCAACGTGAGATCACAGCCCACCCGTACCGACACGTCCAATATTGCCAATCAGCTGGCGTAGGAACGATTTGTTCGACACAGCGGTGCTTGTCACACGGCGCGCGAGGGGGACGACTTGCCCATCTTCCAGTCCAAAGCG
>JBLHPE010000052.1:0-16332 GCA_047624005.1 Ascidiaceihabitans sp.
AGGGCAGAAACCAGTTGCCAAAAGTCATCGATGGTATCAAATTCAACGATGGTGTCGAAGTGACCGGTGACACCGAAAACCACGCCGCCTGATGATGCGCGTCACCCAAATTCAAGCATAGCTCGAGTTTGAGGGGCAATCAGGCAGTCAAATAGTTGGATCCGCGAGATTCAGCCTTAGGTTCTAACTGCAACACTTTGAGACTGATACAAAAACGGTCTTTCCAGCGCGAATCATGTTTGTTAACGATTAATCAATAAAAGCCCAAAAAGGGCTACTAAATGAGGCAGGCAAGCAATCAATGAAAACGGGCTTTAAAGGCACGTTCGTCATATCTTGGTCGCAAACAGAAATAGACGGTCTTGAGATCGCGCCAGTGCAATCCATAAATGTGGGTGCCGCGTGGTCGTGGAGAGGAGACGCTATCCGTGTGGATGGCCCGTCGGATGTATTGCGACTGGATCGAGCGAATGGTTCAGCAAATTTACGCAAACGCGCGGCACGTATGGTGCACCGTTTGGTTGGCGCAGCAGTGGATCATAAACCATTAGCTACACATGAGTTCACGGATAAAAATCCGCTGATGGACAGCAGCTTTGTGGTTACTGACGGTGCCCAAAGTTACACAATAACTTTGATTGAAGTTGGGAATGGTTCTCAACCTTTGTTGATGTTCTTGGATGAAATTCCCCCACGGGATTGCGATCTTTGGGTGGTGCATCATACATTGGGTGTTGCTGGGATGAATCCAATGGGTCCGGAAAGTGGTGGGGTGATTTGTTTTACCCCTGGAACACGTATCCGTACTCCAGATGGGTTGGTTTTAGTTGAGGACTTGCGTGAAGGTGACCGTGTCCAAACCAAAGACAATGGGGCCCAAGAAATCATGTGGAAGGGCAGTCGCCGCATGACCGGTGCGCGCATGTTCGCTATGCCACATTTGCGTCCTGTGCGGATCAAAGCAGGTGCGTTGGGTGTGGAACGTCCTGACGAAGAGTTGCTTGTCTCACCAAGCCACCGGATGTTGATCCAAGGCAAAGAGGCGATGGCTCTTTTCAACACCCCCGAGATTTTGGTGGCTGCAAAGGATCTGATCAACGGGAAGACTATAACTGTCGATGTTACGGTTCCTGAAGTGACCTATATCCACATGTTATTACCGGATCATCAAATCCTTTGGGCGAATGGCGTGGAAACAGAAAGCTTCCATCCTGCGAATGCGACCCTCTCGGTTCTTGATGACGGTGACCGGGCCAGATTATTAGCCCAGTTTCCTGACTTGGAATACGATCCGCATACCTATGGCAGCTATGCACGTCGAAACCTGTCTGCGACAGAGGCCGCGATAATGAACCACGTAGCTTAAGTTTGCTACGTGGCTTTTAATCTGCTTGATCTGTCTTGATCAGCTGCGTGATAATCGCTTTTGCACTGTCCGACACCCAATCGGCATCGCCGCGAAGTCGCGCAATTTCTTTCCCATCGGGATTCATGATCACCGTGATTGGCAATCCAAAAATACCCATTTGACTTGCAAGGGCCTGTTTAGGGTCCTGATAACTGGGCAAGTTATCGATGTTTGCACCCTCAAAGAATTTCTTGATGCCTGCGGGTGTGTTTCGTCCTGTAGCGATCGTCACAACTTCAAAGTCGTCGCCGCCAAACTCAGCTTGTAATGCCGACAGCATTGGCATCTCTTTGCGGCATGGCGCGCACCACGTCGCCCAAAAATTTATCAAAACATGTTTGCCTTTGTAGGCATCCAGTGTTTTCTCACCAGCCCCATCGGCCAGTTGGAACGGCACATTTGATGTGGCCTCAGGTGTGGAATGAAACACCAGTTTTTTCATATCACCCGAACGTAGTGCCGCCGCTGCAGATGTATCTGCAAAGCTGGGGGTGGCACCAAAGGCGATGGCCGTATACATGATCGCAGCAATATAACGTTTCATTTTCCCTCCGAAGGGTCGATCGATGACAAAAAAAACCTCTAATACCATGTGGGGCGGCCGCTTTGCTGCTGGGCCCGACGCGATTATGGAAGCAATTAATGCCTCAATCGGTTTCGACCAGCGCATGGCTTCCCAAGATATCGAAGGCTCGCGCGCCCATGCTGCAATGTTAGCAGCAACAGGCATCCTAACAGATACCGATGCTGAGGCCATTCGGGAAGGCCTCCTCACGGTCTTGTCAGAAATCGAGGGTGGAACGTTTCAGTTTTCTACCGCTTTGGAAGACATTCACATGAATGTGGAAAGTCGTCTGAAAGAGATTATCGGCGAACCGGCGGGTCGTTTGCACACAGGTCGGTCGCGCAATGACCAAGTGGCAACTGACTTTAAGCTTTGGGTGCGTGATCAGTTTGATGCGGCCGAAGCCGGATTACTGGCCTTGATCCAAGCGCTTTTGGGTCAGGCCGAGGCCGGGGCCGATTGGGTCATGCCCGGTTTCACCCACCTGCAAGTGGCGCAACCTGTAACATGGGGCCACCATATGATGGCTTACGTCGAGATGTTTGGCCGTGATTTGTCCCGTGTGCGCGATGCGCGTGTTCGGATGAACGAATCCCCGCTGGGTGCCGCGGCGCTTGCTGGCACATCTTTCCCGATTGATCGTCATATGACGGCTGAGGCGTTGGGCTTTGATCGCCCATCCGCCAATTCATTGGACGCGGTGTCTGATCGCGATTTTGCTTTGGACTTCCTCGGGGTCGCAAGCATCAGCGCTATGCACTTGTCCCGTTTCGCCGAGGAACTGGTAATTTGGTCATCAGCCCAGTTCCGGTTTGTCGCTTTGTCTGATCGATTTTCGACCGGTTCTTCCATCATGCCACAAAAGAAAAATCCTGATGCGGCTGAATTGATCCGCGCTAAGGTGGGCCGGATTTATGGGGCCAATACGGGTCTGATGATGGTGATGAAAGGCCTGCCGCTGACCTATTCCAAGGACATGCAAGAAGACAAAGAACAGGTCTTTGACGCTGCCGATTCATGGATGCTAGCGATGGCTGCGATGGAAGGCATGGTCAAAGATATGACAGCCAACCGCGAAAGCCTTGCTGTATCTGCCGCATCAGGCTTCAGCACGGCCACTGATTTGGCCGATTGGCTGGTCCGCGTTTTGGGGATGCCGTTCCGCGACGCACACCACGTTACAGGAACACTTGTGGGTATGGCTGAAGGCAAAGGGTGCGATCTGCCAGACCTTACGCTTGAAGATATGCAATCGGTGCATGAGCACATCACCGCCGAGGTGTTCGATGTGTTGGGCGTGCAAAATTCCGTCAACTCGCGTATGTCCTATGGTGGAACAGCGCCCGCGCAGGTGCGCATTCAGGTGCAACGCTGGAAGGATGTTTTAGAATGATCCGTGTCATAGCTTTTGGTGCTTTGGTAGCTTTGGCTGCATGTGGCGCAGATGGTGAGCCGATTAAGCCAACCTTAAATGCTGGCGTCTCTCTTGGTTCAGGTGGCGTCAACACAAATGTCAGTGTGGGTGCCCGCAAAGGACCGTTTTCCGTGAACTGGGGCTTGTTTTAAGCGTGGTTTGATTTCATCAGTTGTTGAGTAAGGAGAGACCACTTTGATTAAATTGAGTTTATCTATTGTGGGTTGCGCACTTCTTTTGGCCTGTACTGGGCCTTCAGACTCAAAGCCCGTCGTTGACCGAAGTTCCTTGACTGAACGCCAATCCAACCAAATACCCAAAAGTCGTCAACCTGGCATCCAAATCACTGGAACTGCCGAAATTGGCGTTACACGGAGCAGATAATGTCACCACTTCGCATGATATACTTGAGCCTCGCGGTTTGGGGAACGATCCACCCGATGTATTATTTCCTGCAATGGTTCGGTGAAAACGGTTTTGATATTATGGGTATGGCAGATGCTTGGCATACCAACGCGGCTTCCAGTGGCTTAGTTTGGGATTTAACCATTGCCTTCATCGCCTTAACAGTTTGGATTATCGCTGAAGTCGCCGTGCGTCGAAATTGGATCGCGTTGATCGCAATCCCTGCATCAATTTGCATCGGTGTCAGTTGTGGCCTGCCGCTTTACCTGTTTTTGCGCACGCGGCCCGTTACTTAAGCCAGTTCCCATTGATCTAACGTGCGTTTCGTGGCTAATGCGAAGTCATGGATCATTTCTTGTATAAAAACGGCGCATTGCACGCCGAAGATGTTCCGGTGGCCGAGATTGCCGCCGCCGTGGGCACGCCGTTTTATGTCTATTCAACAGCAACATTGCTGCGCCACTTCAAGCTGTTTGATGACGCGCTTGAAGGCATGGACCACTTGGTGTGCTATGCGATGAAAGCTGCCAGTAATCAGGCGATCCTTAAGACACTGGGTGATGCAGGCGCTGGCATGGACGTGGTGTCGGGCGGCGAATACATGCGGGCCAAAGCCGCAGGTGTACCTGGTGACCGGATCGTATTTTCAGGTGTGGGCAAAACAGCTGATGAAATCCGCCTCGCGCTGACGGGTGGTATTCGCCAGTTTAATGTCGAATCGGAGCCTGAAATGCAGGTGCTGAATGCGATTGCGCTGGAATTGGGTGTGGTTGCCCCGATCACAATCCGCGTTAATCCGGATGTTGACGCAAAAACACACGCAAAAATCGCAACGGGAAAATCCGAGAACAAGTTTGGCATTCCCATTTCGCGTGCGCATCAGGTCTATGCGATGGCTGCTACGCTCAAGGGTTTGGAAATCATTGGCATCGACGTCCACATTGGCAGTCAGTTGACCGATCTCACGCCTTTTGAGTTGGCCTACGAAAAAGTCGCGGAACTAACAGAAGAACTGCGAGCCCAAGGGCACAATATTAAACGCCTCGATTTGGGCGGAGGTTTGGGCATTCCTTACGAACGCTCGAATGTGGCCCCACCTTTGCCAAGTGACTATGGCGCTTTGGTCAAGCGGACCTTGGGCCATTTGGGCTGCGAAATAGAAATCGAACCGGGCCGTTTGATCGCAGGAAATGCGGGTCTCATGGTCAGCGAAGTGATCTATGTCAAAGAAGGCGAAGATCGCGAATTTCTAATCATCGACGGGGCAATGAACGATCTGATCAGACCTGCGATGTATGACGCACACCATGATATCGTTCCAGTGGTTGAGCCGGAGGCCGGTATTGAAATGGCCAAATATGATGTGGTTGGTCCAGTTTGCGAATCTGGTGACACCTTTGCAAAGCATCGCGTTATGCCGCCGATGCAGTCAGGTGAGTTGGTAGCGTTCCGCAGTGCAGGTGCTTACGGCGCAGTTATGGCCAGCGAATACAACAGTAGGCCGCTTATTCCCGAGGTTTTGGTGAATGGTGATCAATTTGCAGTTATCCGCCGACGTCCAACCTTTGACGAAATGATAAATCGCGATACGTTACCGGAATGGCTTTAGGCGCAACATCGCGTTGATTGAAGTCGGGGTAGGGTAAATGGCTTCGAATTTCTCCAGACATGACATCCGGCGCGGCCTAAATGGACTGCGCTGGCCGCTGCGGTTGACGTGGGCAGGCATGTTTGCCGAACGCGTCGCCTTCGCCTTGTGGCCTTTAATGACGGTTGTCTTGATCGTTCTGGCAGTTTTGATGCTGGGTCTCCACGAAGTGGTCACTGTTGAAGTGTTCTGGGTTGGCCTTGTGCTCGCTGTGCTTGGAACTCTGAGCGCGTTTGGGTTTGCGCTTTATCGGTTTCGATTGCCAAGTATGCAAGATGCGGTCGAGCGTTTAGATGCCAGCCTCCCGGGCCGTCCGATTCAAGCACTAACGGATACACAAGCCATTGGCGCAAGTGATGAAGCATCGACCGCTGTTTGGCGTGCCCATCAACAACGTATGGCTGTTCAGGTGGAAACGGCCAAAGCGGTGCCTGCCAATGTGCGTATAGCGCAGCGTGATCCTTATGCTTTGCGCTATCTTGCGGTTATCTTCTTTGCAATTGCGCTGCTGTTCGGATCGATTTGGCGTGTTGGTACGGTAACACAAGTGGGTTCACCTACGGATACCTTGGCGACGGGGCCTGTTTGGGAAGGCTGGATTGATCCACCACGCTACACGGGCCGTCCAACATTGTATTTGAATGACCAACCTGAAGGGAACCTTGGCGTTCCTGAGGGCAGTTTGATCACATTGCGTCTTTATGGTGAAGTTGGTGCGCTAACGCTTTCCGAAACGGTTTCCGGTCGCACGCAAGTTCCGCCAGCCTCAGATTCAGCGCATGACTTCACGATCCTGCAAGACGGTGAAATCTCTATTTCTGGCCCAAATGGCCGGACGTGGTCTGTCAATGTTGTTCCTGATACCGCACCAATCGTTTCGATTTTGGATGACCCAGATTCGGACGCCTTGGGTGTGATGACGTTGCCGTTTTCTGCGGGCGACGATTATGGTGTTGAGGGTGGCGAAGCGCGCATAAACTTGGATCTGGCGGAAATCACGCGCATCCACGGTTTGATCGTAGTCCCGGAACCCCGCCCTGAATTGACTGTGTCGCTGCCGATGCCTGTTGTGGGGGATCGCAGTGGTTTTGAGGAAAACTTGGTTGAAGATTTTTCCCAACACCCGTGGGCAAATATGCCTGTTGAGGTCCGTCTAAGCGTGCTTGATGCTTCAGAACAGCAATCAGAATCTGAACCACGCGCATTTGTTTTGCCTGGCAGACGGTTCTTTGATCCGATGGCTGCGGCGATTATCGAACAACGCCGCGACTTGCTATGGTCACGTACAAACGCCAAACGAATTGGTCAGATTCTCCGGGCGATTTCTCATCGACCAGAAGATGCGTTCCGTAAGGAAGTAAACCAACTACGCCTACGTAAAATGATCAAAAAGCTTGAAGTATTGGCTCGCTGGGATCGGTTGCCTGTTGAGGCGCAAAATGAAATCGCATCTGAATTGTGGGCTTTGGCTGTTGAGCTGGAGGAGGGCGATTTGGCCGATGCGCTAGAACGAATGCGCCAAGCCCAAGAACGGTTGAACCAAGCCATGCGTGATGGTGCAACGGATGCCGAAATTGCTGAATTGATGCAAGAGTTGCGCCGCGCCACTGAAGATTATTTGAGCCAACTGCAACGCCAGCAAGCCCAAGAGGGGCAAGACGGTGAACAGCAAAGTGGTGATTCAGAGAACTCAACCCAGATGACCCAAGATGATCTGCAGCGTATGATGGACCGCATCCAGGAACTGATGGAAGAGGGGCGGATGGCAGAAGCCGCTGAAGCTCTTAAAGAACTTCAAGAGATGATGGAAAACATGCGCGTGACTGAGGGCGAGGGCAAAGCAGGCAAATCGGCTGGAGAAGAAGCGATGGAAGGGTTGTCCGATACCTTGCGTGAACAGCAAGGCCTAAACGATCAAGCGTTCCGTGACCTTCAAGAACAGTTTAACCCGAATGCCCAAGCAGGAGAAAACCAAGGAAACAAAGGACGCAATGGCGGTCAAGGCGAAGGTCAAAGCCATGAAGGTCAGGGTGGACAAGGCGAGGGTGAAGGTCAAAGTGAGGGCCAAGACCAATCTGGTGGCGATCAAGGCCAAGATGGCTTGGCGGATCGTCAACAAGCTTTGCGCGACGAGCTAAGCCGCCAACAAGGATCGTTGCCGGGCGCTGGAACGCCTGAAGGGGACGCCGCACGTGAGGCATTAGAACGTGCAGGTCGTGCGATGGACAATGCAGAACAAGCGTTGCGTCAAGGCGATTTGGCTGAGGCGATTGACAGTCAGGCGCAGGCGACGGAGGCCTTGCACGATGGTTTGCAGGCCTTGCGCGAAGCGTTGTCTGAAGATCAAGACGACCAGAAACCGGGCCAAGGGGATCAACAATCAAACCGTCAAGCCCAATCTACGGACCCGTTGGGACGTGATCAAAACGGAAGTGGCGCTAATCCTAATGCGCAGGGTAACGTGGCTGATGCCGATGTTTATCGCCGTGCACGTGATTTGTTAGCAGAGATTAGACGGAGGTCTGCGCAGGGTGAACGGCCAGAAGCAGAGCTTGATTACCTAAAACGTTTGCTTGATCGCTTTTAGGAATTAGCCATTGTTTTGCGAAGCTGCTTTCGCCTCCAGCCATTTGGCGATGCCGTCTAACTGGCCATCAAGCCAACTGCGACCTTGATCCACCAAAGCTACATAGCTGCTAAGGTAAGGATCGACTTGCGGCACGGCTTTGGCGATTGCTGGCGCAAAGATGTAGAGCGCAGCCAAAATGATGGCAATCAATGCGACGGTTAGAAATCCACGACGAAAGCCACGTTTTTTACGGGCAGGCGCTACACCTGCTTCATCGGTCGAAATCTGGCGGTCACTTGTTGAACGCAGAGATGAATTGATCTCTTCAATGTCGGGTAGCAGATCGCGTCGTGATCCAAGTGCCGCATCTGATACGTCGGCTTCAGGATCTTCACCGCGCATACGGGCCATTCGTTCGCGTGCCTCACGGGCGCGACGGGTGCTTTCGTCTTCAGCATCATCTAAACCCAAATCAGGTTGGCTCTCGATGCCTGCAGGTTCATTTTCGCGTATGTCTGCCTCGTGTTCGGCTTCTTGGCGCAGAATATCGGCAACCGCAGGGTCCATCTCTTTGCGCTGGGGTTGTTCGGCGACTTCAACCCGTTCCTCGTTTTCTGGAACAGTTGTCTCCTCTACTTCGTCTTCTGTGAGGGGCATGTGATCTGGATGGTGTTGATACCATGTTTGACCGCAATTTGAACACTGAACATCCCGACCATCAGTCGGAACAACCTCGGTTGGAACCTCGTATTGCGCATCGCAATTTGGACAAATCAGTCTCATGTTGTGTTTTGACCCCCGTCAATTCCTTGATACTTAACATATGTTGGGAAGTTTGGGCATAAAAGTGCTATCTGCCGTTGAAGGCAGCAAGCCTGTGGATTGCAACGGGACCGATGCTCAGGCACAACAGGTGCAAGCAAATGGGGACCCGCGTGATCGAGCTAGAAAATGTGGCCTACAGTTATGGCGGCGGTGAATTACTGTCCGACATTTCCATCAAATTGGCACCGGGATCGTTTTACTTTCTGACCGGTCCGTCTGGTGCTGGCAAAACGACACTTCTGAAATTGTGCTATGGCGCGTTATTACCTACTGCCGGCGAGGTCCGTATTTTAGGCAATGATGTGCGAAACTTGGATCGCGACGACGTTGCAATGATGCGACGCAAGGTTGGCGTTGTGCACCAAGATGTGAAGTTTTTGGATCACTTAACTGTCGCAGAAAATATCGCTTTGCCGTTAACGGTTTCAGGACGTCAGAATGAAGCTGGGGGTACGGATTTGGGCGAACTGATGGCTTGGGTTGGCTTGACACATCGCGCCAATGGCCTGCCGCCAGAATTGTCGGGGGGGGAGCGTCAACGCGCCGCCTTGGCACGTGCCGTGATCATGTCACCTGACGTTGTTCTTGCAGATGAACCAACTGGCAACGTGGATTGGGAGATGTCGCAACGGCTGCTGCGTCTGCTGATCGAGTTGAACAAGATGGGTAAAACAGTCCTTATAGCGACCCATGATTTATCACTGATCCGTGCGGCAAAATCCGAAGTTCAAGCCCGTGTTTTACGTATATCTAACCGTCGCTTGCAATTGGCTGGGGCAGATTTGTGAAAATTAATATGGACGTGATCCGCAGTCTTGTTGTCGGAGACAAACAAGCCGACCGCGTGGTTCCACCTTCCGGGTTCACGGCCCAACTGACCCTTTTTGCAGCAGGTGCTATGGCTTTTTTAGCTGTTTTTGCATTGGCGCTTTCGTTGGCATCTGGTCGTTTGGCGACACGCTGGGGGGATGAATTGGCCCGCACATCAACAATTCGGATCGTTGCGCCCGCTGGGCAGAGGGTGGCACAAACCGAGGCCGCATTGCGGGTTTTGCAAACGACGGCGGGTGTTCAAGACGCACGTGCGTTGACCGATGCAGAACAGCAGGCGCTTTTGTCGCCGTGGTTTGGATCTGGAATTGATTTGGGCAGTTTACCGGTTCCACGCCTGATCGAAGTGGTCGAAGGTACGTCGGGTTTTGATGCCGAAGGGCTTCGGCTTCGTCTAGCAGCAGAAGTGCCAGCGGCTTTCTTGGATGATCATACACGTTGGCGCGCGCCACTGGTTCAAGCCGCAAATCGTTTACGACTTTTGGGTTGGATTGCGATCTTCCTGATTGCTGCCGCGGTTGGTGCAATGGTCACTTTGGCAGCCAACGCGGCCCTAGCTGCAAACGCGCAAGTGATCGCCGTTTTGCGATTGGTTGGTGCAACTGACCGTTACATTGCTGAAGCGTTTATCCGACGATTTACCATACGCGCATTTTTGGGTGCCGCCGTTGGCATGGCCCTTGGAATGTTGGCAGTGTTGTTGTTGCCTTCGGCCAATGACGATGCAGGCTTTTTAACAGGACTTGGATTTCAAGGGGCAGGTTGGCTTACACCTTTGCTGATCCCATTGATGGCTGGAGGTGTGGCATTGATAGCCACACGTGTGGCCTCTCGTAGGGCGTTGGAGGCGCTACGCTAATGATTAGATGGTTGATTTCGTTTGTTTTTATGATCCATATCTACTTTATGATGGTGGTGATTGGGTTGTTATGGGCTCCTTATGCAATCCTAAGCCCTGAGGGTGCCCGTGCTGGTGCCAAGGCCTACAGTCGTTATGTGTTTTGGATTTCACGTTGGATGCTGGGGTTGCGGGTAGAGGTTCGGGGTGAAGTGCCTACAGGTGAGGTGATCATTGCCGCAAAACATCAATCTTTCCTTGATATAATGATGATTTTTACGGCCCTCCCGACGGCCAAATTTATCATGAAAAAGGAAATCCTTTGGACCCCTGTCATTGGCCTATATGCGCGACGTTTGGGGTGTGTTCCGGTTTCGCGTGGAAAGCGCGGTGCTGCGATCACTAAAATGGTGCGCGATGTTGAAAACGGTCATGCGTTGCCAGGGCAGTTGATCATCTATTCTCAAGGCACGCGATTGGCACCGGGTGTTAAGGCCCCCTACAAAGTAGGGACGGCGGTTTTATACAATCAGCTTCAACAACCTTGTGTGCCTGTTGCGACAAACGCAGGTGTGTTTTGGCCGCGTACAGGTTTCCTGCGTAAACCGGGATTGGCTGTGATTGAATTTTTGCCAACGATTCCGTTGGGGCAAGACAAGGACACGTTCATGGCGGGTCTTGAGGATGTGGTCGAGACACATTCAAACGCATTAATGCGTGAGGCGGGGTTTGATCCGTCATGAACTGGATCGAAAACACCACCGATCTTGAAGCGCTGTATGGTCCGGCTTGTGCGGCGGCCACGCGCAAGGTTGCGACACGTTTAACACCACTTTATCGCAAGTGGATTATGGCCTCTAGGTTGTGTGTGCTGTCCACGATTGGACCTGATGGAACTGACGGCAGTCCCCGCGGTGACGATGGACCAGTTGCTTTGGAATTGGACGAACGTACTTTGGCGATGCCCGATTGGCGTGGGAACAACCGGTTGGATTCACTGCGCAATATTGTATCGGATGGGCATATATCTCTTATGTTTATCGTGCCAAAGTCAAACAATGTTGTCCGTGTGAATGGCATAGCGCGCCTAACCAACGATGATGAGCTTCGGGCTCAGTTTGTGCGACAGGGGCGTTTGCCCGCGACTGTAATCGTGATCAAGATAGGTGAAATTTATACGCAATGTTCCCGTGCATTGATGCGGGCTGGCACGTGGAGCAGAGACGATGCTGAAGGGTTGCCAAGTGTGGGCGAAATACTCGCCGAGATGACCGACGGTGAAGTCGGCGGTAGTGCTTATGATATCGAATGGGAAGGACGTGTTTCAAAGACGATGTGGTGAGGTAAGTACGAGGTTAAGATACTAAGTTTCCAATATTGTTTATTCCCGAATTTGTTACTAACAGGGCCTGTATTTTGGAGATTACAAACAATGAAGATCAAACTGATAGGCGCACTTTTTGGCCTAACATTTACTTTAGCAGCATGTGCGCAAAAGGCTGACAAGGTTGAAGCCGCAGATGTCTCCCCGATCGCGTATCAAGGTCTGTCTTGCAAACAAATTGTTGAGGAAGCACAACGCGTTTCAAATCGTGTTGGTGAAGTGACTGGTGAACAAAACTTCGCCGCTAAAAACGATGCTGTTGCAACAGGCGTAGCTTTGGTTGTGTTTTGGCCGGCCGCATTTTTCATCAAGGGAAATAAGACCAAAGCGGGAGAACTTGCGCGTTTGAAAGGCGAGTTGTCAACGCTGGAACAAGTTTCTAACAGCAAGAAGTGTGGGATCGTTTTTCAGAAAGCGACGGCACCGTCTGAGTAATCAAGACGATTTGAAATGAACAAAGGCACTGGAAGCTCCGGCGCCTTTGTTGTTTTTATCAAGCGTGAATTGCGCCACCACCCAAAGCCAATGCTGCTTCGCGCACGGCTTCTGAGTAGGTTGGATGCGCGTGGCAGGTCATGGCAAGGTCTTCGGCGGATGCGCCAAACTCCATTGCAACGCAGATTTCGTGGATTAGATCACCGGCAGCTGGGCCAATGATATGGGCTCCAAGGATGCGGTCTGTGTCTTTGTCTGCAAGGATTTTCACAAATCCATCGCCTGCAAAATTTGCTTTGGCGCGTCCGTTGCCCATAAAGCTGAACTTACCAACTTTATAGTTACGGCCTTGTTCTTTCAGCGTTTCTTCGGTTTCACCGACGTTGGCGACCTCAGGATGCGTGTAGATCACACCGGGAATGACGCCGTAGTTGACGTGACCATGTTTGCCTGCAACTTGTTCGGCGGCAGCCATACCTTCGTCTTCAGCTTTGTGCGCCAACATGGGTCCGTCGATGACATCACCAATAGCGTAGATACCTTTGATGTTGGTCTGCCAATCGGCCCCAACTTTGATCTGACCGCGTGGAGACATCTCGATGCCAAGGGTGTCTAGGCCAAGCCCAGTGGTGAAGGGTTTGCGGCCAGTTGCAACCAAAACTGTGTCCGCCTCAATGACATGTTCGCTGTCGTCTTTGCGCAATTTATAGGTCACTTTGGCCTTGGTTTTGTTGGCTTCAGTCTTCTGGACAGCGGCACCCATGATGAAGTTAATGCCTTGTTTTTTCAGGGTTCTTTGGAAGGTTTTTTGAATTTCACGATCCATCCCAGGGGTCACCATATCCAAGAATTCGATCACTGTGACTTCTGATCCTAGGCGGGCATAAACGCTGCCTAATTCTAGGCCGATGACGCCTGCGCCGATGACGACCAGTTTCTTGGGAATTTTGCCAAGCTCCAGCGCGCCTGTGGAGGTGACAACGACTTTTTCATCGACCTCTACGCCGGGCAAGGATGCGGATTCGGACCCCGAGGCGATGATGATGTTTTTGGCCTCGTGGACCTCTTCACCGACCTGTACTTTGCCAGCGGCAGGGATGGTTGCCCACCCTTTCAGCCAGTCGATCTTGTTCTTTTTCATAAGGAATTCAACGCCTTTGGTGTTTTGGCCAATGACATCGTCTTTGTAAGATAGCATCTGTTTCCAGTCCACCGACGGGCTTTTGCCTTTGAGGCCCATGGCGGCGAAATTGTGCTCTGCCTCGTGCAACATATGGCTTGCGTGCAGCAGTGCCTTGGAGGGGATGCAGCCTGTGTTCAAGCAAGTACCACCAAGGGTTTCGCGGCCTTCGACGATTGCCGTTTTGAGGCCCAACTGGGCGCAGCGGATGGCTGAAACATAGCCGCCGGGGCCTGCGCCGATGATGATCACGTCATAGTTAGCCATTGGGTTGATCCTTCGAATTTGGAACGTCGGTTTAACGTCGGTATTGTGTCGGTATTACGTAGGTGCGTGGTCGGTGCCGCCGATTACACGAGTGCGGCGATAAACATAAGTATGGTGGATAGGAAGCCTGCGAACCAGATGTAGCTGCGCCAAGGCACCCAGCCGAATGCATAGGCTGGGATATAGAAGATGCGGGCGATCAGATAGATGATGGCGAGCGTTCCGGTGTAGGTGGTTGATTGGCCGCTGACGGTGATCACAACGCATGCGATGGTGAACAGGATCAGCCCCTCGAAGTGGTTGTCCATTGCCCGTTTTACGCGACCTGTGCGTTCGGACATGAGTTCCTCGACTGTACCGCCAAGTTTTGCGGGATCGCGTGGGGACAAAGTTTTGCCACGGCCCAATTCGAGGTTCGCGGGGATCGCCATCAGGAAGAACTGGATGACCTGTAGGAGGCCAGCGAGGGTGAGGATTGTGAGTTCTGTTGTCATTTTATTTGTTCAATCTACGTAAAGTTTCTATGCTCCACTCAATTTTATTGAAGCCGCCAACTTTGGGTCCAAAAATGCGGCTAGCTTCAACAAGACTTTGTCCTTTTCTATGCATTACTTCGCATATTTCGGTTCCACGAATTTGGGCACCATAGGAATTTGCCGCTTCGTATTTGAGGAAAGTCTCTGAAATTGAATATTCGCCGTCCGCGATTGACCGCTTTAAGTATTGTGGAATTTCGGTAGCTTTCTTGTACTCAACGTACTTCCTCTCGTTAACAACAGCGCTGTATGGGCCTGCGCATTCGGACCTCTTATATGAGGACGGTGATTTTAGTCTATCAGACAAGGTTGCTTCACATAACTGGCAAAAAAGCTCTTTGTCTGATTGCAAAAAATCAGGAATCCAATCTGAGGCGTAGGAGGTTGACGTCGACGCGATGACAAATACCACCGCGCCGGCTCCTGTAAGTGTTTGAAAGAGCATCAATTCCACCTTTTCTAAGAAGTCTTATCAAACATATAGATTTACTACAGATCCATTAACAAACGGCGCGGATCCTCAAGCGCTTCTTTCACCCGTACAAGGAACGTCACCGCGCCTTTGCCGTCTACGATGCGGTGATCGTAGGACAGTGCCAGATACATCATTGGGCGGATCACAACTTCACCCTTGATCGCCATTGGGCGGTCTTGGATTTTGTGCATGCCAAGGATGCCCGATTGTGGTGGGTTCAGGATGGGGGAGGACATGAGCGAGCCGTAGACGCCGCCGTTTGAAATCGTGAACGTGCCGCCCTGCATTTCTGCCATCGACAGTTTGCCGTCACGTGCGCGTGCGCCTTTTTCAGCGATGGCTTTTTCGATACCCGCAAAGGACATCGCGTCGGCGTCACGGATAACCGGAACAACCAGACCTGATGGCGTGCCTGCAGCGATCCCCATGTGCACAAAGTTCTTGTACACAACGTCTGTGCCGTCGATTTCGGCGTTCACTTCGGGCACTTCGTTCAACGCATGCACGCAGGCCTTGGTGAAGAAGGACATGAAGCCCAATTTGACGCCATGCTTCTTTAGGAACAGGTCTTTGTATTCGTTGCGCAGGGCCATCACCTCGGTCATGTCGACCTCGTTATAGGTGGTGAGCATGGCAGCGGTGTTTTGGCTTTCTTTCAATCGACGCGCGATAGTTTGACGCAAGCGGGTCATCTTCACGCGCTCTTCGCGTGGGGCGTCATCTGTGGACACGGGTCCGCGCGGCGCTGCTGCTACAGGTGCTGGAGCGGCAGATGCTGCGGCAACGGCGCGTGCGACGTCGCCTTTCATAGCGCGGCCATCTCGGCCTGTGCCGGTGACTTGATCGCGTGAAACGCCAGCTTCTGCCATTGCTTTTTTGGCGGATGGGGCGTCTTCAACGTCTTTGCCAGTGGATGCAGCAGGTGCTGCAGCTACTGCCGCTGGCGCTGCGGTGACTGCACCAGAGGCGGAGATCACAGCGAGCTTGGCGGCAGCATCTACTGTCGTGCCTTCGGGTGCTGTGATTTCGGTAATGACACCGGAGGCAGGTGCGGGAACTTCGACGCTGACCTTGTCAGTTTCAAGTTCACACAGCATTTCGTCTTGGGTGATGGTGTCACCAACGGCTTTGAACCATGTGCTGACTGTCGCTTCTGTCACGGATTCGCCAAGGGTTGGTACCATGACGTCCACGCTGTCGCTGGACGGGGCAGGCGCGGCTGCAGCGGGTGCTGGTTTTGCGGCTGGCGCTTTGGTTTCGCCTGCGGCACCTTCGGCGATGGTGGCCAGCAGGGCATCGGCCCCGACGGTTTCGCCTTCGGCTGCGATGATGTCTCCCATGGTGCCAGCAATGGGGCTGGGCACTTCGACGGTGACTTTGTCGGTTTCTAACTCACACAGCATTTCATCAACTGCGACGGCATCACCCGGTTTTTTGAACCATGTGGCAACGGTTGCTTCGGTGACGCTTTCGCCAAGGGTCGGGACGCGAACTTCGGTTGTCATGATTTGGTTCCTTCGATGGTCAGCGCGTCGTTCACGAGTGCTGCTTG
>JBLHPE010000053.1:0-16246 GCA_047624005.1 Ascidiaceihabitans sp.
ACCCATCGCCACCGTTTATGACTTCAACACTACAACAAGAGGCCAGCCGTAAATTCGGCATGGGCGCACGCCAGGCCATGAGCACTGCCCAACGCCTTTATGAAGCAGGCCACATCACATACATGCGTACCGATGGTATCGACATGGCACCAGAAGCTGTTGTGTTGGCCCGTGATGCGATCAAAGAACGCTATGGTGCTGAATATGTCCCAAGTGCGCCACGTGTTTACAAAAACAAAGCCAAAAACGCCCAAGAAGCGCACGAGTGTATTCGCCCAACAGAATTGTCGCGCGACATCGATAGCCTTAAGATCATCGATAGTGATCAGCGCAAACTGTATGACCTGATCTGGAAACGGACCCTAGCGTGCCAAATGGAATCTGCACGTCTAGAGCGTACAACTGTTGATATTGGCAGCGCAGATCAGCAAGTGACACTTCGCGCCACCGGTCAAGTCATGATGTTCGATGGGTTTTTGAAAATCTACGAAGAAGGTCGTGATGATGTTGTCGACGATGACGACAAGCGCCTGCCACAAATTACTGAGGGTGAGAAATCAGACAAACGCTCCGTCTCGCCCGAACAACACTTCACGCAACCCCCCCCACGCTATACCGAGGCCACATTGGTCAAACGGATGGAAGAGTTGGGCATTGGTCGCCCCTCGACATACGCGTCAGTTGTCACCACAATTCAAGATCGTGATTATGTACGCAAGGAAAAGAACCGCCTGATCCCTGAGGATAAGGGCCGTTTGGTCATCGCCTTCTTGGAAAACTATTTCCGCCGTTATGTTGGTTACGACTTTACTGCTAAGCTTGAAGAAGAGCTGGATGACGTCAGCGCAGGCGAGCGCGACTATAAAGATGTCTTGGCTACTTTCTGGCATGATTTTTCTGCCGCAATTGCTGAAACCTCAGAATTGCGGATCACCGAAGTCCTTGAAAAAATCAACGACGTTTTGGAACCACACTTATTTCCAGCTACGGAAGATGGTGGCGATCCGCGTCTTTGCCCGAACTGTGGTCTTGGCCGCCTTAGTATGCGCACTGCCCGTTCTGGCGGCGCATTTATTGGCTGCTCCAGCTATCCAGAGTGCAAGTATACACGCGCCTTTGGCCCTCCTGGTGCAGAGGATGCAGGTGGTATCCCGCCCGAAGGTAAACATCTAGGTGATGATGATGGTGACAAAATCTCCGCATTCAAAGGCCGTTTTGGGCCTTATGTTCAGCGCGGTGAAGTCACCGAGGAAAACAAGAAACCGCCGCGCCAGTCGATTCCAAAGGATTGGCCACCAGCTGATGTCGATCTAGAGCAAGCCTTGCGCCTGTTGTCCTTGCCACGTCAAGTTGGGCCACACCCAGAAGATGGCATTATGGTTTGGGCCAATATTGGCCGCTACGGTCCATATCTAAAGCACGCCGAAAGCACGTCGGAACGCGGCGGTACAAATGCCAACCTTGACGGTATCGAAGAGGTCTTTACCGTTGGTATGAACCGTGCTGTCCAGCTGTTGGCAGAAAAAATTGCGAGCCGTGGTGGACGCGGTGTTGCAGCAGCACCTATCCGTGAGCTGGGTGAGCACCCAGACATGAGCGGGCCCATAAACATCATGAAGGGCAAATATGGTCCTTACGTGAAATGGGAAAAGGTCAACGCGACGATCCCGTCCGAGATTGAACCCGAAGATCTAACTATAGATCAGGCAGTTATATTGATCGAAGAAAAATTGGCGAAATCACCCGCCAAGCGCAAAGCCGCAACAAAGAAAAAACCGGCTGCGAAGAAAAAAGCCGCGCCAAAGAAGGCCGCTGCAAAGAAGAAACCGACTGAAGACGAGTAATCTGAAGTCAAAAACAACAGTGAAGCGCGTGCCACATCACCGCGCTTCACTGCACATCATTTCCCCACATATTCCACTGGTCTCATTGACTTTGCCGCAGCGCAGCGCCAGAAATTGCCCAACTGATATTGTGAAGGGAGTTTCCATGAAAAAAGTCTATGGATCAGCAGCTGCGGCCCTAGAAGGCGTGCTGTTTGATGGAATGTTTATTGCCTCAGGCGGGTTTGGCCTGTGTGGCATCCCTGAATTGCTTTTGGATGCGATCAAAGAGGCTGGTACAAAAGACCTCACATTTGCTTCTAATAACGCGGGTGTTGATGACTTCGGTATCGGCATTCTTTTGCAGACCAAACAGGTCAAGAAGATGATCAGTTCATATGTTGGTGAAAATGCCGAATTCATGCGCCAGTATTTGAGCGGTGAATTGGAATTAGAATTTAACCCACAAGGCACTTTGGCTGAGCGTATGCGCGCTGGTGGCTGTGGCATTCCAGCCTTTTACACTAAGACAGGTGTAGGTACCGTCATTGCTGACGGCAAAGAGCACAAAGACTTCAAAGGTGAGACCTATATAATGGAAGAAGGTATCGTTGCCGATCTTGCCATTGTTAAAGCGTGGAAAGCCGACGCGACTGGCAACCTAGTGTTTCGCAAAACTGCGCGTAACTTTAATCCGCCCGCTGCCATGTGTGGCAAGATGTGCATCGTAGAAGTCGAGGAAATCGTGGAAACGGGGTCGTTGGACCCAGACAGCATCCACCTGCCCGGCATTTATGTGCACCGCATCGTCCAAGGCGATCATGAGAAACGTATCGAACAACGCACAGTGCGGGAGGCTTAAGTTATGTGGGATCGCAATCAAATGGCGGAACGCGCCGCGCAAGAACTACAAGACGGCTGGTATGTGAACCTTGGCATCGGTATTCCGACGCTGGTTTCCAATTACATTCCGGACGGCATCGAAGTGACGTTGCAATCTGAAAACGGAATGTTGGGCATGGGACCATTCCCTATGTCAGGTGACGAAGACGCTGACCTTATCAATGCGGGTAAGCAAACAATTACTGAGTTGCCTCAAACGGCCTATTTCGACTCAGCACAATCATTTGGGATGATCCGTGGCGGTAAGATTGCTATGGCGATCCTTGGCGCGATGGAAGTTGCCGAGAACGGTGACCTCGCAAACTGGATGATTCCTGGCAAGCTGGTCAAAGGTATGGGCGGCGCGATGGACCTAGTCGCAGGCGTGGGTCGTGTGGTTGTCGTTATGGATCACACCAACAAGCACGGCGTCAGTAAGGTCTTATCTGAATGTACCCTGCCCTTGACCGGCAAAGCGGTTGTTGACCGCATTATCACTAATCTGGGTGTGTTAGATGTTGTCGAAGGTGGTCTAAAGATCGTCGAAACAGCAACTGGCGTAACCGAAGAAGAATTGCGTGCCGCAACAGAGGCCACAATCGTCTAATACGAATTACGAACAATCAATAAGGGCCGTGCACCTAGGTGACGCGGTCCTTTTCGTTCCCAAGCCTCTAATTCATCGCCGCAAAAACGCAGCCATCTGAAATCAACTCAGGCGGCGTGAGACAAAGCCCACGCGCCACTTGAAATGCCGATAGAACTTTTGGCACATAATCACGCGTCTCTACGAATGGCGGTACACCCTTATATTTGCGTACTGATCCCTCACCCGCATTATATCCAGCCAAAACCAAAATAGGATCATTCTTAAATTCCCCCATAAGCCAATTTAAGTATTTAACGCCTCCTGCGATACTCTGCGCAGGAACCAATCTATCCGTGACACCAAAACGTTCCGCAGTGGCTGGCATCAATTGCATCAGTCCTTGCGCACCTGCGCTGCTTACCGCTGCTGGGTTGCCCCCAGATTCGATGGTCATGATTGCAAGAACAAGAGCTGGAGACACTTCGGTTCCAATTGTCGCCTTGAGAATTTCTATCCCTTGCGCCTTAGCAATGCTTTGCATGTCTTGCAAACGCGGACTGGCAACTTTGGTTGCAGCACCCGCAAGAGTTTGCATCGCAACCTCTAAGCGACCCGGCCCAGATTTTGCAGCATCCGGCGAAACCTTAACCCAGAACCAATCGTAGCTTCCCGCCCTTGGGGCCGCCGCTGCCGCATCGTTGGTGGGAGATGACGACTGCGCCGCTGGCGCAGCTTGCTCGGCAGCAGGGTCAATCTGTATTGTAATGCGATTGGCCGAAGATGACTTTGGCGGCTTAACACGCTTCGCAGAAAACTCTGGGAAAGGTTTGGGGGTGTCCGCTGACGCTGGTTCAAAGCAAATCACACCCAAAAATAGGGAAGCCCATAAAAAATTCCGCATTTTCATTGCCCTATTGAACGGTTTTTAGTTCTTTCTTTACAAACTATCGCAGAAAATAGGTGTCCCAGCTAGTAAAACAGGGGCAATTAACGCCCAAATCATGGCCATATCGCCATATTTGAGCTCAAAAGCACAACAAAAACAGCTATTTTAACTTTATATCCACCTTAAACATCAATGTTTACAGTACGTTAATCAATAAATCACTTTAATATCTATAAAAAAGCAATTGCACCATTTGTCGTCAAATTCATGCCCCATTCAAAGTGCAAAACATGTTCATACCAAGTCGGACAGGTTCAAATGAGAGAGTGAGCCGCTAATGCCGACAAGGTTGAAATAGAAAACTAATTGATCCTTTGGAGGGACACACCATGATGAAATTTATCAAAAACTTCCGTAAAGACGAAGCTGGCGCCGTGACTGTAGACTGGGTAGTTTTGACTGCTGCTGTTGTTGGTCTAGCCGTTGCTGCATATGCATCAATCGAAGCTGGTTCTTCTACTTTGACAGCGAACACAAGCACGTTCCTGGGCAAGCAAGATCCTAACGGTCCTGCCCTGTAATAGCTTAGCCACTACGGCTAACCTTTAGCAGATATACTTGGGCCGCGACCGTTTTCGGACGCGGCCCTTTTCACAACCTACATCCGGCAGTTTCAACTGCCCCCTTTGCTAAAAGTTCTAAGGATTGTGTAATGTTAAAACGAGTAACGAATTTCTTGAAGAACGAGCACGGTGCAGTGACAGTTGATTGGGTCGTCCTTTGCGCAGGCATTGTTGCCTTAGTTGTTGCGATCTTCACATCGATGCAAACTGGGGCCTTAGGTCTCGCCGATTCAATCAAATTATTTATGACGTCCTACATCACTTAAGGTCTCCGCCGACTGCCCCCCTTTGCTGATCTTTTGGCAAACTGCGAAGATTGCAGCTCGGAAATCTCAAATGACATAGTGATATCACCTGATCTCCTCGAAATTGCCATAATCTTATCGCAAACTGACAGTGAGCAAACGAAGACCGTCCAATCGGTCAAAATCAAAAGAGGTGACAAAATGCGTATGGTATTTGGACTGGTTCTACTCGTGGGCGTCGCGCTTGCCGGTGGCGCAGTATATATGGCCAAAAACTATATTGGTGCATATCAAAACGAGCTCGCGAGAGAACGCGCCGCCCGTCAAGAAATTGTACCTACCGTTGATGTCTACGTCGCAGAACGCGCTCTGAAATACGGCGAACCGCTTGAAAAAGAAGATTTTCGACTCGTCGCTTGGCCAGAGAATGCAATCCCAGAAGGTACATTTGTAGGCGAAGGAAGCCTGTACGCTGAGGGTCAACACGAACTACGTGTCGTCTTACGTGCTATGGAAAAAGACGAAGCAATTATGGCTATCAAGGTAACGGAGCCAGGTGAAGAGGCCGGGCTTACCTCTCAATTGGAACGTGGCATGCGGGCCTTCGCGATCAAAGTGGACGTCGCAAGCGGTGTTTCGGGTTTCTTACGCCCCGGCGACCGCGTCGATGTGTACTGGACAGGCCGTATTCAGGGCAAACGCCGGGAAGATCGCGGTGATGTGACAAAATTAATCGAAACGGCAATCAAACTGATCGCGATCGACCAAACCGCAGCAGGTGATATCGACGGTGCAACAATTGCGCGTACAATCACCGTAGCTGTCCTGCCAGAACAAGTTGCCGCATTGGCCCAAGCACAATCCTCAGGTCGCCTTGCCTTGTCACTCGTCGGCGCAAACGACGATACTATAGCAAGTGCATTCCAAATCGACCAAGATAAGCTTTTGGGCATCGTAGCAGAAGAAGTGAAAGCTGAAGTCGAAGTAAAGAAAGTTTGTACAATCCGCACCCGCCGTGGCGCAGAAGTATTGGAAATCCCTATCCCCTGCTCAAACTAAAGACATTCGCAAGATCGAAGATCCGAAACAAAACAGTACCTTATCAGGCGTCGCATCCCAGCGACGCCTGTCTCATTTTACATCTGTTGCTTGTTATCCACATACAAATGGACGGTGAAGTCATTGATTCTTGCAAAAAAAATCAAACTGACGCATGGTGGTAAAAATCCGGGCGCTAAGACCCGAAACCGAGGCGTGATCAAAAAGGCAGGTCACATGAAAATTGATAGATTTCTACAAGCGGCTCTTTTAGGGCTGACCCTTACAGTGAGTCCACTTGCTGTGTTGCTTTCCTCGCCAGTCGAGGCAAACAATATCCGTGTGGTCAAGCAAGGGACATCACGTTCGCTGAACGTGCCGATGAACCGAGCGGTTGTCGTTGAAAGCGACGTGCCATTTGCGGAGCTTAGTATTGCCAACCCTGGCATTGCTGACATTTCATCGCTTTCAGATCGAACGATTTATGTTTTAGGCAAGTCGCCGGGTCTAACAACGCTCACGTTGTTGGATGCCGCAGGCAAGCTGATCACCAACGTCGATGTGCGCGTTGCTGCTGACATTAGCGAATTTAAAGAGCGCTTACGGCAAATTCTTCCTGGCGAAAAAATTGAAGTTCGCACCGCGAACGACGGTATCGTCTTATCTGGAATTGTTTCTAGTGCTTCGCGCCTTCAACGCGCAATGGATTTAGCTGAACGCTACGCCCCTGAACGCGTTTCAAACCTGATGAGCGTTGGTGGCATTCAACAAGTTATGTTGAAAGTTCGGTTCGCAGAAATGCAACGCAGTGTTTCCAAATCTTTGTCCTCCTCTCTTTCATTAGGCGGAACCGGTTTCGGTGGCAGTCTTGGTGTTAGCGGCGGTACCGGAACAACCAACACATCCGGCTCTGTTGCAACCTCCTTGGGTGGCGCAGTTCCAGCAGGGAATACAAATACTGGCGCAGTCCTATTTGGCTTCAATGTTGGCTCAACCCAAGTTGGTCTTCTTCTTGAAGCCCTTGAAACGAAGGGTGTTGTACGCACATTAGCCGAGCCAAATCTTGTTGCCCTATCAGGTCAAGAAGCAAAGTTCTTGGCGGGTGGTGAATATCCGATCCCTGTCAGCCAAGACAATGGATCAGTTGGCATCGAATTCAAACCGTTTGGTGTTGAACTTGCCTTTATTCCACGGGTTGTCGACAAAGACTTAATCAACCTTGAATTCAACGCTGCGGTGTCAGCAATTGATGATTCAAACGCTCTTACCCTTAGCGGCTTTAACATCGCGGCATTCAGTCGGCGTGAAACATCAACAACAATTGAACTGCGTGACGGCGAGAGCTTTGCTGTTGCTGGATTGTTGCAAGATGACTTTACAGATAACAATTCTCAGTTGCCTTGGCTTGGCGATGTACCTGTATTGGGTGCCCTCTTCCGGTCTGCCAGCTATCAGCGGTCGCAAACTGAATTGGTCATTATTGTCACTGCGCATCTGGTTACGCCAACACGTGGCGATGCATTAGCTTTGCCAACAGATCGTATTAAACCACCTTCCGAAAAGGACTTGTTCTTGTTCGGTCGCACAGCAGCTGGCACTCGCGTACCTAAAAAAGGTGCCGCTGGTGAAGTTGCCAAACAAGATTTTAGCGGCTCTTATGGCTATGTTCTGGACTAATAAAATGCAGGTCACTATGCGCAAAAAAATATGCATCGCGGGATTGTCGGTCAGCTTGATCGCACTTGCGGCCTGTGCCCCAAGCAGCGACCCTGTTTACACTCAATTCCACCGCGAGGCGGGTGCTTTGGCCGATACCGGTGGATTTGGGAATTCAGTCTTGAACAACCAGCTCGTCCAAACAGGCGAGCGCCAGCATACCTTTGATTTAGCCAACAGATTTGCGAACGAAGTGCTAACTACTGTTAACTTTGCATTCAACTCTGCGTCTTTAGATGCGGGCGCACGCGACACACTCAGCGAGCAGGCCAAATGGATTCGTCAATTCCCCGAAGTTCGTTTCCGAGTTTATGGGCACACAGATGCGGTTGGTGGGTCTAGCTTCAACAAAAGTCTTGGCCAAAAACGTGCAAACGCTGTGGTTCGTTATTTGTCGACGCAAGGCATCAGCCGTTCACGCCTTGAGGCCGTTACATCTTTTGGTGAGACTCAGCCTTTAATTGTCACAGACGGCCGCGAACGCCGCAATCGCCGGACAGTTACAGAAGTGACCGGCTTTGTAAAAGCGCATCAAAACGTGCTGGATGGCAAATATGCTCAGATCATCTATCGCGATTATGTAAACAGCGCCGTTTCACTTACGACGCTGTCGAGCAATATCACAACTTCGGGACAATAACCTCTACAGCCCCCTTATCGTTCTAAGATACCAAACAATGGGTGTCTTTTCGCCCCATTGTTGCCCCACTTCTCTGCGATCTTATCTCCAATAGGACAAATGTGTCTCGCCATTTCTGGTGCGATGCGGGCGGCCGCAGATAAGAAGAGTAGTATTTACCGCTTATCTGCCTCGCCTTTAAAAAAGGACGATTAGGCTATGAGCAGTGTAATGCCACAACCCGAAACAGCCCCTATCGTGGCCTGCACCATCAGTCGTGATGTGCAGAACTTTGATCTACTGATCGAAGATATGGAAACAGTGTTGGGCGAGAGTTGGGGAGACCTGGGGTTTGCCGAGGTACTTGCCTTTTTCGGACAACCAGAGTCAGACGCTATGGAATTCATTGCCTTAGCGATGGATGACGAGGACGAGGAAAACCTTGTTCTTATGGGTGAAATCATCACCCAAGCCAAGTCGCGCGATATCAAGGTGATCCTGATCGCCGAAGACGTTACACCAGCGTCGCTGCATTCATTGCTGCGTAAAGGTGCCGATGAATTCGTTCCCTACCCTCTTCCAGAGGGCGAATTGGCCCAGGCGATAGAGCGTGTCCGCGCCGCCGATATCCCCGCCATAGCACAACCTGTCGGTCCAAGTCTAAAATCAGGTGAGCAAAAAAACGGCGCTGTCCTCGCTGTTCATGGCTTAGCAGGCGGCACTGGTGCAACGACCCTAGCCGTAAACCTTGCTTGGGAGTTGGCCATAATAGCTGACGATACCGCTCCCTCTGTTTGCTTATTGGATTTAGACCTACAATTTGGTGCTGCGTCCACTTACTTGGATCTACCGCGCCGTGAAGTTGTTTACGAAATGCTGTCTGATACAGAAAGCATGGACGAAGAAAGCTTTGCGCAATCATTGTTAACATTTGAGGACAAATTGGAGGTTCTGACAGCGCCAACTGACATGTTGCCGCTCGACCTAGTCAGTTCAGAAGATATCGCACGCGTGATCGAGATGGCACGCAGTCATTTCGATTACGTCGTCATCGATATGCCGTCGACCCTTGTTCAGTGGTCAGAAACAGTTTTGCAAGAATCCCATGTCTATTTCACAACTTTGGAACTGGATATGCGGTCTGCGCAGAATGCGCTGCGCTTCAAACGCGCCCTCCAGTCCGAGGAATTACCAGTCGAGAAACTGCGTTATGTCATCAACCGTGCGCCCAAATTTACTGATCTAAGCGGTAAAAGCCGGATCAAACGTATGGCTGAAAGCCTTGATATCTCGATCGAATTACAATTGCCCGATGGCGGCAAACAGGTTTCGCAAGGCAGTGATCATGGTCTTCCATTGGCCACATCTGCACCGAAAAATCCATTGCGAAGGGAAATCGCGAAACTCGCGGCCTCCATCCACCAACTTAAAGACGATCACGCCAAAGCGGCCTAACCAATAGCGGGGCATTTACGATGTTTTCGAAGTACAAAAAGCCATCTGCACCAGCTGCAAAATCACCAGCTGCCACACCTGCTGAGAAGGTAACCAAACTGCCAACCGCAGTACTGCCCGATGCAGTAAGCAAAGTTGTGCGCAAAGTTGCACCGACCGGGCCGGCACAAGTCACGCCACTGGACAAAGAACGCAAACGCAAAGAACGCGTTGGCGATCTGAAGCTCGAATTGCACCGCGTTCTATTGGACAGCTTGAACCTAGCGGCCCTCGAACACGCGACGGAAGCTGATTTGCGTCAAGAAATTCAGTCAATCACCAGCGAATTTCTGGAGGAAAAGGCAATCATCCTGAACAGGGAAGATCGCCAAACCCTTAACAAAGAGCTGTATGACGAAGTGACAGGCCTGGGCCCACTGGAAACACTTCTACAAGATGATACGGTCAACGATATTTTGGTGAACGGGCCGCAACAGATTTTTGTGGAACGTGACGGTAAGTTGCAACTAACTGACATCAAATTCAAAGATGAACGTCACCTAATGCGGATCATCGACAAGATCGTTTCTGCTGTAGGACGCCGTGTCGACGAAAGTAACCCTTACGTCGATGCTCGTTTGAAAGACGGTTCACGCTTCAACGCTATGGTTCCGCCTGTTGCTGTTGACGGCAGCCTAGTTTCCATTCGTAAATTCAAAAAGGACAAGCTGGGCATTGATGACTTGGTTGATTTTGGGGCTTTCACTGAAGAGATGGCCGCCTATCTTCAAGCCGCTGTTGCAACCCGTCTTAATATCATCGTGTCAGGTGGTACAGGTTCTGGTAAAACAACAACGCTTAACGCTCTGTCCTCGTTCATCGACAACGACGAACGTATTCTAACAATCGAAGACACCGCCGAACTTCAACTACAACAAACCCACGTTGGCCGGATGGAAAGCCGTCCGCCAAACGTCGAGGGAAAAGGTGAAGTATCACCGCGCGATTGTTTGAAAAACGCACTGCGTATGCGTCCTGACCGCATTATCGTTGGTGAGACGCGTGGCGAAGAGGTTATCGACATGTTGCAAGCCATGAACACGGGTCACGATGGATCAATGACCACAATCCACGCCAACTCTGCCCGTGATGGCGTATCGCGTTTGGAAAATATGATCGCAATGGCTGGTATTGAAATGCCGCTTAAGGCTGTGCGTTCGCAAATCTCTTCCGCTGTGAACTTGATCGTGCAGGCCTGACGTCTGCAAGATGGATCACGCCGCATGACATCCATCACTGAAATTACTGGGATGGAGGGTGACGTTATCTCGATGCAGGAAATTTTCCGCTATCAGCGTGTCGGCTTGACCCCAGAGAATAAAATCATCGGTCACTTCACCGCTACGGGCGTGCGCAGCCACTACGCTGAACGCTTCCGCATGTGGGGCTACGACTTGCCCGCAGCCATCTACGAACCCGTCGCCGCCGAATAACGCCAATTAGGAGAAACTGACATGAGTGCAGAACCCATCATCTATGCGCTAATTTTTATCGGCGTGCTTGTGCTTGTCGAAGGCCTGTACCTGGTCGCCTTTGGCAAATCTATCAGTATGAACAGTCGCGTTAATCGCCGACTGGAAATGCTGAACAAGGGCGGACGGCGCGAAGAAGTGCTGGAAAAACTGCGCAAAGAAATGCGTCAGCACATGAGCGCAAAGAGCATCCCGCTTTATTCATTACTCGCCAATAAGGCGCAGAAGGCAGCCATTGCCTTTACCCCCAAACAGCTCATGGCCGTAATGGCGGGTCTAAGCGTTGTCGCGTTTATAGGTCTTAGCGTCGGCACAGAAACTGAAGTCCCAATCCGTATTGCCATGTCGATCGCGATCGGTATTGGAGCGGTATATTTCTGGATATCAACCAAAGCCAACAAACGTATGTCGATGATTGAAGAACAATTACCTGATGCCGTCGAACTTATGGTGCGGTCCCTTAAGGTCGGACATCCTTTTGCGTCAGCAATTCAAATTGTCGCCAAAGAGGTCAAGGACCCGCTTGGCACCGAATTTGGCGTTATTGCGGATGAATCTGCTTACGGTAAAGATGTGGGCGAAGCATTGAAAGAAATGGCCGAAAGATTGGATATGCAGGATATGCGTTTCCTTGCGGTGGCCGTGACCATTCAACAACAATCGGGTGGTAACCTAGCCGAAATTTTGGCTGGTTTAGCTCAGGTTATTCGTGCCCGCTTCCGTCTGTTTCGCCGTGTAAAAGCGATTACAGCCGAAGCAAAATGGTCAGGCAAGTTTTTGTCAGCCTTCCCCCTAATGGCACTCCTCGTGATCAACTTGGGCGATCCACACTACTACGATGAGGTGCGCGAAACCACCATGTTTATCCCGGGTTGTATCGCAGTTGGCCTATTCTTGAGCGTTAACCTTTTTGTCATGCGTATGCTGACAAACATCAAAGTGTAAGGAAAATAACTATGGAAATCCTAAGCACACTGAACGCGTCTATCCAAGATTTGTTAGGGCCGCTTGGCCCTATAATCCTTGCAGGCTCGTTGGGCCTTATCATGGTTGCATTGACCATTGTCATGATGCTGCGCCAACCCGAAGATCCCATGGACAAACTAAAGCGGGTAGCCTCTGGAAAGGCTGGTCACGGCGATCAACGTGAGAAGCTGCGCCAAGGGGGCCACAACCAGCAACTGGACAAGTTTGCCAGTTTCTTGGAACCAAAGGACGTCGCAGAGCTTAGCAAGCGCCAGCTTGAGCTGCGGCAAGCAGGTTATCAATCAAAGGACGCCGTGCGTTTCTTCCACTTTGCGCAGATGGTGCTAGGCCTCTCTGGCCTTGTTGCTGGTGTGATCTACGTCAACTTCTTCATGAACACAGGTGATGCCGAAATCTCGGCCCAAAAAATGATGATGTATACGGTTGGGCCGGGTGGCATTGGCTATTATTTACCGCAATATTGGATCACCCGCCGTGTTGGCGAACGCAAAGAACAAATTACATCTGGCTTTCCCGATAGCCTCGATATGATGTTGGTTTGCGTCGAAGCGGGGCAATCCTTAGATCAGTCGATCGTCCGAGTGGCCAGAGAACTACACGCCTCCTACCCTGCACTTGCCGAAGAATTTGATGTTGTAGCCTATGAGATGAAGGCCGGTAAAGAAAAAGAGACCGTACTGAACGACATGGGCGAACGCTGCGGCGTACAAGATGTATCGTCCTTCGTGACCGTTTTGGTGCAATCACAAGCTTTTGGTACGTCTATCGCAGACGCCTTACGGGTTTATGCAAGTGAAATGCGTGACAAACGGGTCATGAAGGCAGAAGAAGCCGCAAACAAGTTGCCAACCAAGATGACCCTTGCCACAATGATGTTAACGGTGCCACCGTTGTTGATCATCCTTGTTGGTCCTTCAGTCCTTGGCATCACGCAGTTGACCAATATGGGTGCCAAGTAAACATGAAAACCAAACCGTGGCGGGCTTTGCTTGCCACAACTTTAAGCATCGGACTTGCCGCCTGTAACATAGGCGGTATTTCTGCGTCAAAAGATGGTGTGTTTGCCCCTGGGGTTGATAAACGCAAAGAAGCTATTGATGGCGTCGAAGTTGGACATCGGCTTATCGAAGCAGGTGAACATGAGCTAGCATTGCGTTCTTTTTCACGCGCAGCTTTGGCCAACGGTGGTGTGAATGCCGAAATTCTTTCCGGTTTTGGAACGGCCAACCTTGGATTGGGTCGGTTGGGCGAGGCAGAAAGACTATTACGGCGCGCAACTGAACGCGATGATGCGTATGCCGAAATCTGGAATAACCTTGGCGTTGTGCTGATGGAAAAAGACAAAACTGTCGAAGCTGTCCAGATTTTCCGCAAGGCATTTGCCTTGAGTAACGGAGAAAGCACACAAATCAGAGACAACTTGCGCTTAGCGCTCGCAAAATCTGAAAATCCTGCCTATACTGATCCTCAAAATAGCAATTATAAATTGGTGCGACGCGGCAGTAGTGACTATCTGATCAGCGCGACATCATGACCGAGGCAGAGCAGTAAAAAGGACGCAAAACATGCGCCACCCTATTATCGTAACCACAGCATTCGCTGGGGTCATCTTTCTTTCCGCGTGCGCACAAAAGAACGCGGACGAGACAGTTGAGCGTGCTTTTCAAGACGTTAACGTCGTTGATGAGACAAATCTGACAGATGTCATGTTAACTGTGGCGGACCCAAACGAAGCCGTGAATTTCTTTACGCGCTCCGTGAAGGAAGACCCGAAACGCATTGATTTCCAACGCGGTCTAGCCTCCAGTCTTGTGCGTGCCAAACGCTTCACAGAGTCATCTATTGCTTTCGGGAAAGTTGTGAAGATGGAGGGTGCCACATCGGACGATAAGGTCGATCTTGCGGACTCTTTAGTCCGTTCAGGCGACTGGGCTGGTGCAGAAAAGACACTAGATTCCGTCCCTCCAACCCATGAAACATTCAAACGCTACCGTCTTGAAGCAATCATCGCTGATGGCAACCAAGAATGGAAAAAGGCTGATAGTTTCTATGAAACGGCCGTTGGCCTGACCACGCGCCCCGGCAGTGTCATGAACAACTGGGGTTATTCAAAACTAACCCGCGGCGATTTCAAAGATGCTGAACGCTTGTTCGGTGATGCTGTACGCCAAGATCCGACATTGTTCACGGCAAAGAACAACCTGATCCTCGCCCGAAGCGCACAGCGCAACTATACGCTTCCAGTGATCCCGATGGATCAAACCGAACGTGCACAACTACTGCACACCATGGCATTGTCCGCCGTGAAACAGGGTGATGTAGAAACTGGCAAAAGCCTTTTGCGTGATGCGATCGAAACCCATCCCCAGCACTTTGAAGCGGCCGTACGGTCCTTGCGAGCGCTGGACACTGGCACAACAAGCGGCTGATTTATGATGGCTATTACGACGTTTTCGGCTTGGTGGTTCCTTCCATTTGTTCTGCCAATCTGTTTTTACGTGGCTTTCACGGACATGCGCGAAATGCGTATTACCAATCAGGCGGTTATGGCGCTGGGTATTGTGTTTTTGATCGTCGGACTGATTGCCCTGCCCTTTGACGTTTATCTATGGCGACTTGCCCAGCTTGCAATTGTGTTGGTGGTTGGCGTTGTTCTAAACGCCGCGGGTGTGATGGGCGCTGGCGACAGCAAGTTCATTGCAGTTGCAGCGCCTTTTGTCGCCCAAGGTGACGTGCGTTTATTGATCCCCCTGTTTTTCGTCATTATGCTCGCAGCCGTTGCAGCCCATCGTCTTGCAAAACACACAGCGCTGCGCCGTGTTGCGCCACATTGGATCAGCTGGGACCAAGGCAAAAAATTCCCAATGGGTCTCGCATTGGCCTCTACTCTGGCTTGCTATCTGGCGCTTGGTGCAGTGCACGGAGCAAGCTAAATACCAAACAATCAGCCAGTTTAGGCCACATTGTTGACTGATTGCGCACATAACCTTTAGGTAATTTTAAATCCTGAGGCTATCTGATGAATATGCAAAATAAAGCCGTTATGGCCCCTCCTGCCCCAAGGCAGATTCAGGAAATGCAACTGCCCGTCGTGATGATGCGCGACATTTTAATCAAGACAATGTTTCGCAAGAACGTTGATATGGTCACAGAACTGGCACGGGCTATTTGCCTTCCAATACAAGTAACACAAGAATTAGTGGATATGGCTCGCGATCAAAGACTGGTCGAAGCAACAGGCACGCTGAACGCAAACAGCGGTAATGAAATGGGCTACCAATTGACAGATGCCGGCAAAGCACGCGCTTTGGATGCTCTGTCCCAATCCGAATATTTCGGCGCAATGCCTGTCCCGCTTGATGTTTACCGCGAACAAGTCAAACGCCAATCAATCCGCAATCTATTGGTAACACGCCAACAACTCACCGATGCCATGGGACACCTTGTTCTACCTGACGAATTGATCGGCAACCTTGGACCAGCCGTCTCTGCTGGTCGCTCGATCCTGATGTATGGCCCTCCAGGCAATGGTAAATCCAGTATTTCAAACGGAATTCACGACGCGCTTGGCGATAAAGTCTACGTTCCGCGCGCAATCGAATATGCGGGTCAGGTGATCACAGTTTACGATCCGATCGTTCACTCAGCGGCTGAAGACGACGTCGACGACCCGACTCAATTACGACGCACTTCTGGCAAGTTCGACACGCGTTATGTTTGCTGTGAACGGCCCACGGTGATCACGGGTGGTGAATTGTCACTTAACATGTTGGACCTTGTCTACAATCCGACGGCCAAAACTTATCAGGCCCCACTGCAACTCAAATCTACTGGCGGCATTTTCATCGTGGATGACCTTGGCCGTCAGGCTG
>JBLHPE010000054.1:0-16121 GCA_047624005.1 Ascidiaceihabitans sp.
GTTGGGTTTATCAAGCTGATTGACGAAACGACCATTGGATTTGCAGATTATCCTGGTAATCGTCAGTTGATTTCTGCGGGGAATTTGGATGGGGATGACCGTGTTTCGGTGTTTGCAATGGATTATGCGCGCAAAGCGCGATTGAAAATCCAAGGCCATGCGAAGATGTTGGCGGCAAAGGATCATCCAGAACTGACTTTGAAATTGATGGATGAGGGGGCAAAGGCACCTGATCGATTGATGACGATCCAGATCACGGCCCATGATTGGAACTGCCCAAAATACATCACACCGCGTTTTGATGCGGCCGAAATGACCCAATTGGTAGGGCCAGAACTGAGCCGGTTGGAGGCACGTGTTGCCGAACTGGAAACTGAAAACGAACGTCTACGCACTGGACAAGGAAAACAAGAATGAGCCATTTGATTTTTGACGGTCACAATGATGCATTAAGTCGTCTTTGGTGCGGCAGCGATGATCCTGTCGCTGATTTTGCCCAACCCATTGGACATGTGAACGTGCCTGCGGCGACGAAAGGTGGCTTGGGTGGTGGTTTTTTTGCGCTGTTTTCGCCAACACGGCGGGCTGCGTTTGATTTTACGGCATTTGAATCCGGCGATCTGCACTTTCCGCTGCCCGCCGCGCTGGACGCAGGTGTCGCCCTGCAATCCGCAATGGCCCAAGCGGGGCTTGCCCATCGATTACAAGCCGCAGGGCATCTTCGCATCTGTACCGATCCGCTTAGCCTTGCCCAAAGTTTCATGGGGCCTGAGTTGGCGTGTGTCCTGCATCTTGAAGGTGCGGATTGTATTGACGAGGACCTGTTGGCCTTGGATGCGCTTTACGCCTTGGGCTTGCGGTCCTTGGGGCTTGTCTGGTCACGGCCAACGATCTTTGCGGAGGGTGTTCCATTTCAGGGAGGCAGGGATGGCGACACTGGGCCGGGGCTAACTGACCTAGGCAAACGGTTGGTCGCGCGATGCGCTGCTTTGGGATTGATCGTCGATACCAGCCACCTAACGATGAAGGGATTTTGGGATGTGGCCGAGGCAGGATTGCCGTTGGTTGCAACCCATTCCAATGCTTACGCGTTATGCAATGCGACCCGTAACCTGACGGATACGCAGTTAAAGGCCGTTGGGGAAACGGGCGGCATGGTTGGTTTGAACTTTGGCACGCTATTTCTAAGCGAGGTGGGGTGGAACACGGGCAAAGCCACGATTGCGGATTGTCTGAAGCAGCTCGATCACATGATTGAAATGGCGGGCGAGGATCACGTGGGGCTTGGTTCCGACTTTGACGGCGCACCGATGCCGACAGGGATCAACAGCGCCGCTGACCTCGGGGTATTGCGTGATGGCATGTCCGCACATGGGTATGGTGATGCGTTGATCGCAAAGGTTTGCAACGAAAACTGGTTGGGATTTGTTAGCGATAGCCTTGGTAAATCAGCAAATTAAATGCGCGATGCGCAAACTTTATGTTTTTACTGGTGCACCGCCCGCAAACGAATTTCCGTTGACGTAATCGCAGGGGGCTTCTTGCATTTCCAAGTGTAGACCATTGTCCGTGTAGGGATGCGCGCGGGCTAGGTCTTCGTCGACATCGATCCCAAGGCCTGCAGATGTAGGTGGGGTGATGAATCCGTCTTCAACCTTAATGCAGCCTTTGATGAGTTGATCATGAAACGGCGTCTCAATGCACTCACACATCAAGATGTTGGGTATGGATGCGGCAAGCTGGATATTGGCAGCCCATTCAATTGGACCTGCGTAAAGATGCGGTGCCATTTGGGCATTGTAAACCTCGGCCATTGCCGCGACCTTCTTCATTTCCCAAATACCTCCCGCACGACCCAAGGCGGGTTGTAAGATAGCAGCGGCACCACTGCGCAGAATTGGCGCGAATTCGGCCTTCGTGGTCAACCGCTCGCCTGTCGCGATAGGAATGCGAACGCTGCGGGCTACCTGCGCCATTTGCTCGACAGCATCTGGCGGGACAGGTTCTTCAAACCACAACGGGCTATAAGGTTCGATCGCTTGACCCAAACGGATTGCGCCTGCGGTTGTGAATTGGCCGTGGGTTCCGAACAACAAGTCGGCTTTGTCGCCAACGGCTTCGCGGATCGCTTTGCAAAAGGCAACGGATTGGCTGATGTCGCTCATCGCAGGCATATGGCCACCACGCAGGGTATATGGGCCTGCTGGGTCAAACTTGACGGCGGTGTAGCCACGCGCAACACAATCTGCCGCAGATTCAGCCGCCATTTCGGGTGAATTCCAAAATGCTTCAATGTCGTGATGGGGCAGGGGATACAGGTAGGTATACGCCCGAATGCGGTCGTTCATTCGCCCGCCGATCAAGGCATGTACAGGGCGATCACGGTTTTTGCCCAAAATATCCCAACAGGCAATTTCAATCCCCGAAAACGCACCCATTACAGTCAAATCAGGGCGTTGGGTAAATCCAGAGGAAAATACACGACGAAACATCAACTCGATGTTTTCAGGATTTTCGCCCTGCATGTGACGCGCGAATACGTCTTCGATTACAGCGCCCATCGCAACAGGCCCGATTGTGGAGGCGTAACATTCACCCCAGCCAACAATGCCGGTATCTGTGGTGACTTTAACCAAGATCCAATAGCGTCCACCCCAACCAGGGGCTGGCGGGGCTGTCACAATAACTTCTAAATCTTGCAGCTTCATGTGGGGCCTATGTTCATTGTGCCAAGTAAACTCTGGAGGAGACTGCAGGTCGGGGGCAACGCCCCAAACTACCTGTCAAAAACAATTACATTGCGACGGGCGGACCCCGTTTTTGTATCTGCAATCGCCTCGTTGATTTGTTCCAAAGGCCAGCGGCCGGAAATCAGTTCGTCCAGCTTCAAACGACCTTGGGAATATAGATCGACCATCCAAGGGATATCGCGTTGGATCACCACGTCGCCCATTTTTGAACCGATCATGCCTTGTCCCGTGGCCGCCAGCATGACGGGTTCAAACTCAGCCATTGCACCGGAATGGGGCATACCAACCATGATGACCTTGCCACCACTGCCCAGATATCTGGGCGCGGTTTCATATGCCGGAATCGCGCCAACAGTGACAATTACGGCGTCTGCGCCACGTCCACCCAAGGCCTTGTAGCTAGCACGCCACGGTTTTTCGATCGTTGCAAGAACGCCGTGAGTAGCTCCGAATTCTTTGGCGATCTCTAGCTTTTCTTCGCTCATGTCCACAGCGACGATGCGGCGTGCACCCGCAATACGCGCGCCTTGGATCGCGTTCAGGCCAACACCACCTGCGCCAATAACAACGACGTCTTGGCCAGCCCGCAGGTTCGCTGCGTTGATGACAGCGCCAACGCCTGTGATCACACCGCAAGCAATCAAGCTGGCGGCATCTTTGGGAATATCATGGGAAATCTTGACCAATTGACGTTGATCAACAACGACCTTTTCGGCAAATCCACCCGTGGCCATGGCTTGGTGTAATTTGCCACCATCTGCCGTTTTGATCGGACCATGATCGCCGTCATAAGGGGTTTCGCAAACTGTTGGTTTTCCACCCGCGCAGCTGGGGCAGGTGCCACAGGATCGGATTAAGGTGACCACGACACTATCGCCAACAGCCAATCCATTCACGCCGCCGCCCAGGTCACTGACGCGACCCGCGGCTTCGTGCCCATACACGGCAGGCAATGACCCACCCCATGCGCCACCTGCAAATGAGATGTCGGAATGGCAGATTGCGACGGCATCCAATGTGACTTCAACTTCGCCCATTTCGGGCGCACGCAATTGGATATCCTCGATCTTTAAAGGTTCTCCAAAAGCGTGACAGACGGCGGCTTTGATAGTTTGCATGACGGCTCCATATAGTCAGGCGTTTACATCATGCTGGCCTGTGTTGGGCTACACCTCAAGTCCAAATACGACGTGATCTACGGCTAAGTCGTTTCCGTAGCGTCACTCAAGGGGCGGTAGCGGACAAATAAGACTATGGCCACGATCACAAGCACCATGGACAACACAAACGGTGCCCCCGGAAAGTAAATTGGGGCCGTGTCGCCCGTAAATGCCGCAAAGGTTGTCGTCATCGCCATCGGGGCAATGATCATGGCGAGTGCGGATACAGATGTCAGCGCACCTTGCAATTCGCCTTGTTGATCATCTGCAACAGAACGCGACATCAAACCTTGCAGTGCTGGTGTAACAACACCTGCCAAAGCTGCGATAGGGATTAGGATCAATGCGATGGTGCCTGAGGTTACAATTGCCAGCAATCCAAATGCCAGTACGTCGAATAGGAGGCCGTAGATGACGGTCCCTCGTTCGCCTAAATATTTAAGAACTGGTCGTATCAGCAGTCCTTGGACAAGTGCGATCATGATGCCGAACAGGCCAAGGGAAAGGCCGATTGTGCTGGGGTCCCAATCAAAGCGTTCTTTGCCAAAATAGCTCCAGATTGATGGGTAAACTGTGAAGGCGATTTGATAAAAGAAAAAGACACCTAACAATGGGCCGATGGTTGGGAGCTTGCTAAGGGCTTTGAACGCCCCAAACGGATTCGCACGTTTCAGCGAGAAGGGGCGGCGGATTGCATCGGTCACGGTTTCTTTCAGAACAAACCATCCAAAGATGGCGTTCAGGCCCGCAAGGGCGGCGGCGGCGTAAAACGGTGCGCGTGTGCCAAATTCTGACAATACCCCACCCATAAGCGGGCCAAGGACAAATCCAATTCCAAATGCAGCACCGATCAGACCAAAGTTTGCGGCCTTGTCCTCGGGTTTAGAAATGTCTGCAATATAGGCGTTTGCTGTGGAATGGGTGGCCGCGGTGATCCCGCCAATGATCCGTCCAATCAGCAACAACCAGATGGTGCCTGCTACGGCCATCACCAAGTAATCAACGGCCATCACAACCAAAGAAACCAGCAAAACGGGGCGGCGGCCAAAGCGATCTGACAAGCCGCCGATCACCGGTCCGAATAGGAATTGCATCGCGGCAAACGACGTGGCCAACACGCCCCCCCAAAGGGCAGCAGCCCCTAAGGTTCCGCCACCTACCTCGATCAAGAGATCAGGCATAACGGGCATAATCAGGCCAATGCCCATTGCATCAATCATCACCGTAAACATGATGAACAAAATTGGCAGGTTCATATTAAAGGGCCTTTACCGCAGCGGCGAAAGCGCGGGCTTGCTCTGGGGCTTGGCCCATTTGATCGCTGGGACGAAATGTTGCAGGATCAAGAGTGGGATATGCCGCCAATGCCACAGTCGGAAGGTCACTATTGGCTGAAATTGTGTCGCGGCAAAGTTTTTTGGTCGTTGCTTGTGCTTCGGGGCGCGGCATTGTCTCTGCCAATGCGAAGCTTAGGGCCTCAGCATGGATCAACCCATGGCCACCTAATGCAGTTTCCATATGTTGGGTTTGCGGCGTCATTTGTGCAGCCAGCGTTTTTGCGTGCTCTAAAGCTGCTGCACCTGACAACATGATCTGGGGCAACACCATCCATTCGGTGAACCAAGCCGCACCATCGCGCTGATGCTGATGTGTCGCGGCGGTATGTAAACAGCTGCGCAAGCCAGCAACTTGATTAGACAACGCAACGATTGCCGAAGGGGCAACCGGATTTTGCTTCTGCGGCATGGTAGAGGACGCGCCAGAACCGCCCAGTGATACCTCTTGGATGCCACTTGCACTGAGGCCAATAAGGCTTTGCCCCATCGCGCCAAGTATGGTGATCACCCGAGACATCCAATCTGCAATCCGCAGGATAGGTGTGCGATCGGTATGCCAGCTGCGGTGTGGATCGTTCAGTCCAAGGGCGGCCGCCAGATCAGCGCGGGTTTGGTTTGCATGTGGCCCCAGTGCAGACGCAGTTCCCGCCGCACCACTTAAAGAGACCCAAATTGAAGAGGCGCGCAATTGCTCCAATTCGTTCGACGCCTCAAGAAGTGGCACGCCCCACGCTGCAACGACGGCGCCCCAACTGGTGGGTGTCGCGTGTTGGCTGTAGGTCCGCGCGGGCATGGGTTGGTCGGCGTATTTATCGGCTTGTTCAGCCAACGCCTTAAGTATCGTTTTGATGTCAGCCTCTGCCAATAACAACGCTTGGCGCAACCTGAGCATTAGGGCCGTGTCGATGATGTCTTGGCTTGTTGCACCCCAGTGGACATAGGCGCTGTGTTCAGGGGCCTCCATCTCTTTGCGAAATGCGTCGACCAAACCGGGGACAGGCACGCCGTTTTGCCCTGTAGACGTGGCAATCGCACCGGGATCAATCGCGATCTCAAGACTGGCGCGATGGATGGCGGCACCGCTGTCTTCAGGGATCACCCCAAGTTTGCCCTGCACCTTTGCCAATGCCCCCTCTACCAACAACATCGCGCGTAGGGCTGCAGTGTCGGTGAACAAACGGCCCATTTCGCCCGTTGGAAAAAGTTTGGCATAAAGTGGGCTGTCAAAAACGGAGGCTGCCATGTGTTAGATATGTCCTGTGCTGCGCATGAAGTCTGTAAGAACCCGTGCATATTCTATCGGCTGCTCGACGCAAGGGAGGTGGCCTGCTTTGCGGATCAAATGGAACTGGCTGCCAGGAATAAGGTCGACTGTTTCGCGGACCAAATCAGGCGGGGTCGACCCATCCTCTGTTCCTGCGATGCCCAACGTTGGGAGGCGTAAACCCGAAGTGGGTGTATAAAAGTCAGTACCAGAAATTGCTGCGGAACACCCTGCGTAACCTTCATCGCGTTGTTGCACCAACATGTTGCGCCACAAAGTTATGTCTGGCCCATTGCAAAAACCTTTGGAAAACCAACGTTCCATCACGGCATCGGCAAGTGCCTCAATGCCACCAGCGTTTACAGTCGCAATACGTTCCGCCCACATAGTCGGGTTCCCGATTTTCGCCGCCGTATTGGACAGCACCATTGTGCGGATCAGATCGAGCCGTTTGACAGCAAGACCTTGCGCAATCATGCCGCCAATCGAGAGTCCGACAAACAAGGCGTCTTTGAAACCCGTATGGTCCATCAACTGTTCGGTATCCGAGATCAACCCACCCATCGAATAGGGCGCAGGCGGGCAAGAACTTAATCCGTGACCACGTTTATCAAAACGCAAGATACGCAGGCCCTTTGGCAGTAGTGGCATGATCGGGTCCCACAGGCGCAGGTCAGTGCCAAGTGAGTTGGCAAAAACAACGGGCGCACCATCGTCGGGGCCATCAATACGGTAATGCAGTTGGGCGTTACCCAGATCAACGTAGTTCATGGTTCAGCGCCTTTCATTGCGATCGTTCAGGCGCATATGCGCGATGATCTGACCGTGATCCGAGGCAAGTTTATTATACGGCGCTTCAGGGTGGCTTCCGTCCGTCAGGTGATCATTCAAAACGCTGAAATATTCCATCTCGCCAAGGCTGTTTGGTGCGTCTGCCATGAAATGGCGGGACATATAGATTTGATCGATGCTTTCGAATGTACCTCCAAAGGCGGCTGTATATACCATGTCACGGGCAGATTTCCGAACGAACTGCTTTTCCGCTGAATGCAGGCGGACACGTTCGATATCTTCGGTTATTTGCACGTTCTGTTCTTTGGAATAGCGGTCGTTTGAGGCTTTGGCATCATGGCGCAACATCCATGAATAGTTCTTGAACGGGGTTTCACCGCTGATGATTTCGCTGCTGACCGCGTGTTCACCGTCGTTGAAGTCACCCATGACCATAACAGGATTACCAGCATGCAATTCTTCAACAATCAGGCGACGTAAAACGCAAGCCTCAGCCATACGGCGCATGGAGGCGCGCATTGCGCCCATTGCGCGACCAACTGGATCGTAATCGGTCAAGACCGCTTCGGCGGCGAATTCTGCACCCTCTGGTATGTCGTATTCGCCGAGCTTGGATTTGAGATGGCAGTTGAAGATTGTGACGATTGCGTCGCCAACGGGTACACGAACTTTTAGGATCGGGCGGGACAGACGGTGCAAGACATAGCTGCCCTCCTGACTTTTGCCTGTCCATTTGATCTGATCCTCTGACAGGTCTTGGATCACCTCAGGCTCACCAACAAAACCAAAGCGGGAAAGGATGGCAAGGCCGGGACGGCGATGCCCGGGTGCGCCGTCATTCACGTTTGGCGCAAAGGCGAGGGCTGCATTGGTGTAGGGCGAATACGCCAGTTTGCGGAAGATCGCCTTTTTGCGATAGCGCTTGTTTTTGCCGGGGATGTGGGCGGCGTTTGCTTCGATCCCTTCCGCATCGGCCTCGGCAATCACATCCCGCAGGGACGTTTCGTCGAATATCTCTTGAAATCCCACGATGTCTGCATCCATCGTTTGCAATTGTTCAGACAGCCAATCGGCTTTCCAAGCGTATTCCTCGGGCGTGTATTTCTGGAATTTATAGTATTCTTGGTCAGCCCCAATCAGGTTTTTGACGTTAAAACTGGCAATTGTAAAACGTGTCATATCAGGCTCCGAAACGTGAAAGGGCGGTTTGAAAAAGGGCAGCGTCGACGTTGCCACCGGAGATGATGACGATGACATCATCGCCCTCAATTTCGTCTTTGCGGTAAAGGGCGGAAGCCAAGGCGACAGCGCCGCCCGGTTCGGCAACAAGTTTGAGGCGCGAAAAGGCGTGGGCCATTGCTTTTAGGGCTTCGTCTTCACTGACCAGTAAGCCCGCACCGCATAAGCGTTGCATGATGGGGAAGGTGATATCGCCGGGTTGCTGCGTGATGATTGCATCGCAAATGTTGCCAGTGGTTTCTGTATTTCGTTCAATCGTACCAGAGCGGAGCGAGCGTGCTACGTCGTCAAACCCAATCGGCTCGGCGGGGCGGACACGCATGTTCGGGGCGTCCGCCTCCAGCGCGAGGGCGATGCCACTGGTCAGGCCACCACCGCCGCAACACACGATCACCTCGGCTTGTGTGACGCCGTGTTCAGCCGCTTGGGCTGCGATTTCAAGGCCAGTTGTGCCTTGGCCTGCGATGACCTCAGGCTCGTCAAACGGTTTGATCAACGTTAGGCCACGATCCTTAGACAGCCTATCACCAATCTCGTCACGGCTTTCTGTACCACGTTCATAAAGCACAACTTCAGCACCTAAGGCGCGGGTATTGGCGATTTTTTGGGCAGGGGCGTCCGAGGGCATTATGATCACAGCAGACGTGCCATGTTCGCGAGCTGCAAGCGCGACACCTTGGGCATGATTTCCACTGGAGAATGCGATGACGCCGTTGCTGCGTACTGCCGGATCAAGGGCAGACAGCGCCGACCATCCACCGCGAAATTTGAAGCTACCAGTGTGTTGAAGGCATTCAGGTTTGACCCAAACACGTCTGCCCGCAATTTCATCGATAAACGGTGAATTGAGCAACGGTGTGCGGCGTGCATGCCCTTCAAGCCGCTTTGCAGCAGCACGGATCATGTCGATGTTCATGCCATTGTGCCGATCCACGTGTTCAACGCTTTAAGCGATGCAGGCTCATCTAAGAACGGGATGTGGCCCCGATCTGTTATAGTAGCAGTGATCATATCAGGGCGACGTGTCTGCATTTTGGTGAGGGTCTCAGAACTCAGAAGGTCCGACCCCGCGCCGCGTAAGCAACAAAGGGGTTTGCCTGCCAATGCGTCAAAAAATGGCCAAAGGTCGAGGATGTCTCCGCCTGCCTCGACTGCATCGCGCAGTTTGGGGTCATAGGTAAGGTTCAGGCCATTTCCATCGTCGGGGAAATGTTTGCGGGCCTCTTCCATCCAGCGTGATTTTGGCACGTTGTCAAAGCCAACGACGATGTGTTCGATAGCGGCGGCCATGTCCTCGTGCGTGTTTGCGTTGGGCTTGCGGCCCAGATAATCCATTACGCCGACCAATCCCTTTGGGTCCAACTCTGGCCCGATGTCGTTCAGCGCGACGCCTAATATACGATCAGGGGCCGCTGCGGCGATCCCCATTGCATTTAGACCACCACGCGATGTGCCTATGATGGCGGCGGCGTCCAGTTTAAGGTGGTCTAGCAATTCGATGACATCGCGGCACTCAATGGGCAGGGTATAATTGCGCCAATTGTCATCCCAATCTGATTGACCACGCCCGCGATAATCAAGGCGGATCAGACGGTGATCGGTGAGGTGAGGTGCGACGTAATCAAAATCGGACCCGTTGCGGGATAGGCCCGCAAGGCACAATATTGGCAGTCCATTTCCTTCGTCGGTGTAATGAAGTGAAAGCCCGTCAGAGGTGGTAAATTTTGGCATTAAAGACCTGCAAGTTTGGGAATGTCGGTTAAGTCACGCATTTGATGTTGTGGCGTCCATGGTAGGCGATCCATAGGTTCGTTTGCGCGGTTCACCCATGCAGTCGTAAACCCGTACCCTGACGCACCTGCGGCGTCCCATCCGTTAGAAGACACAAACAGCACTTCATCTTTGGCGCACCCAAAGCGGTGTCCGACCAAGTCGTAAATTCGCGCATCAGGTTTGAATATCCCTACGCTTTCCACGGACAAGCTGTCGTCCAAAAGTGCCTCGATACCTGCAGATTGCACGGCTCCTTTTAACATAGCAGGCGATCCATTTGATAGGATCGCTGTGTTAAGTCCTGCGTCCTTCAATGCCCGCAACATTGCGGGTACCTCTGGATAGGCCTGAAGTTCCCAATACAATGCCAAAAGGCGTTCCCGCAGGGCTGGATGGCCGTCTACCCCAACCTTTTCCAAAGCCCAATCAAGCCCGTCTTGCGTCACTTGCCAAAAATCGGTGTGTGCGTTGGTGATTGCGCGCAACCAAGTATATTGTAGCTGCTTCAATCGCCAATGATCTGCCAATTGGGGCCAGTTGTCTTTGATTTGTGCGAACGCTGGCTCACTTGCAGCTTGGCGGGCAGCGGACGCCACGTCGAACAGCGTGCCATAAGCATCAAAAATACAGGTGGTAATGGGCATAGGTAATCTCCTGATTGTGGATACACTGGCACGCGATCCAAGGATGGAAAAGGACAAAAGACGGGTTTACGTGATGCATGTGTTTGGGCAATGTGCGCAAAATTTGGATTGTAATATAAAGGACGTGACGTGACTGAGATCAAAAAAGGCGATCAAGTGGGCATCCACTACACTGGCACATTAGAAGACGGGAGCATCTTTGACAGCTCTGAGGGGCGGGAGCCGCTGGCGTTTGAAGTAGGTTCAGGACAAATCATTGTTGGTTTGGATAACGCTTTGCCGGGCATGGTCGTGGGTGAAAAGAAGTTGGTGCAAATCCCATGTGATTTGGCCTACGGAGCAAGCAATCCGGACATGAAACAAACCGTACCGCGTGAGGGAATTCCTGAAGATATTCCCTTAGAGGTTGGTCTTAAGTTGCATATGCAAACGCCAAGTGGTCAGCCGTTGCCGGTTACAGTTGTTGAACTTGATGAGGCGACAGTGACGTTTGATGCCAATCACGATTTGGCAGGCAAAGACCTTACGTTTGCTATCGAGATTGTTAGTATCGGATAAAGTTAAGGTGCGCTTGATGCGCACCCTTTTTATAAGTGATCAGGTTGCGGCATGCCCAAGACATGGAAACCACCATCAACGCGGATGATTTCACCGGTCGTACAAGCCCCTGCATCTGAAGCAAGGTAAACTGCTGTACCGCCAACCGCCGCGAGTGTCGCGTTTGAACGTAACGGTGCATTTTGATCAGTATGTTTGTAGGTTTTGCGTGCTCCGCCGATTGCTGCCCCAGCCAGTGTTTTCATTGGACCGGGGGAAATCGCGTTTACTCGAATGCCTTCAGGGCCAAGATCATTGGCAAGGTAGCGCGTCGCGGATTCCAACGCGGCCTTCGCCACACCCATCACGTTGTAATTAGGCACAACACGGTTTGAACCTTGATAGGTAAGGGTCAGCAAGGTCCCGCCGTTTTCAGTCATCATCGGATGAGCGCGTCGCGCAACCTCGATGAAGGAATAGGCCGAAATATCCATCGAATGTTTGAAGTTCGCCCGCGACGTGTTCAAGAAACGCCCTGTGAGCTCTGATTTGTCAGAGAACGCAATGGCATGAACGACAAAGTCGATTGTCGGCCAGCGCGCGCCTAAAGCGTCGAACGCTGCATCAAGGCTTGCGTCGTCAGTGACGTCAACGTCGACCATGAAGTCAGAGCCAACAGAGGCCGCCAATGGTTCCAAACGTTTGCCGAAGGCATCGCCTTGGTAGGTAAAGGCCAGTTCTGCCCCAGCCTCAGACATTGCTTTTGCAATGCCCCATGCGATTGAACGTTCATTGGCGACACCCATGATAAGGCCGCGTTTTCCTGCTAACATATTGGACATATTAAATTCTTACCCGTGATACTTTGAAAGGATCATCGATCCGTTGGTGCCGCCGAAGCCAAATGAATTCGTCATAACACTGTCGAGGCCCGCGTTGTGCTTTGTCTCAAGTGCGATTTCGGATGCATCTAAGGCTGGATCAAGGTTTTTGACATTGATCGAGCGGGCAATAAAATCGTTGTCGAGCATCAGTGTGCTAAAGATCGCCTCAAGCGCACCAGCTGCCCCTTGGGCGTGCCCTGTCATCGATTTGGTTGAACTGACGGGCGGGGTCGATCCTTGGCCAAAGACGCGGCGGACCGCTTCGATTTCGCCAACATCGCCAACCGGCGTCGATGTGCCGTGCGCGTTGATATACCCAACTTTGCGGCCCTCAGGCAGCGTGGATAGGGCAAGGCGCATGGCACGTTCGCCACCTTCACCAGAGGGGGCAACCATATCGTGTCCATCGGAAGTCGCCGCATATCCGGTAACTTCTGCGTAAATTTTAGCACCGCGTGCCAGTGCGTGATCCAGATCCTCAAGAACGACCATGCCGCCGCCGCCTGAAATCACAAATCCGTCGCGATCCGCATCAAATGCGCGGCTCGCCAACTCTGGTGTGTCATTGTATTTGCTGCTCATCGCGCCCATCGCGTCGAACAGGCAGGATAGGGTCCAATCCAGTTCTTCGCCGCCGCCTGCAAACATAATGTCTTGTTTACCCATCATGATCTGTTCTGCAGCATTGCCGATGCAGTGTAGGGAGGTAGAGCAAGCAGAGGTGATCGAATAGTTAATCCCTTTGATCTTGTAAGCCGTGGATAGGTTCGCGCTGACGGTAGATGACATGCACTTTGGCACTGCAAATGGACCAATGCGTTTGGTCGCGCCAGTTTTCAGAACAGTTTGGTGGGCTGTCAGCATCGCAGAGGTTGATGGTCCGCCAGAGCCAGCAACAAGACCCGTGCGCTCGTTCACGATATCAGCCTCAGTAAGGCCCGCATCTGCAATGGCTTGGCCCATCGCAATATGCGCATAGGCGGCAGCAGGTCCCATGAAGCGAAGGGTCCGTTTTTCAACATGCTCTGTAATATCTAGCTTTAGCGTGCCTGCAATTTGGCTGCGAAAACCATGTTCGATCATCTCGGGGCTGGAGACGATGCCTGAAGTCCCAGCCTGTAAGCTGGCCAGTACTTCGTCAACATTGTTCCCGATGCTTGAGACAATGCCCAAACCTGTAACGACGACGCGGCGCATGGCGTACTCCTTATTCATTTGCAAACCAGTGCTTGATCTGCGGTCATTCTCTGTATCTCAAAACCAAATTGGGCTTAGGTCTCGGACAATGCAACCTTCATATCTTTCACAATATAGATTACTTCGCCGTCCGCCTCGACGATCCCGTTCGCCACGCCCATGGTTAGGCGGCGTGTTTGGATCGCTTTGGTGAAGTCAATTTTATAGGTCAGTTTCTTGCGATCCGGACGCACCATGCCGGTCAACTTTACCTCGCCGACACCCAAGGCATACCCGCGCCCTTGCCAGCCGCGCCAGCCAAGGTTGAAACCGGTTAGCTGCCAAAGCCCATCTAGGCCCAAGCAGCCTGGCATGATCGGGTTGCCAGGAAAGTGGCAATCAAAGAACCAAAGGTCTGGTGTGATGTCGAATTCAGCAACGACGTGCCCTTTGCCGTGTTCGCCGCCATCACCGGAAATGTCGGTAATCCGGTCCATCATCAGCATCGGCGGGGCAGGGAGTTGTGCATTTCCGGGGCCAAACAGTTCGCCGCGAGAACATTTTAGCAGCGCGTCTTTGTCAAAACTTGTTGGATAATCGGACATGTGGTCGGCTCTCCTGATCGTTATGTAGTGTTATCCACCGTCTAGCATCGCAAATTGTGGTCCTGCAAGGGTGACGAGTCGGGTAAGAGGTGGTCGGATCAGTTGTGTGGTCTTCGCATGGCTATTTTCTTCTATACTTTGCCAGAAAAGCCCATGTTTTGATGCCAAGGTGCATTAAAATGCAGTTTAACGTCTATTTTTGGAAAGGAATTGAAAATAGCGCGCCGCCACTCTAGATAAGAACTGAGAATGATTTGCAAAGGCGCAGTTTTGATGTCGCAAGAACAGATAGGTACGAATTGGCTGGCAACAGCAGGATTGCGTCCAACGCGCCAGCGCGTGACATTGGCAGCGCTTTTGATAGGGGATGGTCAACATCGCCATGTCACTGCCGAAAGCCTTTTTGAAGCTGCGCGTGACAAAGGCGACGCAGTGTCCCTTGCGACTGTTTATAATACACTCAGCGCCTTTTGTGATGCAGGTCTGATGCAAGAAGTGACTGTTGATGGTTCCAAAAGTTATTTTGACACCAACACGCACGACCATCCGCACTTTTATTGGGAAGACGAGGCTAAATTGACAGACGCCCCGTCAGAACAGTTGGTTATTGCACAATTACCTGACGCGCCTGAAGGGGCAGAGATTGCGTCGGTCGATGTGGTCATTCGTCTGCGCCGCAAATCATAACGCGGGTTTCGTTTAATGGACAAACGCTGATCTGTTCAAATGAGCATAGTGGTGTTTGGTTGCGCGGTACCTGCCAAGCATGATCGCGGATGCGATCGCGATATTCAGAACAAACAAATAGACAGGGTAGGCCAGAATGACTGGTTCAAGCCCACCGACCGAAACTATTGCGCAAGCTGAAGCAACTGCTGACATCAACCAAGTACACAGGGTTTCTGATTGCGGGTCCTTATAAGCTTTTACAGCTGTTACCCAGCCGCCTAGCAAATTGATCGCGATAATGATTGCTAAGGCAAATGCGGCGGTGTCCGCCAAGTACCACAAAACCAGACCAAGGACCGCAAAGGCCAGTATTTTGCAGTTCTTCCTGCAGATACACACGCCATGACCTAACCAAACCGACAGCGCAAAAACGATTATTGTGCCGGCGATTTGTACGCCACCCAGCCAAAGTGATACACTTGCCCCTTCAAAAACTTGGCCAAGGAATGCTATTGATCCTAGAACCGACCAGATCAACCATGATGCAGGTTCGGGACTTGTATGGCCCAAATATGTGTCGCGAATGTAGGGTATGTACGCCGCAGTGCTTATCGCACCGGACAATAGCCCCAAAAAAATGAGCATAGTTTAAATCTCTATATTGCGTGGCGGTTAAATGACTGCGTGTTGTAGTATGATGGGTCGATTTATGAATTTAAGGTGGACTGGATTTCAAAATCGCTCAAGTAAGGTATTCCACCAGTTTTGCGTAATGTGCTTAAGGTGCGGGCTTGCGTTTGATTTGGAAATGCCGCTAGCTAATATGTGAAAGTAAGGGACACTTTGATGCCGCATCCTCTGATCAATCAAGACCATATTGATACGTTCAATCGCGATGGGGTTGTTATGATAAAGGGATTGTTTTCTGACCATGTGGAAACGCTGCAAGCGGGGGTCGCCCGGAATATGGCAACACCTGGTCCCCACGCGGCAGAGAACTTGCATAAGGGAGAGGCGGGACGTTTCTTTGATGACTATTGCAACTGGAGCCGGATACCTGAATTCGAACAGGTCATCATGAATTCAGACGCTGCCGAAGTGGGCGCGGATCTGATGCAGTCAAAAACGGCTCAATTATTTCATGACCATGTCCTTGTGAAAGAGCCGGGAACATCCAAGCCCACGCCGTGGCATACGGACGGACCCTACTATTTTGTGGATGGTCGGCAAACAGTCAGCTTTTGGTCACCGCTTGATCCGGTGACAACCGCAAGTTTGCGATGTGTTGCTG
>JBLHPE010000055.1:0-15947 GCA_047624005.1 Ascidiaceihabitans sp.
TCAAGAACTTCCGCCAATGGGGCGCGATCACTGCGGGTCACCCTGAATATGGCCACGCGACTGGCATCGAAACAACAACCGGTCCTTTGGGCCAAGGCATTGCAAACTCAGTAGGTTTCGCGATGGCAGAAGAAATCCAACGCGCCACATACGGCAAAAAAGCGGTTGATCACTATACATACGTGATGGCTGGCGATGGTTGCCTTATGGAAGGTGTTAGCCAAGAGGCAATCACTCTTGCAGGGCGCCACGCGCTTAGCAAATTGATTGTAATGTGGGACAACAACAACATCACAATCGACGGTACGGTTGAGCTGTCAGATCGCACGGACCAAGTGCAGCGCTTCAAGTCTGCGGGCTGGGCTGTTTTGGAGATCGACGGGCATGATCCAGTGGCTATTGATGCCGCTTTGACCCAAGCCAAAAAGGGCAACAAGCCCACAATGGTTGCCTGCAAAACCCACATCGCTTTGGGCCACGCCGCACAGGACACGTCTAAAGGCCACGGCGCTTTGACGGACCCAGCACAAATGGCAGCGGCCAAAGCCGCTTACGGTTGGACCACTGGTCCGTTTGACGTACCTGCAGCGACAAAAGCTGCTTGGGAAGCGATTGGTGCACGTGGTGCGACAGAGCGTCTTGAGTGGGAAGCGCGCTTTGCAACCCTTCCAAACTCCAAGCAGGACCAATTCAAACGTGCCTATGCCCTTGATGCGCCTAAGAAACTAAGCGCTGCTATCAAAGCGTTCAAGAAAGAAATCTCCGAAACTGCGCCTAAGATGGCGACACGTGCGTCATCTGAGAAAGTCTTGCAAATCTTGAACCCTATCCTGCCAGAAACGGTTGGTGGGTCTGCAGATTTGACAGGGTCCAACAACACCAAGACCTCTGATATGGGTGTGTTTGATCTGGACACACGTGAAGGCCGCTATGTCTATTGGGGCATCCGTGAGCACGGTATGTCATCCGCGATGAACGGAATGGTCTTGCACGGCGGTGTGCGTGCTTACGGCGGTACATTCATGTGCTTTACCGACTATGCACGCCCTGCCATGCGTCTTGCGGCCTTGATGAAAATCCCAACGGTTTTTGTAATGACACACGACAGTATTGGCCTTGGCGAAGACGGCCCAACGCACCAACCTGTTGAGCATTTGGCAATTTCGCGTGCAACACCAAATACTTACGTGTTCCGCCCTGCGGACACTGTGGAAACGGCTGAAGCGTGGGAAATCGCACTGACCACCAAAGAAACGCCTTCGGTTTTGTCTTTGACACGCCAAGGTCTGCCAACTGTGCGGACCGAACATAAGACAAAAAACATGACCGCCCAAGGCGCTTATGTTTTGGTCGATGCCGTGGAAAAACGTCAGGTGATCTTGATCGCCACTGGGTCCGAAGTTGAAATCGCTTTGGCCGCACGCGACATTCTAGAAGCCGAAGGGATCGGGACACGCGTTGTGTCCATGCCTTGTATGGAATTGTTCGCGGCGCAAGACGACGCTTATCGCAAGCGCGTGCTTCCGGGCGGACCTGTTCGGGTTGGCGTTGAAGCGGCTGTCCGTCAGGGCTGGGACCAGTGGTTGCTGGGCGAGCGCGGCAAGTTTGGCAAAGCAGACTTTGTTGGCATGGACAGCTTCGGCGCATCCGCACCAGCTGACGAATTGTTCGAACAGTTCGGTATCACGGCAGCAAACGTAGCGGCCAAAGCCAAAGCACTGCTGACGTAAGTTAACCCACCGTTCGTTCGTAAAACGGTGGCAAAAATCGGCGTAATGTACATTTTACACCTGTAATTGTACATTACGCCCCTTTTCCCAAGGGCAAAATCAGCTGATTTTCGGGAAATGTACAAATGAGCGGCCCAACTGTACAAATTGCAGGGCGCGCCCCTGTTAACACTCCATTCAGATTTGCCCCGCGTTAACGTTTGAACAGGCGAAGTAACTGTTTTTTAACGAATGACCCTTTGGTGCCCCCTTTGACATTGCGCTACAGAACCGCGATTGTTGGCTGTGGCAGTTAACAATGCGCGGTGACAGACATTGTCATCGTGATTGACGCCAATTCGATCAAACATCCCTTTGTGCGCCTTGAACCGGCACTCAAAGAGCGCAGCGCAATCCATACCATTCTGGCGTGGGATCGCTGCACACCAAAAAGGACAGACAATGGCCAAAGGTAAAAACGCGAAGAAAGAAGTCAAGAAACCTAAAAAAGAGAAGCCGAAGGCCTCTGCAACTGCAGGGTCTCAGGACGGGAAATCTCCGATATCTCTGACAGGTAAAAAGTGACGTAAATCGGTTGAGACGGCGACCAGATTACTTCGGGTGATCAAATCACATCCGAAGCGTTGGTCGCCGTTTGGGTAAAGGACATGGGCAGACATACTGCGGAGCGGCGAACGTCAGCTTTGAGCCCCTATTGCAAGGATACCGCATCGCGGCGAATGTCTGGTTTCGAGATTTGTTGTTTGTCGGATGCGATCCTTGAAACTGCTTGGCGGTTCAATCCTATATCTGCATTGGATTGTTGCTCTAAGAGTTACTCCGTTTCTCTTGTGTCCAGTTCTGACAAGTCCAACCCGTGTTCGGCTGCAAACGCCCGCGTTGCACGTATGCTATCTGCCGCACCTATCAGGTGATTGGCAACGGAACGAAGCAGGCTGGTTGCAACAGCCGCGTCATTCTCAATAACAGCCAGCAGTTCGCTTGCGCCAATCCGTAGAAACATGCTTTCTTCAATTGCGACCAAGTTAAGTGGGCGTTTTCTATTTTGAATCACCGCCAGATCGCCGATCAGACGGCCAGGATTGACCTCTGTAACAAGAATGCTTCGGTTTTCGGCTTCAGGCCAGTACAAGCCGGCCAAACCTTTTACGCACAGATACGCTGCGTCGGCATCTTGCTCAGCTTTAAAGATGACTTGTCCAGCTTTCGCTTCAAACCACTGGCCGCTAAAGGCCAGCAATCGCTGTTGCTTTTGATCAAGACCACCAAACAATTCGGTCTGGGCCACGATCCGTAATTTTCGGTTCAAGTCCTGGCGCGCATCTTCGTCACGAGGCTCATGAGCACGTTCATCCCCATCGATGCGGCCATCATTAATTTCGACAAACAAATCATAACCTTCAGGGTTTGTGAATTTCCGTTCGATGAAAATCTTTGTCGTATCAGGCATCAAGTCACTGATCCGCTCCCGCATCTCCGAGCGCTCTTTTTCATCGTGGCTGGCCAAGGCATTCCCCAAGATCAACACATCAGGCTTCTTGATTCCGGCACGGCTAAACGCGATCCGTTCGCGAAATACTGCCGGTAAATTTTCACCACCCTGCGTGGTCACGAGATCAAATACTGATTGCGCAGCCAGACGCCTAACACCCATTTCGCTCAACACGTCGACAACGATGTCTTCGACCAGCTTTTCGCGGGCACCGGCTATGTTTGAGACCCGGCCGAAGATCGCGTTACCCAGAACTGACATTACGGGAATATATTTTTGCGGGTCGATAGTCTCGAACATTTCACCAAGTTCTTCGACCATATCGCGGGCACTTTTCTTTCGAATTTCCAGTACCCTGTCTTTGAACGACGCACTAAATGCGGGGCCGATCTGCTCTGCCGAAAAGGCGAAAGGAACCGTCAGCATCAAGGCAAAGTCTTCAGCGGATAACTCTGCATCGCCGACCTCCCGCCGCTTTGTCACGATGTTACTCAACCGGTAATACAGCTCGTCCGGCATATTCAGACGTCGGAACAGCGGATGGTCGGTACCATCATTGCCAAACGTCGCAACCAACCCTTCAATGACACCTGCCGACATCTGCGCCAGCTCATCCACGATTCCATTTTCTGCCAGCATTTCGACAAAGCGAGCTTCTTGTGACAGCGTTTCTTGTGTGAGAAAACGTGTGGGCATGGCATACAGAAGATTGCTCCCCAAGGGGGAAACCGGATTGAATTTTTCTGGATCAAAGACATGGACGACGTCGTCAAGCCCGGCCTTCTTCAACCGGCCGGCAATCTCTGGCCGCATTTGCACAATCGCAGCTATAAGCTCAGGCTGCGCGGTCGGTTCAAGACGAGATCGCAACGCGCGGCGCACCATGAAATCATCGATACCCATCGCCTCTACAAGCTTGAACCACCACTCTCGGATATCGTCCGAGGTCTCAAGCCCAGCAAGTTTCGGATCGACCCAGTCGGCATCAAACGGATCGGTGCTATTGCCCGACCGCGCAGCTTCCTCTTGGCGGCGAACCACATCGAAAGCAGCGTCATGATCAGGGGAAGGCGCGTCTTTGAATGGCATCAACAGGTTTTCGCCAAGTGTCCCCTGAAAAATATGAGGTTTTGAGTGGGCATAGCCAATGCTGTTGGCAACCACTGCTTGATGCAGCTCATTTAGATCATGTCCGGCGATTTGCACCTTTCCTCGGTGGGGGATTACCTCGCGCGTTAAAATATCTGCAAAAGCCAACCCGGTGGTTTCATTATTCGTTTTGATTGCAACGCGTGCGCCCTTCGGGATGACAAGATTGATGTCTTCCAGAACCGAATGCCCCTCGTCATCAAGGACCGTCACGTCTCGCAACTCGATGTCACCCTTCAAGCTGGGGAACGTGTCTGGTGTGCCCTCAAACAGTGCGTCCTCGACCAATGTTTTGGGTGCAAATTTTTCAGTAACAACTTCCCAGCGCAACGCCATATCTTGCGTTTGGTTGTAATAGGCGAGGAGCTCCTTCCAAGGCGACGATAGATCTTTGTACGCCGCCAATGCTGCGACAAGCGCCCCTACTGTAATCTGCCCGGTGATCGCCAGATATCCGCCGACCGAGTAGAAAAAGAACGGTGTCAATTGGTTGATGAAGTTGTTCAGGAACTTCATGAAGAACTTCTTTTGGTAAATAGCCAGCCTAATGCCAAACAGGCTTCCCAACCGGTCAGAAAATAGGGACATCCTGTTGCGAAGCCCGCCATTTATACGAATGTCGCTGACCCCGACGGCTGTTTCCCCGATGTCAGCGGCGAGCTTGCGCACCTCTTGAATACGGGCCTTGTTCAGCAAGTTGATTTGGCGCTGCAGCTTTGGGATGATCCACGCCTGCAGGGGGATCAACGCGACGGACGCCAAGCCAAACCAAAAGCTTTGCGCAAACAAAAATATAAGAATGGTCATCATCTGCCCTGCCTGAAACACAGGCTGCGACAGCATATCACCCATAAGCCCGCCCATGGGTTCAGCTTCCGAAGTCACCATTGACACCAACTCACCTTGGCTGGTGGAGCGAAAGAACGGACGCGGGAACCGAAGGATGCGTGTCAGAAGCTGAAAGCGAAACCGTCGAAGGAGACGTTCGGCCAGCACACCTTTCATCGTATTGAGCTGCATTTTCAGGAGTCCGTTCGCTAGCACCGCCAGCAAGAACCCGAAGCACAGGACCAGTAAGAATTGTATCTGGCTCAGCGACAGGCCCAATAGCGACACATCGTTACCGGACCCACCGATCGCGTCGTTAATGATACGCTTGGGCAGTTCCAAAGACACATAAAGGAGTGGGAATGTCAGCAACGTGACGCCCAATAACACAAGCTGGTCGTGCTTTGAATATTTCCAGATAAACTGAAAAAGGCTCTTATCCATGCTATTGGTATCCTTGAAATAGGGATTTTTCGAAAACCGCAGGCTTCAGTGTTAGGTCCGCAGTCGTTCATCGGCAAGGCGACAGGGCCATCGATATCTTTCATCAGGATCAGGACGAACGGCAGAGAGCGCCGGATTGCGGAGATACAATAAACTCTGATCAATGTCGGCTTCGTCGCTAGTTATTGAGCCCATTGATGGCCAACAAGTTTTTCACTTTCGTCCCAGAGTCTTTTGGCAGTTTCTTCGTTCAAAACATAAGCAGCCACTTTCGCATCTCCAACAGCGCCACGGGTTTCCCCCATCTTTTGTGGACCATAATAACCACCGCGTTTCGCTTCGGTTCCAGCCGCTGCTAGAACCGACGGCAATGCGCCTTCGGGCCCTGATTGCGCAAAAATTGGGTTGGTTAATTTGTAGAGTAAGTTGAAAAACCCTGTTGGACCAGTGCTTTGCAAATTCGTATTTGTGTACCCGGGGTGGCACGCGATGCTGACGGCCTGTTTCCCCGAGGCTTGCAGTCTACGATCCAACTCCAGTGCGAAAATCAGATTTGCGCCCTTGCTCTGTGTATACGCGCTAATCGGAGAATATGCTTTTTCTCCCATCAGATCGTGGAAGCGGATCTTACCTGAAAGATGCGCAATGCTGGACAACGTTACGACCCGGCCAGCGGCGGCCTCAACTAAATCCATAAGCAAACCTGACAGCAGGAAATGCCCCAAGTGGTTTGTGCCAAGCTGCATCTCAAAACCATCGGCGGTCTGTTGTTTTGGCGTTTGCATCACGCCGGCATTGTTGATGAGGGCGTCAATCTTTTTGTGTTTCGAGCGTAGTTCATCAGTAGCCGCACGAACCGAAGAGAGGTCGCTTAGATTGAGTTGGGCGATATCGACCTGTCCTTTGACATGCGAACGCAACTCCTTTGCTGCGACTTCGGCTTTGGCGGTGGACCTGCAGGCCAGCACGACATCTGCGCCAGCCTTGCCCAAGTGTTTGGCGGCTTCAAACCCAATGCCCGAATTGCCGCCAGTGATAACGTACAGCTTACCTGTCAAATCTGGCAAACGATCTGCCGTCCAGTTCGAAAAGCCACTATCCATCAAGGTCTTGTTTGCCATGCCGATGCCTTCTTTCGTTGTTGGCGAAGACAACGCTTCGCAGCTTCAAAAGCCTTGGGTGCCAAATATTGGATCTTAGGTGGCCTTCAGCCAACCCACACTCAAATCCCAAAGCCGCTCTGCTGCATCGTCGTCGCACGCATGTGGGTCTACACCCATATATCGACCCATTGGGCTGTCGGGATCAGTCATGGCAGCGATATCTGCATCCTCGCAATAAACGCCAGGCTTCCCAAGCAATTTGGACGATGTCGCAGCCCAAAGCGTTGTTGAGGCACCTTGTTCAGGACTTTTGAAGCCTGCCTTGGCCAGTTCGGAGGGCTCTCCATCTTCGCCCAGCCATCCCATTGCGATCATTTCTTCCTTTGGTAGATGACGTTGAAGTGGTGTGAAAATACCACCTGGATGTACCGAAAACGCCAACCCACCTGCATCTTTCAAGCGTCGTGACAGAGCATTGGCGAAAAGCGCGTTCGCAGTCTTAGCTTGGCCGTAGGCTCGCCATTTCTCATAAGGTGTTTGATCGAAGTTGATGTCGTCCCATTGGATGTCCGACATTTTATGAGCAGTGGAAGACAGTGCAACAACGCGTGGTGCTGATGCCTTTTCCAGAAGTGAGAAAAGACCCTGTGTCAGTGCAAAATGACCCATATGGCAGATACCAAACTGGGTTTCCCAACCGGGTCCGACTTTGGATTCCGGGCTTGCCATAACGCCAGCATTGTTGATCAGGAGGTCGATCTGCGGAAGCGTGATTTGCATGGACGCCGCAAACGTGTTGACCGAAGCCAAGTCCGCTAAATCCATTGGCGCTATTGTGATGTCTCCTGCGATGCCCGCGAGGGCTTCTTTCGCCTTCGTTTCTGAGCGGACCGGAACGATCACTTTCGCACCTTTGCTTGCCAATGCACGCACAGTCTCAAGGCCAAGCCCGCTGTAGCCGCCAGTTACGATGGCGATTTTTCCAGCCAGATTGATGTCTTTTAATACCTCGGCAGCGGTGCTTTTCGCGTGAAATCCTGATTGAAGAGGGACCTGATCTAAAATTGCCATGTTCTTCCTTTCGACGCACAGTTGCGTTGGATCGTTCTATCCGTTGACTTATAAGAATGAACTTAGCGCTGGTGATCAGGTTGAGGGAGGGCAAATTCTCCGCGATCCTTGCATTATCCTCCGAAACCCAATCGGAATGAACAAGACATTCAGCTTGCTTGCGCACCAACAAAAGTTTTGGGAGCTGCACCAAATTTACGCGAAAACTCTCGGCTGAATTGTGCGGCGCTCTCATACCCAACAGCCAACGCGATTTGCGAGATTGGTGCTTGTGCCTGCTGCAGCATCTGCTGGGCGTCATGCAAACGGAGATCTTTTTGATACTGAAGCGGGCTATTGGCTGTGATCTGCTTGAAGTTCTCGTAGAAGATCGACGCGCTCATCCCCGCGATCGACGCAAGGTCCGAGGCCTTGATCGTGCCACGGTATTCCTTGCGAATGTGCGCAATTGCCTTGGCGATTTGGTTAGCTTTACTGTCAAGGTGGATCATTTGCTGCAATGCTTGACCATGCTTGCTGCGCAAAACGCGAAAATAGACCTCGCGCAGGGCTGCAGCCCCAAGGGCCTGTTCCTCAACGGGATCGCGGCGCAACCGGAAAAGACGCGCCATGGCATCGATCAACTCATCCTCAGCCGTGCCAGCCAAAAATGCTGGTGCCGTATTGTCTTGGCCGCGCCCTCCGTCGATGTCGCTATAAAGATTACGGACAATCTGCATATCAATACTGACATAGGCCGCAATAAAGGGAACTTCGGGTGTGGCGTTCACGACCGAGGATATTGTTGGTAGCGTTTGGCCTACGATCAACACGTCACCAGCTGCATATTCGATCCGCCTCGAACCATACTGTACAGTCTTTTGGCCTTGCAAGACTAGGCCAATGAGGGGGTCAATCACAGCACAAGTGTTAGATTTCGCATGGCGAGTTTGCATTAGTCCCATGTTGCGGACACCACTGAGTTGGAACCCATCGTGAATGCCGCTTTGGGCAATGTGATCCTTCACGTCCACTAGAAAATTAAGCAGGTTCATTCATCGCCTCCCGGTCGGAGAGAAGTATAGCGCGATGAACTGAGTAAACACATCCATTTTGAAAGTGCTTCGCAGGATTGTGCAAGAATTCCGTAGAAACGCACATAACTGGTGCATTGTTCTCCTAACCGAGCTGATTTTTGGGCTGGAGGGGCACCTTCAATAAACCGCAGCGCAGCTTGAGGCTATCCGCCACAATTCATGGCCCTTAGAGGGCTCGCAATCTAAGAATGAGCGGTATCACGAGGCGGGTTCAGAATCTTGCGATTTGAGCGAAAGCCGCCGTTCGCGCTATGTGCAGCGAAAGCTCACTTTGTCCCGCAAAGCGGTCATCCGTTTCTTACCTCTCTCCGCACAATAGCTTTCCGCCACAGCCGGGGCACGATTTTGCTTTGCTAACACTTGGGCCAGCCTGAAACAAAGAAAGCTGTTAGCGCCACCACCTACTTTAGCGCAACCATTACCGCTAACAGTCTGACAATGCGTCACTTCAGCCCTTTCCCCCTCAGCCTGCCCCCCCTAAGAACAGCTTAATTCTGGGGCGTATTCGAGGAAGCTAAAAATGACAGTAAACGTAGGCATCAACGGATTTGGACGCATCGGTCGCTGCACCCTCTCACATATCGCGCAATCCTTTCGTGAAGACATCAATGTCATCAAGGTGAATGCGACTGGCCCGCTGGAGACAGCCGCCCACCTGCTGAAATACGATTCCGTTCATGGTCGGTTCCCGAATGAGGTCAAAGTTGGTGACGGCACCCTTGATCTTGGGCGTGGCGAGATCGAGATGTTCTCGACCTACAACATGGACGACCTTGATTGGTCCGGCTGTGACGTTGTTTTGGAATGTACTGGCAATTTCAATGACGGTGAAAAAGCCAAGAAACATATTGAACGTGGCGCAAAGCGCGTGCTGCTGTCCGCCCCGGGCAAGAACGTCGACCGCACAATCGTATTTGGTGTGAATGACCAGTTGATGACCGCCGCAGACACAATGATTTCCAACGGGTCGTGCACCACGAACTGCTTGGCCCCGCTGGCAAAGGTTCTGGACGAAGCCGTTGGCATTGAATCCGGCATCATGACCACAATCCACAGCTATACGGGCGACCAACCGACGCTGGACCGCCGCCACGATGATTTGTACCGCGCCCGCGCCGCTGCGATGTCTTTGATCCCGACGTCAACTGGTGCCGCCGAAGCTTTGGGGCTGGTGTTGCCAAACCTAAAGGGCAAATTGGACGGGTCTGCGATGCGGGTCCCTACCCCGAACGTGTCGGCCATTTACCTGACGTTCCAAGCTGCGCGTGACACCACAGTGGAAGAATTGAACGCTGCTGTCGCCACCGCTGCTGCAGGCCCGATGCGCCACGTTCTGGCCTATGATGAAGAAAAGAAGGTTTCGATCGACTTTAGTCATACGGAACACAGTTCAATTTTTGCACCTGATCAAACCAAAGTTGTTGGTGGGCGTATGGTGCGCGTGTTGGCATGGTATGACAATGAATGGGCGTTTTCAGTGCGCATGGCCGATATGGCTGCCGCAATGGGCCGCTTGGGCTAAACACATAAAATCACGCATTGCTTGCGAGATCGGGGCAAGGCTGGCATATCAGCACTGCCCCATATTTGTTTTTAGGTCCTGACTGTTATGACAAACCCACTTGCTCTTATACTTGGTATGCTTCTTGTCGGGGCCATGTGTTTTGATATTTTCATGAATGACACACAGAATTTGCTGTTTTTAGCCAAAAAATTTGCTGACATGATCGAATGGGTGGCGTTCTGGCGTTAGATCCGATTGTAGGCCTGCGGTTGACAATCCCGTCGAAATAGCAATGTTAGCGATAACATTATTTGGTCAGATTGAATGACCCGTCAAAATGCACAAAGGATCCCGCCCATGACCACCAAAATTGCTATAAATGGATTTGGCCGCATCGGCCGCAACGTCTTACGTGCTTTGCTGGAATCGGGCCGTGATGATTTGGAAGTTGTGGCGATCAACGATCTTGCCCCTGTTGAAACGAACGCACACCTGCTGCGGTTTGATTCCGTGCATGGCCGTTTTCCAGGAACAGTCACCACAACAGAAGATAGCATTGACGCAGGGCGCGGCCCAATGCGCGTCACAGCAATTCGCAATCCAGAAGATTTGCCGTGGTCCGATGTGGACATCGTGATGGAATGTACCGGCATCTTTAAATCCAAAGAACAATGCCAAGCACACCTCGACAACGGATCAAAACGTGTTCTGATCTCTGCACCGGGTAAAGATGCGGACAAAACAGTCGTTTACGGTGTGAACGATGACACGTTGACCAAGGACGATATCGTCGTATCAAACGCGTCGTGTACCACCAACTGCTTGGCCCCTGTGGTCAAAGTCTTGAACGATGCCATCGGTATCAACAAAGGCTTCATGACCACGATCCACAGCTATACTGGCGATCAACCAACGCTGGATACGATGCACAGCGATCTTTACCGCGGACGTGCGGCGGCTTTGTCTATGATCCCAACATCGACGGGTGCGGCAAAAGCTGTTGGTCTGGTTTTGCCAGAACTCAACGGCAAGCTTGATGGCGTTGCGATCCGCGTGCCTACACCGAACGTATCTTGCGTCGATCTAACATTTGAATCCTCCCGCGATACAACAGTCGAAGAAATCAACGCTGCCATCCGCGCCGCAGCAGATGGCCCGCTGAAAGGTGTTCTTGCCTACACTGATCTGCCGATGGTCAGCTGTGATTTCAACCACGATCCCGCGTCTTCCACCTTCCACCTGGACCAAACAAAGGTTCTGGACGGCAATATGGTGCGAATTTTGACGTGGTATGACAACGAATGGGGATTTTCGAACCGGATGTTGGACGTCGCAGTAAAATTGGGCAAGTTTCTGTAATACTTGAACATTTCCACGGCCAATAAATGCAAAAAGGTGCGCTTTGGCGCACCTTTTTTATTGATCATGCTGGTGGATGGTTAGCCCAAACGCGCCTTGAGCTTGTCATTAACCAACGGCGTTACAAATTTGCTGACATCACCATCAAGGCGGGCAATCTCTTTGACCAACTTAGAGGCGATTGCCTGATGTTTGGCCTCAGCCATCAAAAACACTGTTTCGATGCTGTTATCAAGGACACGGTTCATACCAACCATTTGATATTCATACTCAAAATCGGCAACGGCACGTAGACCACGAATAATCATCGTTGCCCCAACATCGCTGGCGCAAGTGATCAACAAGTTCTCAAAGGGGTGCACAATTATCTCGGTGCCGGTTTGGGCGGTCAGCTTGGCGCATTCCGCCTCGATCATCGCCACCCGTTCTTCCAAGGAAAAAAGCGGGCCTTTGTCGCGGTTGATCGCAACCCCGATCACAAGCCGATCCACAAGCGCACTTGCGCGACGGATAATGTCGATATGACCCAGAGTAATCGGGTCAAAAGTTCCTGGATACAATCCAACGCGCATGGGCACGCTCCGTCACATAATTAAGTTGCGGTTAAGCAAACATTTCAAGCCAAAGATTGCAAGCAGGTGTTAACTCTAACGGCCAAAAATGGACCTAGTGGCCCATTATCATGCCCTCAAGCGCGTTTTTCTCCATTGCAAGCTCGCTTAAGCGGGCTTTGACCACATCGCCGATTGTGACCAAACCAACCATCACGCCGTCTTCAACAACTGGCATGTGGCGAAAGCGCCCTTTGGTCATCATTTGCAAGACACTGTCCGCACTTTCATTCCGTGTGCAGGTCACCAATTTGGATGTCATGTAAGTGTCTACGGTATCGCTCAGACATGTGGCCCCGCGATTTGCAATCTCACGTACGATGTCGCGTTCCGACAGGATACCACTGGCTATTTCGCCGTCGGGGGAAACAACCACCGTCCCAATCTTACGATCAGCCAATATTTTCGCCGCTTCTGATACCAAAGTTCCGGGCGGGACAGTCACCACCTTATCATCCGATTTCGACTTTAAAATTTGATATACCTGCATAGTCGCACTCCAGAAAAAATGACGTGGTTGTGATCAGATTTGCCGGAAAATTGTTTCAAGTCAAGGTTGAGGTTTCAAGGCGGACAACCTCTTGGCGCACACCGTCGGCAAGGCTTTGCGCAAATCGGGCCAATTTGGCATTTTGGCGGTCGTCCTCGTGGCGGATCATGTAGAAACTACGTTTGAGGCTGATTTGATCCTTCAATATGACACGTAATTCTGGGGCAAAGGGCAAAGCGAAATCGTGGACAACACCCACACCGCCGCCTTGACGCAAGAGGTTCAATTGAACCGAGACCGAATTTGAAGCCAGCGGCACCCGCCCTACCCCGATATCCGCCAAATAATCCAATTCACGGTCAAAAATCATATCAGGGATATACCCGACAACACGGTGCGCTTTGAGATCAGTCAGCGTCGAAATTGCAGCATTCGTTTTCAGATACGCATCTGATGCAGCCAAATGCAGGTGATAATCGGTGATCTTTTGCACGGTCAGCCGCCCTGCAGTCGGCGCACTGACCCCAACCGCCAAATCTGCTTCGCGACGCGACAGGTTAAATACCCGCGGCAAGGCTACGATTTGAATATCCAATTCAGGGTGTTCAACGGCCAGTGCCGCACAAACCTGTGGCAGCACATAATTTGCACAGCCATCTGGGGCCCCAATACGCATCTGTCCCGTCAGGCTGTCACTTTGCACAGGCAAGCTGCTGGTGGCGACCCGCATCGCAGTTTCTGCGTCTTCAGCGCGGGCCAACAACTCGGCACCTGCCACTGTTAGGGCATAGCCTTGGGGTGATTTCACAAACAATCCCGTCCCCAATGCCTTTTCGAGCCGCATCATGCGCCGACCTAAAGTCGCAGGGTCCAGCCGCACCTGTTTGCCCGCAGCCGACAGCCCGCCTTCACGGGCAACAGCCAAGAACAACCTCACATCATCCCAATTGTCTAACATCGCACCATTCCCATTTTGCAAAAATGCAAAACTGTTTTGATATCTTTCCTCTGTCCCATACGTTTTTGCAATACTAGAGTGACGTCAAATCAACCGGAGGATTCCCATGCAAGAGCTTACGCACTACATCAACGGCGAACACGTCAAAGGCACATCAGGCCGTTTCGCAGACGTTATGAACCCAGCAACGGGCGAAGTGCAGGCCAAGTGCCCATTGGCATCCGCCGCTGAACTGGACCAAGCTGTTCAATTCGCTGCTGCCGCACAGCCAAAGTGGGCCGCTACAAACCCACAGCGCCGCGCACGTGTGATGATGAAGTTCGTCGCCCTTTTGAACGAAAACATGGACAAGCTGGCCGAAGCGCTCAGCCGCGAGCATGGTAAGACATTGCCCGATGCTGCTGGCGACGTACAACGCGGATTGGAAGTGGTTGAATACTGCATCGGCGCACCTGAATTGCTGAAAGGCGACTACACCGACAGCGCCGGCCCCGGCATTGATATGTATTCCATGCGCCAAGCGTTGGGTGTTACAGCAGGCATCACGCCGTTCAACTTCCCTGCCATGATCCCATTATGGATGTTCGCCCCTGCCATCGCATGTGGCAACGCGTTCATTCTGAAACCATCCGAACGTGATCCATCTGTACCATTGATGTTGGCCGAACTGATGGAAGAAGCTGGCCTACCAAAAGGTATCCTTCAGGTCGTCAACGGTGACAAAGAAGCTGTCGATGCGATCCTACACCATGACGTAATCCAATCCGTTGGCTTTGTTGGCTCCACACCAATTGCTGAATACATCTACGCAACCGGCTGTGCGAACGGCAAACGCGTTCAGTGCTTTGGCGGTGCAAAGAACCACATGATCATCATGCCAGACGCTGACATGGATCAAGCCGCAGATGCGCTGATCGGTGCCGGCTACGGCGCGGCAGGCGAACGTTGCATGGCGATTTCGGTCGCTGTTCCAGTTGGCGAAGACACAGCAGATCGTTTGATCGAAAAGCTGATCCCGCGGATCGAAAGCCTGAAAGTCGGCCCATACACATCTGGCAATGACGTGGATTACGGACCTGTTGTCACAGCTGCGGCCAAAGCCAACATCGAACGTCTGGTACAAACCGGCATCGATCAAGGCGCTGAGTTGGTTGTAGACGGACGTGATTTCAAATTGCAGGGCTATGAAGACGGTTTCTTCGTTGGTCCGCATTTGTTTGACCGCGCCACCAAAGACATGGACATCTATAAGTACGAAATATTTGGCCCTGTCCTGACCTGCGTGCGTGCAGAGACCTATGAAGAGGCACTGGGCCTTGCGATGGACCACGAATACGGCAACGGCACCGCGATCTTCACACGCGACGGCGATGCAGCCCGTGATTTCGCAAACCGGATCAATGTCGGCATGGTCGGTATTAACGTGCCAATCCCTGTTCCTTTGGCTTATCACACCTTCGGTGGCTGGAAAAAATCTGTGTTTGGCGATTTGAACCAACACGGTCCAGATGCGTTCAAATTCTATACACGCACAAAAACCGTGACAGCGCGCTGGCCTTCAGGCATCAAAGAAGGCGGAGAATTCTCGATACCTGTTATGGAATAAAATGCCCGTCAACTTTTACATATTTCCGGATCGCGGCCTTGTTGTGGTCCGGTATTCTGGCTTTGCGGCCATCCAAGATACGATGGCCGCAACCAAATTATATATCGCGCATCCGGATTATGCTGCAGGGCAAAAGCAGCTTGTCGATATGACCCAAATCACGGGTTACGAAAAAGACTATGTTCAATTTATGAATATGCAGGCTGAAAAGGCGGAACGGTTTGTTCGTTCAGGGTTGCAGTCGCTTGTCGTTTACGTCGCCCCAACACCTGTCAGCCAAGATGTGAGTGCAATGTTCATTCGCTCTTGGGCCGATGTCGACGCGGTTGTGCCGCTGGTCCAACATAGCGAGCACGAAGCGTTATCCCTTTTGGGACAACCCGAAAAGACCATCGATACCCTACTTGCAACATTGGTGAAATAATCCGAATTTAACGTACGTTCAATTCACACCTTCTTGCCCACGCCCCTTGCCCCATGAGGACCGATATGGATTTTGCCCTAAGCGAAGAACAAACCGCAATCT
>JBLHPE010000056.1:0-15926 GCA_047624005.1 Ascidiaceihabitans sp.
TTTCCCCATAGCGCGCGCCCAGACCCCACGGCTTCCTCCTAGTCATGTTTCCCAACGCGGGCCAACGTCGCACCAAGCTGAAAAATCGCGCTCAGGCCCGCATCGAAAAACCTTAAACAAAGTGTGCATTCGCTGCAAGCGCACCAATGGCTGCTTATGAGTTTCAAACCAAAGTAGAAAATGCGAGCTTTAGAGTTTGTCCGATGGATTCCTTTGAAACACCTTCTCTTTGCATGCGCATCGCACCGCCGTTCTGTGCATCACAAAACAGGGCCGCCGCCTTAGACGAGATATCAGCCTTAAACTCTCCACTAGATTTTGCGCGTTCGATCCATCTTTGGTAGGTCTCAAGGGTTTCGCAGCGCAGCAGAGCGACTTTGTTGCTTGCGATCGGGCCAAGATCCTCCTTGTGGGCACGCATAGCCACGTGCAAACATCCACTTGGAATTCCAAGCGGCTGACGGTCTTGAACCGTAAACGCGATCAGCGCCTCGATCTGTTGGTGAAAACCGTCGTCAGTAGTCAGAATATTGAAAAATGGGACAAGGACCATCTCTCGGTAAAGGTCGAGCACCGCATCTTTCAGGCCATCATCACTGCCAAATTCACGGTAGACACTGGGCTTGGAAACATTGGCCACTTGGCAGATATGGCCAATCGAGACACGCGTTGGCCCGTCGGCCCAATAGCTCATCAATGCAGTTTTCAGGACTGCATCACGGTCGAGGGTTTGTGGGCGACCCCGCTTTGGTGCGCCATCTTGCGTTGACATATTCGTACCCATGAGTATTTAAAGATTGACCGATACATATCGTACCGCTAATTACGAAAATATATCAGATCATCATTCACCCTACTAGGTCGTTGTTTGATGTCGGTGAAATCTAAAGGATACAGACAAAATGATCGCAGGACATTACGCCACCGCCCTTATAGCACATCAGAAATTTCCCAAAGGGACGCTGTTGTTCTTTCTTGCCGTGTCGCAATTTCAAGACATCTGCTGGTTCATTTTTCACTACCTTGGGCTGGAACCGACGGGGCCTGTTGACGTGTTTGATGCGACAATTTCCAATATGACCGTGTCGATGATGTACAGTCATCACCTGCTTCCACAGTTTATCTGGGCTGTCGTGGTGTTTCTCATTGGTAAGTTTTTGTTCAAAAGCACCACCATTGGTTTGGTTGCGCTGGCTTTGTTTATCGGTCACATTACGTTGGATTTCTTTTCGGGCCACGGGCACCATTTGTTCGGTGCAAATACGTTTGCGGTTGGCCTCGGGCTATATGCGAAAAACGCCTATTTGGCGATTCTCATCGAAGCTGTCTTTATGGTCGCAGCACTGACATATTACTTCCGCGCTGAAGCGAAATCCGGGGTCGTGCGCACCACCAAAAACCGCGCGGCAATCATCGGCGTGTTCGTATATGGTATCGTCTTCATGGTATCGATTGCCACGGTTTCATTCCGTGATTTGTTCGGTCTTCCGGTCCTCAATCTTGCGTTCAACACCACCGTACCGACCATCATTCTAACATATATCGCCATGACGGCGGTGCTGTGTTGGGCTGTTCCAAAAACCGCCACAACCTAGTCTAATTCAACGATACATCGCTGCGGTCCCGCGTGTGCGAAATGCGCGCGGCATGCATCGACGAAATCTTGGACCAAGCGGCGGGGCCGCGTTTTGTCGTATCCGATTGAGAGCGTGAGCGGCGGCAAAGGGTCGGATATCGGCACGCCGACCAGCGTTGCCCCGCAATAGCTTTGCGCGGTCAACGGCTGCATGTTCAAAACGGCGCAGCCATGCCCCGCGCCTACTAAACTGCGGACCATTTCCGTCGAATTGGCGTAAGCGGCGACGGTGATGTCATTGGCGTCGAACAGACTTTGGTAATAGGCTGCAGCCACGGGGCGGTTCAGAACGACCAACGGTTGCGATGCGATCTGTGCCACGGTCACGCTGGCTTGTTTGGCGAAGGCGTGACCGCCGGGCACAAGGCAATAGGCTGGTGCGGCGATCAGCACGTCAAAGTCGACGGCAGGGCGCACATCTTCGCTCACGAACAACACCACATCGTAGGTTCCGTTCAGCAATCCGTCTTGGGCGCTGTCGTTGTCACATTCATCAAGTTGCAGGGTGATATCGTGGCCGTCGGGGATAAATGACGTGAGGATCGGGGGCAGGAACGCTGGAGCAATGGGCGCGTAATATCCGACGCGTAACGTCCCGCTTAGTGCTTGTTTCAGGTCGGCCCCTTCGGTCAAGACTGCCGCGTAATCCTCGAGCAACCGTTCGAATTTCTGGGCAACCTGCCGCCCGCTGGCATTGGCCCTAATCCCGCGTGATCGTTGCCGGATGGTGAGGGTCAGATCAAACGTGGCCTCAACCTGATCAATCGCTGTCCCAATTGCAGAGGCTGCAATGTTCAACTCGGCTGCCGCCTTGGAAATGCTTCCATGCCGCAAGGCTGTTGTGAAATATTCCATCGCCTTAAGTGAAATCGCCATGATACCTCTAAAAATCAGGTTTAGTTGATTTGTTTAATCTGTTTTTCACGCATCTTTATCTGTGTCAAACAATGCCGTGTAGACTGGCAAAAAGGCATCCAAAATGGATCATGAACCTCTCAAGGGCTGGAACCACACGCCCAACGTACCGCTTCAAGTATCACCGTTTTTTCGTTGGCCATTGCGTCCGATGGAAATGCTTGCGTGGGTTTGGAACTCTTGGTTTCTGATCACAGAAAAGTTGATCATTGTAGGCATTGCTTTTGTCTCGTTCTATTGGTTCCAACCCCCTTTAGAAGAAACAAGAACTTTGGCGTTTGACTGGGTGGCCGAGATGTATGTACGCAACCTGATCTTGATGATTGCGGTCGCAGGTGGACTGCATTTGTATTTTTATACCTTCACCAAGCAGGGCAAAGAGCTGCGCTATGATCCGCGTCCATTGATGAAAAATGGCCGCCAGTTTACCTTGGGTGGGCAAATCAAAGACAACATGTTCTGGACATTGGCCAGCGGTGTCACGATTTGGACCGCCTATGAGGTGCTGATGTTCTGGGCGCTGGCGAATGGCTACGCACCGATGCTGACATGGGCGGCGCATCCGGTTTGGTTTGTTGGGATGTTTCTGCTGATCCCGATTTGGGAGAGCTTTTATTTCTATTGGATTCACCGTTTTCTGCACATTCCGTTTTTCTACAAGCACATCCACGCCTTGCATCACCGCAATATCAATGTTGGACCATGGTCGGGGTTGTCGATGCACCCTGTGGAACATGTAATTTTCCTTGGGTCTGTCATGATTCATTGGATTGTCGCGGCGCATCCAGTCCACATCTTGTTCCACTTGCAATATTACACGCTGACCGCTGCAACGACGCATACGGGGTTTGAGGGGTTGGTGGTTAAAGATGAAAACCGACTGGCGTTGGGCACGTTCCACCACCAGATGCACCACCGCTATTTTGAATGTAATTACGGATCGCTCGAAATTCCTTGGGACAAGTTCTTTGGTTCGTTTCACGATGGCACGACTGCTGCAGACGTGAAGATCAAAGAGCGCCGCAAAAAGATGATGGGAACGTAAATCATGACTGCATTGACCGTCAAACACCTGCTGGATGCCAAAGGCAAACGCCAGCTTACCTATGTCCAAGTTGCCCGAGAGGAAGAGGCGATTGCGGCCTCTGACGCAGGCATGGACATGATCGGCACCGCCTTTGTCCCTGAACGTGCGCATTTCGCCAAAACCGTCCCGAACTCGCATTTCCAGTTTGGTATGCCATGGGGCAAACACGGCGACGCCACCGAGGTGTTGCGCGACGCCATGGCCGCGATGCAGGCGGGGGCGCAATCGGTCTATTGCGGCATGAGCCCGCATATCGTGGAAGTCCTTGCGCGCGAAAGCGTGCCAGTGATCAGCCACGTTGGGTTGGTTCCACCAAAGGCCACATGGACGGGCGGGTTTCGCGCCGTTGGTCGCACGCTGTCGCAGGCCAAGATGGTCTGGCAACAGGTGCAGGATTTTGAAGCTGCAGGCGCGTTCGCGGTTGAGATGGAAGTCGTCGCCGAAAACCTTGCGACCGAGATCACCAAACGCACGTCAATGCTGACGATTTCGTTGGGGTCAGGCGGGGGCTGTGATGCGCAATATCTGTTTTCGGCTGACTTGCTTGGCGAGAATACGGGCCACATCCCGCGCCATGCCAAAACATATCGCAACTTCGCCGCGAAACGTGAACAACTCCAACTTGAGCGTGTCGCAGCGTATAAAGAATATATCGCGGACGTCACATCAGGCGCGTTTCCCGAAGCGGGCCATGTTGTGAGCATTGACGCGGATGCGCTGCAGAAGGTTTGGGAGGAGCAACCTTGAGATGCTGTCAAACCTGACATTCGCTGCAACTTGCATAGATGACCGCATCGCGGGCAAAGTCGACATCTCAGTCCGCCCGCTCAATGACTGCTTTTCAAATACTGCAGCTGCAGCAATAGGCACCAAGGGCGTGAAGCATGGGTATTTGGGCTGACCCTGTATTTTTTGGCTAACCCTGCATTTTGGGCTCAATTCCAAGCGTTTCCAGTCAGCTAAACATGAAAATCCCGTGCGATTAACCAAAGCCGGGAACCGAGATGTTCGCGCAACTCTTTCTGAAGCCAAAATGTCTGTTGCGCAATTTGAAATGCGCCGGAAAGCTGGGTTCCCCACTTCCGATCCGTCATATGAAGGTAGCGTTGCCTTGCGGACGCCAAACCAGACAGCAAAGAGAACGATACGTGAAAGCTTTGCCTAACGGGCGGCACCCGAAAACCATATCCGTCAATTATCGTCTGGGTGTTTAAAAAATGTGTTTGTTGCCGCGTCTAATAATGCGCAACGGTTGTTGCTAAAGATGAACAAGCTGCAAGACGACAACTCAACATCCACTTATGAATTTGAGACGGCTGCAGAGTACCGCCGGATATAATTGTAATGTTGATAATGCCATATCGCCGTGCGGTATTTTTTCACCTAGTTATTTAGTTTTTTTGAATGGTGGGTTCGCACAAAGAGGTTGGAATGACGGATGCAACATACAGAAAGCTGATATTGTTCCTAGCCTTCAGTTGATTGGAGCCTTGCGATCCCAATCGAATTACAACCGGAGCGTGAGGGTTGGAAAAGAATTTAAAAAATCCCTAATTTTGTGCTAATCTTTGAGAATATTTTTAAAGGAAATTTGACATGACAACTTATAATGGAACCGACGAATTTGATTTAATTCTGGGTAGCTTAGGCAAGGATTAGATCAAAGCAAAGGACGGCGATGACTATGTTGATGGTGCCGGTGGCGATGATAAAATTGATGGCGGGGACGGCAATGACACCCTGATCGGCGGGTTAGGTAACGACAGGCTGAAAGGTGGCGAAGGCGATGACGTTCTTGATGGTGGCGAAGGCGATGATAAACTGGATGGTGGGGACGGAAATGACACCCTGATCGGGGGGTTAGGTGACGACAAGCTGAAAGGCGGCAAGGGCGACGATCTGCTAAATGGTGGTGACGGCGACGATGAATTGAAGGGCGGCAAAGGCGCAGACACTCTGAACGGCGGTGATGGAAACGACGAAATCGACGCGGGTTCAGATGATGACGTTATTATCGGCGGCGACGGCGACGACACAATTGATGGCGGCGATGGCAACGACACAGCAGTCTTTTCAGGTTCGATCACGGATTTTACAATTTCGACCAACGACGGCGTCACAACGGTATTCGGCAATGGCACGCAAGGAACAGACACCCTAGAAAATGTCGAAACTCTGGTCTTTGATGACTATACAATTGACCTGACTGCCGAAAATAATGGTCCGGCTGCTTTTGATGATACGTTTTCGGGCGATGAAGATACCCGAATTACCGGCAATGTGCTGGATAACAATGGCAATGGCGCGGACTTTGATTTTGAGGGTGACACGTTAACTGTTCAAGCCGCGACGATCACCACTGCAAACGGTGGTACAGTGGTTTTGTTGGCTGACGGATCGTTTACCTATGATCCGGCCGACAACTACAACGGTCCTGACAGCTTTACTTACACTGTGACTGACGGGTTGCTGAGCGATTCAGCCGTCGTCAATATCATCGTTGATGCGACCAACGATGCACCAGTTGCAATCGATGATGTGTTTGCCGGTGACGAGGACACGCCATTTTCTGGCAATGTGCTGGCCGACAACGGGTTGGGCGTTGATTCCGACATTGATGGCGACAGCCTGAGCGTAGTTGCCGAAGTCATCACCACCGCAAATGGCGGCACAGTCACTCTATTGTCGGACGGGTCATTCACCTACGACCCAGCTGAGAATTATAGCGGTCCTGACGGCTTTAGCTATATTGTAACGGATGGTGTTTTGACCGACACTGGCGCAGTTAACATTATTGTAAACGCTGTGAATGATGCGGCCATGGCAAATGATGACGCCGCGAACACAGCTGTGGATGCTGAGGTTGAAATCAACGTCTTTTCCAATGACACCGACGCTGAAAACGACATGCTAACGATCACTGAATTGACCCAACCAGAGAACGGGTCGGTCGTGGAAACGTCACCTGGTGTGTTCACCTACACCCCGAACGAGGGTTTTACCGGGTCTGACGTATTCAGCTATACGATCACCGATGGCTTTGGCGAAACATCAACGGCAGAGGTGATCATAACGGTTGGTGAACTTTCAGATGAGAACACAGCACCGGATGTTTTGACTGCAAACGTCGAGGCAACAATCGAAGATGGTGTTTCGAACGTGTTTACATTTGATTTCAACACGATGACGGTAAATGGCCAACCAATCATCAGGGACAGTGAACAATCGATCTCTGAATTGGATATTACGACATTATCCATCCAAAATGGCGAACGGTTGGGTGTGAAGTTCGTTGAAACCAGTCCCAGCAGTAAAATCTTTACGCTAGATTTGAACGGGTTGAACATCGAAGACGGTTCGTTCCTTGAGCTGGGCATCACCTACACCGTCGATGACGGCCAAGGCGACAACAGTATCTCAACGGGTCAAATAAATCTGACGGTGAACAATCCTGATGATGAGCCAACAAACACAGCACCTGTTGCTGGTGATGCAACGATTACCCAAACCGAAGCTGAGGGTACGATCACGGTCAACCTTGCCACCGCCCTTGGTTTAGCGACGGACGCTGACGGGGATTTTTTAACTGTAACTTCGTTGGTATTCGTTGACGAATTTGGCAATGAACTCGAATTTGATCCGTTAGAGGCCAGTGGCACCGAATTGTCAGGCGGCATCGTAATGTTCGACCCTAACGTCTTCGGGCTTGGCGATGGTGAAACTGGCAGTTTCCAATTGCTCTATACGGTCAGTGACGGATCTGCATCGGATTCTGGAGTTGTCACATTGAACCTAACGGGCTCGGCCGAAAACACCGCGCCAACAACGTTCAATTCCGGTGAAACGCGAACATTGCCTGACGACATCATCTTGGGTTCGAACAATATCGAATTCGATCTGAATGCGCTGGTAAACGATGTTGATCAAGACAATCTGGCCATTGCGTTAGTGTCAGTTACAGACGGCCTTGGCATTGCGATCCCAGTCACCGTTGTCGGAAACGATGTGATCGGTGCTGATGGAGTTATCACCGGTATGATCATTGACGGTGTTGTTACGATCAATGTGACAGAACTGGAACTCGAAGCCGGAGAGTCCTTGGATTTCGTAATCAACTACACCGTGAGTGATGGCATCAACCCGCCGGTTGTGGGCGAACTGGACGTTACGGTGGACGGTCCCGAAGACGTGACAACCGGCACAGTGATCGAAGACTTTGAAAGCTATTCCTCCGAAGAGGGTTCTACGATTACACTGACGGACATTGGGGGTCTCACATTCGACGGCACAGCAACAGCGATTGAGGTCGATGAGCTAGGAGGCCGTGCCGCCGAAGGGTTGATCGCAGGCGAAACGACGGTTGACGCATCAGATTCTGTCCCTGATGGAAATGCTGCCGTCATTGTGGGGACGTATATAGGTGATGATGACCTCGGGATGCCAGAGTATGCTTTCACTGCCTTTGCCCCCGGCGTTACGGCTTCGTTGGATTCTGGACCGATATTTACACCGGTTCCAGAAACCACGTTTGGAACGGCATTTGATTTGGAATCCATGTCTCTGACCGCATTGGGTGGCCCGATGACAACAGCCTCTATTGTCACTTACCGCATTGAGGAGGTTAGCCCATTCAGTTTCCAATACGTCGCAGTCGGTGAATTTGAAGTGTCAATCAGCGCGACTGAGGCCAACATGCTCGATTTCACTAGCGGTCAGTTTGCCGATGCATTTATCTTTGATGACGCGTCGACGACAGAAATTGAAACAAGCGCTTTCGAGAACATTGCTGCATTTCAGATCGTTACGACAGGATCACTTATTGAGGTAAATCCAAACAATCCGGAAAATAATGAAATGGCTCAGCAATTTGATGATCCTTTGGTAGTTGATGATCTAGTGTTTGTTTTCTGATCACAAAAGCAACGACAATACCGCTCCTCTCGAATAGCAGTATTGTCGTTTTGTCGCACCGGTTGCGAGACCGATGCCAAAGCGCAGTTGCGATGAGACAGACGCCCTTTTTATTAAATTATCCGAATTGGCCAATTTGTTGAAGTTGCACGTCGGCATTATTTGGCATGTCGAATGGCTGCTATGCGAACGCTACGCTGCGGCATCAATCGGTTACGTCAAGGTCAAGTTTGGGCTCCAAGCCGCCTTGCGGCGGTACAGAAAGAAACTGAGTTCTTCGGCAATGTGAATGTCGGCTCTCGCTGTTGACGGACTCCCACCTCGCACTTGCAGCGAAGGTCTCCTTTCCGCCATTGGTGTCAACCAACACCGCTACCTGCGGTAACATCAAGACATACCCTGGCGTGACGTCACCTAACTTATTGTTTCAAGGTAACATCTGGGTTGACAGCGCCTATTTGTGACACGGTAGCCTTGCGCTTAAACCCAAAGGTGACACATGATAAAAATTGGATATGCGCGGGTCAGCACGACTGATCAGGACTTGGACGTACAGATTGAAAAATTGAAAAAGCAAGGCTGCGATATAATTCGATCTGAAAAGGCGTCAGGTTCCCGCCGAGATGGGCGGCTGGAACTGAAAACCGTCATTGATTTCCTGCGGCCTGATGATGAAGGGCTAAAACAGTCTGCAGAGATAACCTTCTGAGTAGGGTTTTGGTATTCGCCAGTTGGTAAAGTGTCGTTGTCGCTTTGAAAAGAGTAGTAGACGAGGCTAGGTTGCGACGACAGCTCACTTTTCTTGACAATTCGAGGGAGAACGTGCCGTAGAGTTGAGTGAGTGTGGTTTGCCTAGGGATATTAAAAATACCCATAGCTAATGTGAACCTTAGAGCCTGCCGCCATTAACTTGCCCTTACAGTTCTAAGCTACTGAGCGATCGAGCGCTTCAGGTCACGTGCGAAATCCTTTAATTAGATCTTCTTACGCCTGCTCGGCCATGCTGTTTGAGCATAAATCTTTTGTAAATTTAAGGTGCCTTCATTCCAAAAAATAAAGAATTTATTCTGAATAGGTTTGGTGAGATTAAAACATCTACCGCAACTTAAAAAGGCTGCCATGTTCGGTATGGTACCTAGTTTGCGCCAAAATTTAATGGCCAGACACCTGGTCGATTTAACTAACCATGCAAGTTACTAGCGAATTTCCAGCTCAATTCAACGCTACGTCAAACTCAAGTTGTGTTGACTCATCAATTCCGTTCCTCATAGCCTGTTTCGTATGGCGGAATTACGTTCCGCAAATTTTTTTGGATTAGTACGCCGGGTATTACGCTCATTTTTGCATAAGTTCGGAGTTTTTTGGGAGGAAAACATGAAACATCTTTTGTCAACAATCGCATTGGTCGGGCTGTCCGCCTCAATGTCTATCGCTGCGGATATTGATTTGCCGAAGCAACTTAGTTGGACAGCATATGGTACAGGATCAGCTGGCTACAATCAGTCAGTTGCTATTGGGGCGGCCTTGCAAGACGCCACGGGTGTTAATCTTCGTGTCTTACCCGGTAAAAACGATATTTCGCGCACAGAACCATTGCGTCAGGGCAGAGTTCAATTCTCGGCAACCGGTGTTGGTGGTAGTTTTATGGCGCAAGAAGGGGTCTTTGACTTTGGCGCGGAAAACTGGGGACCTCAGCCTGTTCGTGTTTTGATGGCCAACAACGGTGGCGCTATTAACCTCGCGGTGGGTGTGGCCAATGATCTTGATATCAAAGAGTTCTCTGACTTAAAGGGCAAACGCGTCGCTTATATCGTCGGTGCACCTGCGTTGAATGTGAACACTGAAGCCTATCTGGCTTACGGTGGTTTAACGTGGGATGATGTGGAACGTGTAGATTTTGGTGGCTACGGCGCAAGTTGGAATGGCCTGATCGAAGGTCAAGTCGATGCGGCATTTGCATCCACCAACTCTGGTAAAGTCTATGAGGCAGCCGCTGGGCCGCGCGGTCTGTTCTGGCCGCCGATAGATCCCGAAAATACTGCAGGCTTCGCAAAGATGACTGCGATTGCGCCGTTCTTCCAGCTGAACAAAGCAAAAGTTGGCGCGACCATTGATGGCACAGATGGTTATCAGGGCGCTGGTTATGCCTATCCGGTTTTGACGGCGATGGAGGCGACAGAAGATGCGCTAGTCTACAACATGACAAAAGCGATGGTCGAATTGTTCCCTGCCTATGACGGCAAAGCGCCTGGTATCGGTGGCTGGGCCATGGATAAGCAAAATATGGAATGGGTCGTTCCATACCACGCTGGTGCAATCCAGTATTATCAAGAGGCCGGTGTCTGGTCTGACACCGCTCAGGCCCACAATGATAACCTGATTGCGCGCCAAGCGGCGCTTGCTGCTGCATGGGAAGAAACCAAAGCAGCGAGCCCATCAGATTGGGTCGCCGCATGGGGCGAGGCACGTCGCAAAGCCCTTACTGCAGGCGGGTTCAAGATCGTCTTTTGATCCGCACTAAATTTAGCATTCGGCCAGCGTTTTCGCTGGCCGATTTGCGCTGTGTTGTCCCAGATGCGAGTGACCCTATGACCAACCAAGCCACGCCTGCCGACAAGAGCATCGAACAGGTTGCAATCGATGGGGCTACCCCCGCCGAACGGATTGCTGGACCGGCCCGTTGGGTGGTCATAATTGGTACACTGTTCTCGCTGATCTTGGTCATAAACCAGCTGTTCAATCTACAGATATTGGGGAAGGTCCTGATCGAGGGGCGATACCTCTATATCCTTGGTGGCTTGTTCCTAGCCCTGAGTTTTTTGATCTTTCAGATATGTGGCGGTAAGGGCGGTCAGCCCTCGCTTTTTGACTGGGCGCTTTTTGCCGTTTCTCTTGGGTGCACTGGATATCTCTCGCAAACGGCGCAAGCAAACCTGTCGCAGGGCTGGGAATATGCGGCACCGGAATTCGCGCAATATGTCTCGGTCGTTTTCTTCTTTTTGATACTTGAAGCAACGCGCCGCGCGGGTGGCTTAGTGCTGTTTTGCATCGTTACGCTGTTTGCCTTCTATCCAACATTTGCAGGAAACGTTCCGGACCCATTCTCGGGTTTCCAAAGTACGTTTATGCAAACTGTCCCTTATCACATTTTTTCTGCGGAAAGCTCGTTTGGTATTCCGATGAGGGCCTTTGGTGGCGTGGTCATCGGCTTCATCTTATTCGGTGCCGTGCTGCAACGCACAGGCGGCGGGCAGTTTTTTAATGATCTCGCGCTGGGCATGGTCGGTGGCTATCGCGGTGGTGCAGCCAAGGTCTCGATTTTTGCCAGTGGCTTCATGGGTTCTATGTCAGGCTCTGTGATCTCGAACGTGCTGACAACAGGTGCGGTTTCTATTCCTGCTATGCGTAAGACGGGATTTTCCGCCAAAACTGCTGCTGCGACGGAGGCTTGCGCGTCTACAGGCGGTGTTTTGATGCCGCCAATTATGGGTGCTACTGCTTTCATCATGGCATCGTTTTTATCGCGCCCTTATGTCGAAATTGCATTGGCCGCCGCGATCCCAAGTATCCTTTATTATTGGAGCCTATTTGCCCAAATAGATGCCTATTCTGCTAAGCATGGTTTGCGCGGCTTACCTAAACCTGACCTGCCACGTCTGAAGGAAGTGATGAAAGAAGGCTGGCCCTATATCTTCGTTTTCGCACTGCTGCTCTATATGATGATCGGCTTGCGGCAGGAATCTTCTGCCCCGTTTTATGCAACGGCTTTGTTGCTGATTGTGAACCAGTTTCGCGCGCGTTTTCGGCTGAATCGAAAGCGGCTTGGCAATATGATTGTCGGCGTTGGCATGGGGTTGGCTGAACTGACTGCAATTCTTCTGGGGGTTGGGCTGATCGTTGGATCGTTCTCAGCTACCGGATTGGCGGGCACACTGGTCAATGAACTGGTCTTTATGGCAGGTGATAACACACTGGTGTTGCTGTTGATGGGGGCGTTGACGGCGTTTATCTTCGGGATGGGGATGACTGTCACAGCTTGCTATATTTTTCTGGCCGTTGTCTTGGCGCCAGCGCTTGAGGCAGGGGGGCTTAACCAACTCGCGGTGCACTTGTTCATTTTGTATTGGGGGATGGTCAGCTATATCACGCCACCCGTTGCATTGGGTGCTTTTGCTGCCTCGACTATGGCGGGGTCCAACCCGATTACGACAGGGTTCGAGGCCATGCGCCTTGGCGGCGTAATATATATCGCCCCATTTTTCTTTGTCTTAAACCCAGCATTGATCGGCCAAGCACCCGCATGGGAAATTACGGTCGCGTTAAGCTGTGCATTGATCGGGGTCGCGATGATCTCGTCTGCACTCCAAGGATATATCAGCTTGGTGGGACCATTGGCTGGCGCGGTGGGTTTACCATTACGCGTCTTGTTGTTTTTTGGTGGTGTTCTGATTGCTATGCCCCAAAACGCTTTGGTTGATCTGAGTTATGTAATGTCTTTTGCCATTGGTGCTGTGCTGTGTGCGTTGCCGTTGTTCATTGCTTGGCGGGCACGATCCGCAAGCCCCCATCCTGTTTGAGGCCTATGATTAAGATAACCCCTCCATCACCCGAGACACCGCCAACGGAAACTATCGTGGCCCGCATCCGCGCCAATGCAGCGGCCCACCCTGACCATTTGGCGTTGGTGTGCAGAGAGGATCACTTAACTTGGGGCGCTTTTGATATACGGATCAATCGGGTGGCGAACCTGCTAATTGAAATGGGATTGGGCAAAAATGATAACGTCGCAATCCTCTCTGCCAATTCCATTGCTTATGCAGAGCTATTTATGGGGATTTTGCGGGCAGGGGCCTGCGTCACTCCGCTTTCTTCAATGGCGTCCTCAGATGCTTTGAAAAAGATGCTGACCGATTGTCAGGCGAAGGTGATTTTTGTGGCGGCGCAGTATTTGGAGTTGGTGGAGGGGTTTCTACCGGATCTGCCGATCAAATGCTTTGCGATCGACTTCGAAGACCCACGTTTTGATGACTACGAAATGGCCTTGGCACAGGCCAAAGCAACCGACCCCCTTGTTCCTATCGACATGGCCGACCCCTTCAATCTGATCTATTCGTCGGGAACCACTGGAACACCTAAAGGCATCGTGCAAAACCATTGGATGCGGGCAGCGCAGATGGAGCGCGTCTCACCCAACGGTTATGATGATAACGCCCGCACGTTGATCTCAACGCCGTTGTATTCGAACACCACGATCGTTTCTTTTTTGCCCACGTTGTTTGGCGGATCGACTGTATATTTGATGCCAAAGTTTGATGCGGCGAAGTATCTGGAAATTGTTGAGTCAGCACAGATAACCCACACAATGCTTGTGCCGGTACAATACAAACGGATCATGGATGTGCCGAATTTCGACAACTTTGATTTGTCGTCTATGCGGGTGAAATTTTCGACCTCTGCGCCACTCCGCGCTGACGTGAAGCAAGACGTATTGGTTCGGTTCCCAGGTAAGTTGATCGAATACTACGGGCTGACCGAAGGTGGTGGCGTGACAGTATTGGTCGCGGATGAAAATCCGACCAAGCTGCACACCGTTGGTAAACTTGCACCGGGCAACGACATCCGTCTAATCGATGCACAGGGGCAGGAAGTGCCGCAAGGCCACGTCGGTGAGATTTGTGGCCGTGGTCCAACGATGATGGCGGGCTATTACGGGCGCGATGATCTGACCAACGATTATATTTGGCGGGATGCTGACGACAACACCTATTTCCGATCGGGCGATATGGGATCATTTGATGACGATGGGTTCTTGGTTCTTTCTGATCGGAAGAAAGATATGATTATATCGGGTGGTTTGAACATCTATGCTAATGATTTAGAATTGGTGCTGCTGAATGATCCTGATGTTATTGATGCTGCAGTGATTGGTATTCCTTCTGAGGCATGGGGTGAGACGCCATTGGGACTGATCGTTTTGCGCAAAGGTGCCACACGTAGCGCTGCTGACATTCTCAAGGGTATCAATGCGCAACTTGGCAAGAGCCAGCGGTTGTCAGATGTAGAAATTCGCACAACATTGCCACGCAGCACGATTGGTAAAATCCTGAAAAAAGATTTGCGCAGTCCCTATTGGGAAAAGGAAATTTCGTGAAAGACAAAACTATGAATGGTGCGGAAAGCCTTGTACATACCCTGCTCGCCAATGGGGTTGAGGTCTGTTTTACCAACCCCGGAACCTCAGAAATGCATTTTGTTGCCGCGCTTGACCATATTCCCGGCATGCGGTCGGTCTTGGCGCTGCAAGAGGGTGTCGCGACAGGTGCCGCAGATGGATATTACCGAATGGCGGGGAAACCAGCTTCGACCTTGCTACATCTTGGCCCGGGTCTGGCCAATGGCTTGTCCAATTTACACAATGCGAAAAAGGCGGGTTCTGGTGTCGTGAACATCATTGGCGAACACGCCTCTAGCCATATTGCGCTGGACGCTCCGTTGACCTCCGATATCGAAGGTATCGCGCGCCCTGTTTCGCATTGGGTGCGGACTTCGGCGTCATCCGAAACTGTGGGTAAAGACGCAGCTGATGCCGTGCAGGCGTCGATGGTCTCACCCGGTCAGGTCGCCTGCCTTATTCTGCCCAGTGATACGGCATGGAACGAGGGCGGCATAAGTATTGATGCCCTTGAACCAACTTTGCCTACGACGTTCGACGAAACGTTATTAAGCAAAGCTGTGGAGGCACTTGATGGCCCCGAAACTCTGCTTCTTCTGGGTGGTAGTGCTTTGAGCGAAAACGGCCTTGAGATTGCGGGGCGGATCGCTGCCAAAACAGGATGTAAACTGCTGTCTGAATGGTCCAACGCGCGACTTGAACGTGGGGCAGGGCGGGTTTCTGTTGGGCGTGTTCCGTACCCTATTGATATCGCGCTAGACGTTCTGAAACCTTATAAACGCATCGTCCTTGTTGGGGCACGTGCCCCTATCGGGTTTTTCGCATATCCTGGCAAACCGGCAATATTGACCCGCGAAGATGCTGAAATACTTACGCTTGCTGATGCCGGTGCGGACCTAGTCGCCGCACTGACTGCCATTTGCGACGCGACGGGTGCAACGACCACCGCACCTGCACATGTGGCCCAAGCGAATTTGCCTGAACGTCCAAGTGGCCCAATCAACCTAGATACGCTTGCCGCTGCAATCGCCCGCGCAATACCAGAAGATGCGATTGTTGTGGATGAATCAATTACAACCGGACGTGCCTTTTTCCCTGTCACGAAGGGCGCGCCAAAACACACTTGGCTCAACAACTGTGGTGGTTCCATCGGGTATGGCATGCCCGTTGCAATTGGCGCAGCAATTGCGTGTCCAGATCGCAAA
>JBLHPE010000057.1:0-15837 GCA_047624005.1 Ascidiaceihabitans sp.
AAGGTGCCGATAACTACGCCGAAATCTTGCGACGCACTGCGGCTGAAACCGAAGCTGCGTAATGGTCGAATGGATTACGTCTACCGGCCTTACTGATTTTCGCGAAGCAGAGGCGTGGATGGAAGCCCGGGTGGCGGACATTCACGCAGGCGAGGCTGATGAGTGCATATGGCTGGTGGAGCACCCTGCCCTTTATACAGCAGGAACCTCTGCGAAAGTGGCAGACCTAACCGATCCTGACCGATTTCCAGTCTATGACACCAAGCGGGGTGGGCAATATACATACCACGGACCCGGGCAACGCGTCGCCTATACCCTGCTTGATGTGGGCAAACGGGGCCACGATGTGCGCCTTTTTGTTCAGCAGCTTGAGGCATGGGTGATCACAGCCTTAAGTGAATTCAACGTCACGGGTGCAATCCGCGACGGGCGCGTTGGGGTTTGGGTCGATCGGCCCGATAAGCCGCTCATGGCATCGGGCAACATCGCCGAAGACAAGATTGCAGCCATTGGCATCCGTTTGCGCAAATGGATCAGTTTTCACGGCATCTCGATTAATGTTGAACCGAACTTGGCACACTTTGACGGGATTGTTCCGTGTGGCATTAAAGAACACGGGGTCACGTCATTGGTGGACCTTGGCCTGCCCGTCAGCATGGATGATGTAGACGTCGCGCTTAAACGTAGTTTCGCATCTATTTTTGGCCCTGCTTAAGCGCTGATCGCTTGTAATGCCTGCACTTCATAAGAACGCAATGTTGGGCGCACACAGTCGCTTTTACATGCGACCAATTCTGGAAATACAGTTTCCAACTCAGCCATCACACCGTCGTCCATAACCTCTGCGCTAGCCGAAAGGTGATAGCTTTCAGTCGGAACACCAGCGGCATAGATCACTTCGTGTTGATCCAGCAGAATATGATAATACATCAGGCTCTGGACACGGCGACGATAAATCGTATCGCCATTGCACAACGTTTTAGCACCAACCAAAACCTCGGATTCACCAAACAACAATTCGGCGCGCCAATCCGCAATCAACATACGGTGGGCGGGGGAAACGATCAATTCTTCGGTGTTGCCAAGAGCACCTTTGTCAATAACGACTGGCGCAAGAGCAGCGTCTGCAACAACAGTGCGCGACATGACTGCGCGCACAGGCTGCCAGCCGTTGTCCATCGTGCTCAGCATCATCCCAGCAGTCAGGTGTTCAACAGGAACCCTCCCCGTTTTAGTTTCGATCATTGTGCCAGCCGTGAAGCAGGCAACATTAGTGTTGTCGAACGTCAGATCGGTCCCCGAAATCCCCGTCAGTGCGATAGAGCCGCCAATCGCGGTATTGTCGCCAAAGTCACCAACCGACTGGTTCAAAAGGCCATCGTCAGCCAAATCGGCACGCAGTTCGAAAATATTCGTATAGAACGGATCTAGATCAATGAAATCGTTGTTCGTTTGATCGCCATCGGTGATCGAACCCGTGTTATCGGCATTGAAATCTGTGATCGTATCGTTGCCGTCGTTTGCGGCGTAAACGAACACGTCATCGCCTGCGCCGCCCGTCAGCGTGTCGTCACCAACGCCACCCGTTAGCGTATCGTCGCTGGCTTCCGTGCTTACGATCGAGAAGTTGTCGATCGCAAAGCTCTCGTTTGCCAGAGTACTGTTCAGATCGCTACCGAACCCAATCGTTACAGACTGCGGCGGATTATCGATGGTAACCACCACGCCCATGACGGTGTCTTGCGTCGCCGCTGATCCCCCCAAAAGACCCGTGGATGTGTTGGTGAAATCAAACGTGTAAGTTGCACCATCTACGCCAACAAACGATTGGCTGGCTGGCGACGCTGTGTCCCCTTCAAGATGCGAGATACGCACCTCTTGGCCATTGATGGTGATGATGAAATCTTCGCTGTTCCAGCTGTCCAGAAGCAAGGCATCAAATTCGATGACCGTTTGGTCTGCGTCCGACCCGACATTAAAGGTCTGTTCTGTTGCAAGAATGCCATCAGCACCCTCAAAACGGCCCAAGATCTCACCCAAAGAAGCGTCTGTCTCTGTGGTTACATTGCTCCAGCCAGCTGCGCCGCCGGAAAAGTCTTCGTCATAGATCAGTGTGGTGTCGTCACCGTCATCGCCAACAATGCTATCGTCTCCAGTGCCGCCAACCAGAACGTCAGAGCCTGCATTGCCTTCCAGCGTGTCATTACCAGTGCCGCCATCAACAGAATCGTTGCCTGTGCCGCCATCAATGACATCATTATCAGCGCCACCAGACAACGTATCATTGCCACCGTCGCCCATAATTGTATCGTCGCCCGCGCCGCCATCGATGACGTCGTTGCCCTCAACACCAGCAGGTGTGCCTGTGACCGAATATTCCGGCCCCGGTGGCAAGCCAATCATGTCAGACGTCAGCAGGTCTTCTCTGACACCACCGGTGTCAGGACCTGTGATGCTTGCAGATAAGGTGTCTCCACCCGCATTTTCCCAATATCGGATTTGGATGGTGTATGTTTCGTTCGGGTCCAAAACCGCGTCGCCAAACCGTTCGGTCGTCCCTTGGTGGAAGTCATTGTTCAGGTAATCAAGCGTGCCACCTGTTTGGTTGGCGAACTGTACAGGATTCCCAGCAGAATCGAAAATTTGAATAGTCGAACCGTCATCTGAGGCCGTCGTTAGGCGGTAAGTGCCGCCAGCAACGACATTGAGGGTACTGGTGTAAACAACGCCAAAATTTTCTGGGTTTCCGGTCGTGCCACGCACCGAATTCGTCAAACCGCCTTCGTCGAAATCAGAAACATAACCCGAACCTGTGCGGGTGCTTGTTGCCCCTACATTGGTCTCGATTGTGAACGCTTGTCCCGCAGCAGACGAAAAGTCTTTGTCAAAGGTTTCGTAATGCCAAGATCCCGGGACACCACTGTCACCGTGCAGCACATCATTGCCTGCAAGACCATTGATTGTGTCATTCCCAAAACCACCCGTCAGAGAGTCATCAAGCGTTGACGCGCCAATTGTCTGGTCGGTTTCCCGAGCGGGATTTGTATTGCTGTTCGTAACCATTTAACTATCCAACTCATCATTGGGCGTGACTCACCCTTTGGGCCGATTTGGCCCTCAATACGGTCAGCACTGTGGCACAATCCGATCAATATTGCGGTTATTTACCCGAATTCCTGACTCGAATCCTAAGATTCGCACCCCTCGAATTAGGGGGAATTATACCACTTTCAACTCATAGGTGTACAGGGCTCGGGTTATCCGCGGCAATAATTGCGCGGAGATCATCCTATATCCAATCGTATCAACCGATCGGATGAAACAGGGAACAAACCGCGACAATAAATCTACCTCTGCGGCAATTACGGTCATTGCTCTGAAAGCATTAGGATATTAGAAGAAAACGGAAGTCCTAGGCCGCGCTGTTCAGCGGTGGCTTAGCTATTGCATTTTACAGGAGGCACCCACATGGCAGACGCAGCCATCCACGGGCACGATCACGAAGACAATCGTTCTTTCTTTGTCCGCTGGTTCATGTCCACTAACCACAAAGACATCGGTATTCTTTACCTGATCGTCTCGGCCCTTGTCGGCTTTGTTTCTGTCGCTTTCACCGTTTATATGCGGTTGGAACTGATGAACCCCGGCGTTCAATACATGTGTATGGAGGGCGCGCGTTTCATCGCAGACTCCTCTCAACTGTGTACCCCGAACGGCCACCTTTGGAACGTTCTGATCACAGGGCACGGCATCTTGATGATGTTCTTCGTGGTTATTCCTGCGCTTTTCGGCGGTTTTGGTAACTACTTCATGCCTTTGCAAATTGGCGCGCCTGACATGGCGTTTCCACGTATGAACAACTTGTCCTTCTGGATGTATGTTGCGGGTACGACGCTTGCGATCTGTTCGGTTCTTTCCCCGGGCGGCAACGGTCAACTTGGTTCTGGCGTTGGCTGGGTCTTGTATCCACCGCTGTCCGTTCGTGAGGGCGGTATGTCGATGGACCTCGCAATCTTTGCGGTTCACGTCTCTGGCGCATCTTCCATCTTGGGCGCGATCAACATGATCACAACCTTCATGAACATGCGTGCTCCTGGCATGACCCTGTTCAAGGTTCCGTTGTTCTCATGGTCGATCTTCATTACGTCTTGGCTGATCCTCTTGTCCCTCCCAGTTCTGGCAGGCGCGATCACCATGTTGCTGATGGACCGTAACTTTGGGTTCACGTTTTTTGATCCAGCAGGCGGTGGCGATCCGGTCTTGTACCAACACATCTTGTGGTTCTTCGGTCACCCCGAAGTGTACATCATCATTCTGCCTGGCTTTGGCATCATCTCTCACGTGATCTCGACCTTCGCACGCAAGCCGATCTTCGGTTACCTGCCAATGGTTTGGGCGCTTATCGCGATTGGTGTTCTGGGCTTTGTCGTATGGGCACACCACATGTACACGGTTGGTATGTCACTGAACCAACAAGCCTACTTCATGCTGGCAACCATGGTCATCGCGGTCCCAACTGGGGTCAAAGTGTTCTCGTGGATCGCAACCATGTGGGGCGGCTCGATCGAGTTCAAGACACCAATGCTTTGGGCATTTGGCTTCTTGTTCCTATTCACCGTTGGTGGGGTTACAGGGATCGTTCTGTCACAGGCCGCTGTGGACCGTTACTATCACGACACCTACTATGTTGTGGCACACTTCCACTACGTCATGAGCTTGGGAGCGGTCTTCGCCATCTTTGCGGGGATCTACTTTTACTTCCCAAAAATGTCGGGCCGTATGTATCCTGAATGGGCTGGTAAGTTGCACTTCTGGGCGATGTTCATCGGGGCCAACCTGACATTCTTCCCACAACACTTCTTGGGCCGTCAGGGCATGCCACGTCGCTACATCGACTATCCAGAGCAGTTTGCATATTGGAACGAATGGTCCTCATGGGGCGCATTCCTAAGCTTTGCATCGTTCTTGTTCTTCTTCGGTGTTATCGCATGGTCGCTTCTGCGCGGTCCACGGGTGACACAGAACAACCCTTGGAACGAATATGCAGACACACTGGAATGGACACTGCCATGCCCACCCCCAGAGCATACGTTCGAAATCCTGCCAAAGCAGGAAGAATGGGACAAGCAACCGGGGCACTAGCTGCTTTAAGTTGATATAAAAAACAAAGGGCTCCAACGGCGGTTGGGGCCCTTTTTTGTTGTTTGGTTTTATCACTCGATTGCTGATCAAAGGGATGGGCAGCTAAGTGCCCACAAGACAGATCTTGCGTGTCCACAAAAGCCACATCTTGCAGCTTAGAATGCCTTATTAACCGCCATGGTGGCGTATTCCCACAATGTATCTTTCATTCTCTTCGACGGAAATCATCACAAGCTTCGTTTAGTTTCTATGGCAAACAAACGGAGAATGAACATGCCCACTTTTCGAATAACTGCTTTATTGATCGCAAGTGCCGCTTCAGGCGCGTTTGCCCATGAGAATGTTACAAGCATCAAAGTTAGCGGGGATATGACATGCATTTCTTCCAACGGCGCACCCAATCATGAGATGGGGCAATTTCCCAATCGTGCAAATCCCAATGCGTTTCGAGAGCAAGATTTGACCTTTTGTTATTCATCTTCGCCTCGCATGGCGCAGACAATCACCCGCGACTTGATGACGGTGGGCGTCTCCGTCACTGGTGTTCCAATCCGGCCTTACACAGCTGGATATTACGATCCAAACGGCCGGCGCGGGTTCAGCAAAGATTCGTCTAGTGGTTGGCGCCAGCAGGCCATGCATAACCCACGCAGTTTGGGCATGGACGATCAAAACGCTCATGTCGACAGATCCGGATTGTACCATTACCACAGTGTGTCGAGCGACTTGTTATCATCCCAAGACGGCACATTGATTGGATACGCACCGGATGGGTTTGAGATACGGTACAGCCCGGCCACTGCAACATCTTCTTGGCAGTTGAAATCAGGTATGCGCCCCACCCCTCCCGGCAAGGCGTATGACGGCACCTTTGAGGAGGACTTTGAGTATATCGCCAAAACTGGAACACTAGATGAATGCAATGGCGGTCAAGTGAACGGCACATACACCTACTTTGCGACGGATACTTACCCCTACTTTCCGCGCTGTTTCAAAGGTGAGGTGAACCCTCGATTTATGACGAGGAACTAAGGAAGCTTGAAAGCCATTGTTCCGCTCGCGTTTGGGGAAATGTTCGACAGTGGGAGTTGACGTCTGCTGTCGAAACGAGGGGTTGGGTTCCCAATACGCAGGCGAAATACGCGCTCGAGCATCCACAATGTCAGCAGCCGATCTTTGGGTATCAAGGTTTCAAACTATTCAGAAGGAAGGAGCCGATGGCATCCCTCGCGAGTTTGTCTCCTGATGCCAATGACAAGCTGCGCAAGCCTTGGCCCTCCAACGCGTCAAGGATCAAACAAGCGACCACGCGAGGCTCCATTCGGGACCCAAAGACACCTGACTTGCCCCCTTGAATAAGGCAATCGGCCAGTGCTGCAATCAATCGGTCACGGTTGCGACCAAACACATCAGCAATGATCGGATTTCGCAACGCTTCGGTCAAAATCTCTACTCCAAGCAACGCGTTCTCGGGGAGCGAAACATAAACCGCGTATTCCTGAATGAACCACTCAAGCGTAGCAGTGGGATCATCGGTGGCAGACAGTCCGTCGATAAAGTCTGACAATTCCTGCCCTTCAATTTCGGCGATAAAAACCAGTATCGCCTCTTTGCCTTTGAAGTGGTTGTACAGATTTCCAAGGCTAATACCCGCCTGCCCGACAATGTCGCGCACACCAGTCTGGTGATATCCTTTGTCAAGAAAGCAGATGACAGCGGCCTCCACTATTTCAAGCTTGCGTGGGTGTATGGCCTGGATTTCATCGGGCATGGGTTGACGATCCTGAGTTTGATATCTAATTAAAGTGAACGATCGTTCGTTCGTATCATTTATTAAGTTAAAAGGAAAGGGTTTTTCATGACAATCGACACCCTCGTTGCGTTCTTTGAGCTACATCAGATTATGTGGGTCGTAGCCGCACTGTTCATCATCAACCTCACAATCACCGGTATCGAGATTGTTCTGGATCTAGTCACCTCCAAGGAGCGGCGCTGGAAAGACACACTGGCGAATGTTACCATCTTTGTTGCCCATCAAGTTATTGAAAAAACCGCGTTTGCCTCTCTTGGCTTTGTCGCCTTGTTGCCGTTTTACTATCTCACGCCACTTTCTATTCCGATGACAGGTTGGACATGGCTTCTGGCTTTCTTGGCAGCGGACTTCACCTATTACTGGATGCATCGCCTTGAACATGAACATCGAATTCTTTGGGCCAGCCACAGCGTTCATCACAGCTCAAAGGACTATAACCTTACCGTTGGTTTCCGATTAAGCGTGGTCGAAGGTCTGTTCGAGTGGGCATTCCTGATCCCTATGATCCTGATCGGCTTTACGCCATTTCAGGCCATCGTCGGGTTGTTGCTGGTCGCGCAGTATCAGCACTGGGTGCATACGGAACGGGTCACGAAACTGGGTTGGCTGGATGAAGTGTTCAATACTCCCTCTGTCCACCGTGTCCATCACGGGTCCAATCGCCAATATCTCGACAAGAATTATGGCGGTGTCTTAATGATCTGGGACAAGGTTTTTGGAACTTTCGCCCGTGAAGAGGAAAAGGTGATCTACGGGCTGACGCGTGACATCAATACCAACAATCCAGTCAAGATCACCTTCATAGAGTTTGGTAACATCTGGCAGGACGTAAGGAAGTGCCGAACGATGGGGGATCGCTTGCGGATCATCTTTGGCGGCTTGTCATGGCGGCCAAGTTATTTCAGTTCCAAAACTGATTACAAATCAGGTCCAAAAGTATGAGAAAATATGTGCTCACACTGATTTCTGTAATGCTTGTCGGAGGTATCGGGGCTGCCTTTTGGGTTGTGCGCGGCCTCTCTGACTTTGATCTCAATGGGCATAGCGTCAGCGTGGTCTCGTTTGAACAAGGCGACGCGATCTTATCGGGAACGTTAGCAATGCCCAAAGATGCCACGAACCCGCCCATCGCCCTTATCGTCCATGGAGACGGGCCGCAGGATCGTTTTTCCAATGGTGGTTACCTTCCCTTCATCAACACGTTGGTCGATGCCGGTATTGGCGTCTTTACTTGGGATAAGGCTGGTATTGGGCAGAGTACGGGCAGTTGGTTAGACCAAACGATGAAGGGTCGCGCAGATGAGGCATTGGCGGCATTGCAGGCCATTTCTGCACTTGATGATGTAAGCGTCGATCAAATCGGTTTCTTGGGGTTCTCACAGGCAGGCTGGGTGCTACCTCGTGTAGCAAACCAAATGACGCCAGCATTTACAGTCATCGTCGGAGCGGCTGTGTCTTGGCGCGATCAAGGGACCTATTATAGCCGCGTCAGAATGGTGTCGGAGGGGGTTCCAAAAACGGAGATTGTGCAGCGTTTGGTTGACCGTAATCTCACCTACGATGCACTATTTAAAACACCCATTGGACCTGCGCCAACGACAGATACAAACCCTGCGCGGTTCAGATTTGTTGCAAATGCATATTGGGAAGATTCTACCGCCATGATCTCTGGTATGATGGGGCCAGTGCTCGCCATTTGGGGCGAAGAGGATCTGAATGTTGATGCCCATTCAGACGCTGCAACCTACCAAGAGCAGTTGACACCGCTCACCGAAGATAGACGCGTTGTGATGGTACCAAACGCAACTCACGGCTTGCTGCGTGCAGATTTGTACAATTACCAGCTTTCGTCGGATTGGCCGTGGTATCTTCAGTACGTGTTTATGGGCATGGGTCGTGATGCTTTTGCTCAGCACTCGCTCGATCAAATTGTGAATTGGGTTTTGACTGTGGTGGAAAAATGAGTCCAGAGCATCTTTGCACTGGGTAAAGTGGACGTTGCGGCAACGAGTGACATGTCAGGTTTGTAGAAAATCGGACTAAATTTGATCGGCCGCGGTTCGAGGCTAACTCGCAAGTTAAATACCCATTCTGGTTAAATTGGATACCTCATCAATCCGCGTTGAAGATTGCAGCCCTTTTCCCAAGGTGACTTCACCGTATTACACTCTAAGCTTCTAATCACTTGATCAAGGAATCGGACGGGCAATACTATGCCTTTTCCTAAAGCGGCTGTTGATCCAGTCGACATCAATGCCTGCATTGTTCGCGGCGCAGACCTAAACCAACCGAATGTGTCGCATTCTCAATTGCCTCCGATCTCACTATCTATTGGATATCCCAATCAAACATACGAGCCATGATGCCATACACTTGGACAACCCAGCCCAGCGATCAAACGCAGATCATGCAACTTAAACCGTATGAAAGCTTGCCTGCGCGCGGCATGGCGGCCTTCGTGTTGACCACGTTCACGCTGATTTTGATCCCTGTAATTGCACTGCTTGGTACGCCTGTTTTCTGGGGGTTGTTGCCATTTGTGCTGCTGGCCGTCTGGGGTCTCTATTTTGCTTTGCAACAGAACCACAAACAACGTCAGATAACCGAGGTACTGACACTCTCGAATGAAAACGCCCAGCTCACCCGCAAGGGGCCTAAAGGCGACACACAAACGTGGGAATGCAACCGATACTGGACCCAAGTAAACATGCACGAGACCGATGGACCTGTGCCACATTATGTCACGCTCAAAGGTATGGGAAGAGAAGTTGAAATCGGTGCATTCCTCAGCGAGGAAGAGCGGATCACACTTTATGATGACCTGATGGCGGCATTAAAAAAGGCGGGTTAGAACCCGCCTTTTTTCACTTATTTGTTAATCTGAACCAATCAAGGTGCGCGTAGCACGCACCAACTCTGTTAGCTCAAGAACACAAACGATCCTTAACAAGCGGACCAACAGACCCAAAATCCATCTGCCCCGTATACTTGCCCTTCAGGATCGCCATGACTTTACCCATATCGCGAATGCTGTCCGCGCCAACTTCGGCAACGGCGGCGTCAACGGCGGCGGCACTTTCCGCAGCACTTAATTGACGCGGCAAGAATTCCTCGATCACGGTGATCTCTTCCCGCTCACGATCGGCCAAATCCAGACGGTTGCCTTCTTCATAGGCCCGCGCGCTTTCCAAGCGTTGTTTGGACATTTTGCCAAGAATGGCCAGAACTTCTGGCCCGCCAACACCTTCATCGATACCCGCCGCACGGGCATCAATGTCTTTGTCTTTGATCGCAGCACTGATCAGGCGCAAAGTCGATAAACGGCTTGCAGCCTTGTCTTTCATAGCTTGCTTAAGCGCAGCCGTGATTTGCGTTCGTAAGTCCATTTTTTGTCTCTCATCCCCATGAGCATATTCTGAGGTTGAGACCTTAGCGAAACAATGGCCACCTTGCAACCAAACCTCGTAAACTCAAGTCACTGTTATTAAAGAATAAAACAAATTTATTCACCCTTGACCCTACCGCCCCCTCGCATTAGTTTCCGCCAAGTTTGCCCCATTCCAACATATAGGTCTGCCCATGACACAGCTTGCACCCACACGCCCAACCGCTTGTTTAGCTCTGGCGGATGGGACGTTGTTCTACGGATCAGGCTTTGGGGCCACCGGACAGACCGTCGCTGAGCTTTGCTTCAACACTGCCATGACCGGTTATCAGGAAATCATGACCGACCCCTCTTATGCAGGTCAGGTCGTGACATTTACCTTTCCACACATCGGAAACACAGGCGTAAACCCAGAAGATGACGAGACAGCTGATCCTGTGGCCGCTGGCATGGTCGTCAAATGGAACCCAACCACACCATCAAGCTGGCGCAGTGTTGGACCGTTAAGTGAATGGCTCGCCTCACGTGGACGCATTGCCATTGGTGGCATCGACACACGCCGCCTGACCCGCGCCATCCGCCAAGCTGGCGCACCGCATGTTGCACTGGCGCACAACCCCGACGGTAACTTCGATATCGAAGCGTTGATTGCAGCCGCCCGTGGCTTTGCTGGGCTTGAAGGTATGGACCTCGCCAAAGAAGTCACCTGCGCGCAATCTTATCGCTGGAACGAAATGCGGTGGGCATGGCGAGAGGGCTATACGACCCAAGAAGCCCCCAAATACAAAGTTGTGGCAATCGACTACGGCGCAAAGCGCAACATCCTACGCTGCCTTGCCTCCGTTGGCTGCGACGTCACCGTATTGCCTGCAACCGCAACAACAGAAGAGGTTCTGGCCCACAATCCCGACGGCGTATTCTTGTCCAACGGACCGGGCGATCCGGCCGCTACGGGTTCATATGCCGTACCAATGATCAAAGGTGTATTGGATCAAACCGACCTGCCCGTCTTTGGCATCTGCTTGGGACACCAAATGCTGGCTTTGGCACTTGGGGCACAGACAATCAAAATGAACCACGGCCACCACGGGGCCAACCACCCTGTCAAAGACCATGACACGGGTAAGGTCGAGATCACATCGATGAACCACGGCTTTGCAGTTGATGCACAAACACTGCCAGCGGGTATCATTGAAACGCACACATCGCTGTTTGATGGATCCAACTGTGGTATTCGGATGGAGGGACGTCCGGTTTATTCGGTCCAACACCACCCCGAAGCCAGCCCTGGACCACAAGACAGTTTTTACCTGTTTGAACGCTTTGCTGCGGCAATGGCAGAACGCACAGCATAAAAAACGCTGCGATTTACGATTACTTTTAGACTTTAACGCTCTGTTAACTCGGAGGGTTCAGGACAGATATCATGGCTTGGGACCTCCCTTTGCTTTCGATCTAAAGGTGTCCTGTGAGCGATCCACGTCTTCTTCTGTCCAATCCACAAAGTATCGCAGGGCCCAATCCTCCGCGGCTGCTTGGGCGGCAATTGGTTGAAGACGGGCACATCACTGCCAGTGATTTGGTTCATGCCCTTGACCTTCAATCCAAGATTGACGCGCAATTGGGGGAAATCCTGATCGCAGAGGGGTTGATCGATACCATTACCCTCCTTGAGGCACTTGCGGTTCAGTCCAACGCACAACGCATTGATTTAAAACGCGATCCCCCCCGACTTAATATGGCCGAAGCCTTACCTGCCACCGTCTGCTTGCAACACGAAGTCGTGCCATGGCTTTGGATCGGAAACACCCTGCTTGTGGCCACCAGCAACCCCAACAAGTTTGAACACCTGCGTGTTTCTATAAGCAAGACCCAACTTAGCATGTTGCCCGTCATCGCTGATGCAAACCAAATCCGCGGGGCGATTACCGACCTCTACGGCTATCAACTGGCGCAAAAGGCCATCACGCAAGTGCCAAACCGCGAAAGCTGCCGCAACTGGGGCTCATCCAACCTGTTGAGGTCAAAGTGGACGCTTGTATTGGGTGTCGGCGCAATCATAGGCATCCTGATGTTTCCTCATTGGGCGCTGACGCTTGCGGTGCTTTGGGCTGCCCTTACTTTGGCTTTAACCGTTGGCATCAAAGGGGCGGGATTTGTCGCCCAAATTCTCCATAAAACACCTGGGACATCAACCTCCATATCCCCCAGTACAGCCCAATTCCGCCTGCCCCGTGTCTCGGTCATGGTACCGCTGCTACATGAGCAAGAGATCGCGGGCGCATTGATCAAACGATTGAAAAAACTGACCTACCCGAAGTCGCTTCTTGATATTGTCTTGGTGCTTGAAGCGGCGGACGAGATGACGCGCACCACCCTTGCCCGCACCAATTTACCTAACTGGATCAGAGTGGTCGAGGTGCCCGACGCAAATGGCCTCACAACCAAACCTCGCGCCCTCAACTATGCACTCGATTTTTGTCGTGGGTCCATTGTTGGGGTTTGGGACGCCGAAGACGCGCCAGAACCCGACCAACTGGAAAAGGTAGTGATGCGGTTCAATGAGGCCCCTGAAAACGTGGTCTGCTTACAAGGAATTTTAGATTACTATAACCCCCGCGAAAACTGGATTTCACGTTGCTTTACAATCGAATACGCAACGTGGTGGCGTCTGGTCCTACCCGGAATATCCAAACTGGGATTGGTGCTACCGTTGGGCGGCACGACACTGTTCTTCAGACGTGACGCCCTTGAAAAACTGGGCCGGTGGGACGCCCATAATGTCACCGAGGACGCCGATCTAGGGGTCCGTTTGGCACGTCACGGCTATGTTACAGAACTGATCCCCACCGTGACATTCGAGGAGGCAAATTGCCGACCTTGGCGCTGGGTCCGTCAACGTTCCCGATGGCTCAAAGGGTTTATGATCACCTATTTCGTGCATATGAGAGATCCTATTCAATTGATACGCGACCTTGGTTTTGCGCGGTTCATGGGGCTGCAAATGATCTTTCTCGCCACGTTCTCGCAATTCGCATTGGCCCCTTTGTTGTGGTCGTTCTGGATCACGATGTTCGGCGTCGCGCACCCTGTTCAAAGCATCTTAGGCGACACGGCAATCATGACGCTTATTGTATTGTTTTTCCTATCCGAAATCCTGAACATAACGATGGCACTGACTGCAGTCTCATCACAACACCACCGCCATCTCATGAAATGGGTTCTGACAATGCCGCTGTATTTCACGCTGGGGGCGCTGGCGTCTTACAAAGCGATCTACGAAATGATCGTCACGCCGTTTTATTGGGACAAGACTGAACACGGGGTAACAAAGGAACTTTAGCGGTGATCGACACACCTAATTTCAGGTGGCCTTTGCGGCAATTGGCTGTGACCATCGATCTTACGGAAACTAGCAAAGTGTGGCAGCCTGTCGCATTGATAACAAGCATCTCACCTCTAGATCCTATTTCAAGTTAATTCACTTAAATTGGGAGAGTAAGATGTTCAAAGGACTAGGAATTTCAATTGCCATCATCTGTTTTGGAATGTTGGGCTTGCCGGTTATTTTGTCCCTTAGCTTGTGGACCAACTAGCTGAAAAACAGGCCCTTTAAACTCATCAAAAAGATCGCAATTTTCCTCAACTTCTAAGTCAGACGATATCGCCGATCCCATTTTTTAATGGGTCGGCTTTAGGACCTAGAAGCCGCTACCAATGAAAGAAACGTTCACTCGAAACTTGATAAACTTGGGTTTTAGAAAGTTGCTCTAACGCCTCTACCCTTCGTCATGGCGCCGCGCCGCATCCTGCTTAAGTCGCGTCATAAATGCTACCGAAATGTGATTGCGCAACGCTTTGCCTGCCGCTTCGCCGTCATTGTTCTCAATCGCGGTGACAATCGTGTCATGTTCGGCCTGCGCTATCTCGCCACGTCCCTCAGCTGACAGCGACGTATCCGTCATCAAAGCCATTGTCCGGTGGACCAAATCCAATTGCTGCACCAAGTATCGATTGTGTGAAGCTAGGTGAATTTGCTTATGGAACCTACGATTTGCACGGGCCAAAGCCGTTGGGTCATTCATCAGTGAATTGTCGTCCTCGACCATCTCGCGCAGAATACGCACCTCTTCGTCCGTAGCATGGCGGGCGGCGAGGGACGCGGCCAACCCCTCCAATTCGCTTCGTACAACGTATAATTCCGACATTTGGTTGTGATCCAAAGACGCCACAATCAAACTGCGCCCGTCGCGGGCCAGTAGGGATTGCGTCTCAAGCCGTTGTAATGCCTCGCGAATAGGAGTCCTTGACACACCAAAGCGCTCGGCCAACTCGCTTTCGACCAACCGATCACCGGGGCGGTAACTGCCCACGTCAATCGCCTCAAGGATCATTGAATAGGCGTCTGTGTTGGGCGATTTCATCGTGGCATTTCCATTTGCTCAAAGTTAATGCAGCTTAACGCGCAGAGCGATGCGTGCAAGCCTTGCACCCAGCCAAATGCCTGATACTTCTGGGCTATGCCTCAAACCGCTTTTGCACATGTTAACGAATGGGTTTTTGACCTCGACAACACATTGTACCCGCCTGCCATGCGTCTGTTTGATCAGATCGAGGAAAAAATGCGCGGTTACATGGTTGAAAATCTCGGCATTGATCATGTCGAGGCCAATCATTTGCGCAAGCACTATTGGGAGGTCCACGGCACAACACTTGCCGGCCTTATGCGCGAACACGGTATTGAACCCGATCCGTTTTTGACGGCTGTGCATGATATTTCGTTTGAGGTGCTCCAACCTGATCCAGATTTGGCGAGCCTGATTAGAAACCTCCCTGGCCGCTGTATTGTCTATACCAACGGCACAAAACCTTACGCAGAACAGGTGCTTGATGCGCGCGGCTTAAATGGTTTGTTTGACGCGATTTACGGCATTGAACACGCCAATTACCTGCCCAAACCTGAACGCGGGGCCTTTGATCTGGTGTTTGGCACAGATGGATTGAACCACGAGAATGCAGCGATGTTTGAGGACGAAGTGCGCAATCTTGAAGTTCCACACGCGATGGGCCTGCGCACTGTACATGTCGCCCCTGAAAACGCGGGCAAAGAATACGTCCATTTCCACACCGACGACCTCACAGCATTTCTGCGCCAAATCAGCATGTAGACAACATGCCGCTTGGCCAAATGCGTCCACGCGCCCTACATATCTATTAACGGAGGGCCGCACATGACCATTCAAACCTGTGATATTCTAATTTCTGGTGGCGGTATCGCCGGATTGGCTGCAGCCGCCGCCTTTGGCACTGCTGGGTTTAACGTTATCTGTGTCGACCCAACACCGCCCATAACCAGCCGCGAAGCCGATGGGGCCGATATGCGATCCACAGCGATGTTGCAGCCTGCCCGCGCGCTACTTGAAGCCGCTGGCATCTGGGATCACCTTGCCCCGCATGCAGCAGCCTTGCAAATCATGCGGATCGTGGATGCAGGCGG
>JBLHPE010000058.1:0-15792 GCA_047624005.1 Ascidiaceihabitans sp.
AAATTACGCGCATGTCGCGGTCGCGTTCCGCCTTAATGCGGGCACATATCTCACGGACCAGACCGACGTAACCCCAAAATACACCGGATTGCATACAGGCCACAGTATTGGTGCCTACGACGGCTTGGGGTTTCGATATCTCAACATTTGGAAGTGCGGCAGCAGCACGGTGCAGCGCCTCGAGGCTTAGATTAACGCCAGGAGCAATAACGCCTCCCACATATGCCCCATCCGTATCCACGACATCAAATGTTGTCGCTGTACCAAAATCTACCATGATTAGGTCGCCACCATAGAGGTCGAACCCAGCAACGGTGTTCACTAAACGATCAGGGCCAACGGCCGTTCCTGCGTCCACACGAACATCAACGGGCAGCAAGCAATCTGGTTTGCCAACAACAATAGGCCGGGTGTTAAAATACCGGTCTGCCAAGACCCGAAGATTGAAAACTACACGTGGTACCGTAGAAGATACAATCACGTCTGTGATCTTCACATCAATCTTTTGGAATTCCATCAACGTGCCGAGCCAAACGTAATATTGATCCGCGGTCCGGCTTGCTTCTGTCGCAGTCCGCCACGTTCCGACAAACCGTTCCCCATCCCAAATAGAGAAGACAGTATTCGTATTACCACAGTCGATTGCCAACAGCATGGGGCGACTCCACTTTTAGAAATATACGTCCGCTGCCGGAATGGCGACGCGGCCTTGGGATGTCTCTAGAACAAGTTGACCCGTTTCGTCTACCTCACGAAAAGTCCCCTGCCATTCATCACGTGCGGTTCTTGCCGTAATGACTTCACCAAGTTTGGCGGCATGGGCCATCCAAGCTGTGCGTATTGGCGCAAACCCAAAGGCCTGAAACTGATCTTCATAGCGTGCAAATGCACTGGCCAATAAATCAAGAAACGCTTCCGGTGAAATGATCGTCCCTGTTTCGCTGCGCAACGACACAGGTCTTACGGCACCAGCTTCAACTTGTTCAACACTTGGAGCAGAAGCTAGATTGACGCCAATACCAATCGCAAGGTGAGTCATCCCGCCGCTTTGCCCTGCGCTTTCAAGTAGGATTCCAGCAACCTTACCGCCGCGCAATAGAACATCGTTAGGCCACTTCAAAGCAAATGCAGTTTCTTGCCCTGTTGCAGCTACAAACGCGTCACGCAATGCCAGAGACGTCACAAAAGAGCGAAGTGCCGCATCAGCAGGAAACCCAGACATTGGCAAAACCAGCGTTGCTGCAAAGTTTCCCGCGGGCATCACCCATGCGCGACCACGGCGGCCACGCGCCGAAGTCTGTTCATGCGCCAAAATCCATTCCGGGCCCAAAAGTTCGGGAGCAATCCGTGCCGCCTCACTTAATGTGGAATCCACCGATGCCAACACCCGGCGTCCGTACCCATCAGGCCAGCCAATCATTGGTTCATTGCGCCAGTTACGTTTTGCCCAATCAGACGATCTGTTGGGCCAAAAATTGTCGACTTAATTAACAAGTGCCGCCGCCGCGGCAGTCGCAGCCGCCTCAACACCGAACATGTTGATAATTCCGAACACCATGATTGCAGCCGACGCCATCAAGAAACCCCATAGGATCGGCGACTTGTTTACATCCAAGCCCTCGGTCTGCTCTTCTCCGAAGTACATGTAGTACACGATACGCAGATAATAGAACGCACCAATAACTGACGCGATTACCCCTGCTATCGCCAACCATGCCAATCCAGCGTCATAGGCGGCTCGCAACACATACAACTTACCAAAAAAGCCCAACATTGGCGGAACACCAGCCAGCGAAAACAACAAAACCAACATCGCAAACGCGCGACCGGGTTGTGCCTTTGCATACATGTTCAAAGAGGCAATATCTGTCACCGGCTGCCCGTCTTTTTCCATCAGCAAGATAAAGGCGAAGGTACCGATATTCATGGTCACATAGATCGCCATGTAAACCAACATCGCCTCAACGCCCAAAACAGTACCAGCCGCGAGGCCCATCAACGCATAGCCCATGTGGGCAATGGATGAATACGCCATCAAACGTTTGATATTGGTTTGGCCAATTGCTGCAACCGCGCCCAAGAACATTGAAAGAAAGGACAACAGTGCAACAACTTGCTGCCAATCAGCAACCGCGCCACCAAACGCATCATGCAGAACCCTTGCGAACAAGCACATAGCAGCCACTTTTGGAGCCGTTGCAAAAAATGCTGTTACTGGTGTTGGTGCGCCTTCGTAAACATCTGGTGTCCACATGTGAAAAGGTACGGCAGAAACCTTGAACGCCATCCCAGAAATCAGGAATATAAGGCCAAACAACAAGCCAAGCGATACTTCGCCGTGCACGGCTGTTTGAATAATACCTGAGAACAATGTCGTTCCCGCATATCCATAAACAAGGGAAGCACCATAAAGCAGGATGCCAGAAGATAATGCACCCAAAACAAAGTACTTCAGACCAGCTTCAGTTGATTTTACGCTATCACGGCGCAATGAGGCGACAACATACAGCGCCAGCGACTGCAATTCCAGGCCCATATAAAGTGCCATCAAATCGCCCGCGCTGACCATCATCATCATGCCAACTGCACTTAAAGCGATCAAAATTGGGTATTCAAAACGCAGCAGGCCGCGTTTGCTCATGTAGCCTTCGCCCATGACCAGAACCGCGGAAGCAGCCAACAAAATCACCACTTTCGAGAAGCGGGAAAATCCGTCATCCACAAACATGCCGTTAAATGCGATGTTCGTGCCGTTACCCGTCAATCCTATCCACGCAGCCAAGGCAACCATCACAGCGCTTGTAAGCCAAACCAATAGCGACGCCGCCCCGTCTTTAGCAGTGTAGACCGCGCCAAGCAGCGCAAATATCGCAAACAGCGACAACAGGATTTCCGGCAGAATGATGCTTAGATCAGCGGACATGAGCCCTGCTCCTTCTTACTTATTGAGAGGCGACTTGGGTCGCAGCGTCTGCTGCGGCCAAGGCCGTGTCGTAGTTTGTTACAAGTGCAGCCACTGACGGGCCAATAATATCGAGAACCAGCGCAGGATAGACGCCCAATAGGATCGTCATCACGATCAACGGTGCGAAAATCGCCCGCTCCCGTGTGGTCATGTCTGTGATCGTTTTCAGGCTTTCCTTGATCAGGTCCCCCATCACGACGCGGCGGTACAGCCACAAGGCATAAGCCGCCGAGAAAATAACACCCGTTGTCGCAACCGCAGCAACCCAAGTATTCACTTGGAATACAGCAACCAGCGTCAAAAATTCACCAACAAACCCAGATGTACCAGGCAAACCTACGTTAGCCATTGTGAACAACATAAAGATCAGCGCAAAGGCTGGCATCCGGTTTACCAGACCACCATAGGCATCGATGTCACGTGTGTGCATACGGTCATAAATGACCCCAACACAAAGGAACAATGCACCAGAGATAAAGCCGTGGCTGATCATCTGGAAGATCGCCCCATCAATCCCCTGCTGGTTTGCAGTGAAGATACCCATCGTCACAAAACCCATGTGTGCAACAGAGGAATAGGCAATCAACTTTTTCATGTCTTCTTGCACAAGCGCGACCAAAGACGTGTAGACGATCGCGATTGCTGACATCCACAAAACCATTGGTGCCAATACATCAGATCCGACTGGAAACATCGGCAGAGAGAACCGCAAGAACCCGTATCCACCCATCTTCAACAAGATTGCTGCCAAGACAACAGACCCGGCGGTTGGGGCTTGAACGTGCGCGTCCGGTAGCCAAGTGTGAACAGGCCACATTGGCATTTTCACAGCAAAGCTTGCAAAGAAAGCGAGGAACAGAAGTGTTTGCATCCCGCCAACAACTTGAACGCCAAGAAGGTTAAACGATCCATAAGAGAATTCGTGCACCAACAATTTGGCAATATCGGTCGTGCCTGCATCTACATACATGCCAACCATTGCAACCAACATCAGGACGGAGCCTAGGAAAGTATAAAGGAAAAATTTGAAACTCGCGTAGACACGGTTTGCCCCACCCCAAATACCAATGATCAAGAACATCGGGATCAAGCCAGCTTCAAAGAACACGTAGAACAACACAAGATCCAAAGACATAAACACGCCAAGCATCAGCGTTTCCAACATCAAGAATGCGATCATGTATTCTTTGACCCGCACTTCGACGTTCCAAGATGCGGCAATCACCAGCGGCATCATAAAGGTGGTCAGCATCACAAACAGAATGCTGATACCATCAACGCCCATCTTATATTGCAGACCCATCAACCAGCTGGCTTCTTCAACCAATTGGAATTCAGTGTTGGAACTGTCGAAGCCTGACAGGATAAACATAGACGCCAAGAAGGTCGCGCTGGTCGCGAACATCGCGATCCATTTGGCGTTCTTACGTGCAGCCTCATCATCGCCGCGCAAGAATAGCGCCATGATTAGCGCTGCAACTGCAGGGATAAAGGTAACTATGGAAAGAATGTTATCCATTAGTGAGCTCCCCCGCTCATCGTCATCCATGTGACAAGAACCGCAATTCCGATCACCATGGCAAAGGCGTAAGTAAATATGTAACCCGACTGCGCACGACCTGCGAGTTTGGTGAAGAATGGAACGATCCCCATGGCGACGCCGTTCAACGTGCCATCGATCACAGTTTCATCGCCGCGCTTCCACAAGAAGCGGCCCAAAGCCTTGGCAGAATTCACGAATAAGAAGTCGTAAAGCTCATCGAAGTACCATTTGTTTTTTAGGAACAAATACAACGGGCGCTGATTTTCAGCCAGACGTCCCGGTAATGTAGGGTTCCAAATGTAGAACCACATCGCCATCAAGAAACCACCAAACATCGCAATGAAGGGAGATGCTTTGACCCACTTTGGAACAGCATGTGCTTCGTCCAAAATGTTATTATCAGGCGCTATATACAGTGCACCCTCGCCCGGTTTGCCAGCAAAAGCATAATGATGTTCGGCTTTGCCTTCCTTGGCGACTTCACCGTGGTCTTCGCTTGCGCCCTCAACATGGTCAGTACCGTGTGCACCCGCTTCAGAATACGGAATACCATAGAAGGATGCGACCTGATCAACGTGACCAAAGAAAGGTTTGAACCAAAGCATACCCGCAAAAATCGCACCAAGACTAAGAACACCAAGTGGGATCAACATAACCATCGGGCTTTCGTGGGCATGATCGTGCGTGTGTTTATCACCACGTGCCTCGCCGTAGAAAGTCATGAACATCAGGCGCCAAGAGTAGAAAGACGTCATCGCGGCGGCCATCACCAACAACCAAAAGCCGTAGCTCGTTCCACCAGCATAAGCGCTTTCGATGATTGCATCCTTTGACACAAAGCCAGCGAAACCAATTGGGAAACCAAACATATCATAGCTGAACGGAATACCGACTCCTGTAATTGCCAATGTGCCAATCATCATAGCGCGGAAGGTCCATGGGATCTTCTTACGTAACGCACCGTAGTTAGTCATGTCCTGCTCGTGATGCATCGCGTGAATGACCGACCCAGCGCCCAAGAACAACATCGCCTTAAAAAACGCGTGCGTGAACAGGTGGAACATCGCAGCAGAATACATGCCAACACCAACTGCCACGAACATATAACCAAGCTGCGAACACGTCGAATAAGCAATGACGCGTTTGATATCGGTCTGAACCAATCCAACAGTTGCAGCAAAGAAAGCCGTCGATGCACCAACAACAGTGATGAACGTTGTGGCTTGCGGCGCGAATTCCAATAACGGGGACATCCGGCACATAAGGAAAACACCAGCAGTAACCATCGTTGCTGCGTGGATCAAAGCGGACACAGGTGTCGGCCCTTCCATCGCGTCCGGCAACCAAGTGTGAAGGACCAATTGCGCCGACTTACCCATCGCACCGATGAACAAAAGAACAGCAAGTAAGTTGGCCGCGTTCCAATCAGCCCAAAGGAACGTTATCGACATCTCAGCCAATGCAGGCATTGCCGCAAATATATCATCAAACCGAACAGAGTCCGTTAGCATGTAGAGGCCGAAGATACCCAACGCAAAACCGAAGTCGCCGATGCGATTTACCACAAACGCCTTGATCGCAGCAGCATTTGCAGAAGGTTTGCGATAGTAAAAGCCGATCAAAAGATAGGAGGCAACGCCCACGCCTTCCCAGCCAAAGAACATTTGGATCAGGTTATCGGACGTTACAAGCATCAACATCGAGAAGGTAAAGAACGACAAATATGCGAAGAAACGCGGCTTATAACTTTCACCGGCCGGCCACTGTGGATCGTTGTCCATGTAGCCAAAGGAGTAGAGGTGAACGAGGCTGGAAACCGTGGTGATTACGATCAACATGATCGCCGTCAAGCGGTCCAAGCGAATAGACCAATCGGAACTTAAGGAGCCACTTTCGATCCAGCGCAAAATGTGAATTTGCTCTGTAACACCATCAAAGCTTAGAAAGACGATCCAAGACAAGAATGCTGACAAAAACAGAAATCCTGTGGCGACCCACATCGCCGCTGTTTCACCGATAAGGCGCCAGCCAAAGCCACATAGAAGTGCGCCAATCAGTGGGCCAAAGAGTATTGTTAGTTCCATGCTCTTAGCCCTTCATCACATTGACATCTTCGACCGCGATCGTACCACGATTGCGGAAGAAACACACCAGGATCGCAAGGCCAATCGCGGCCTCAGCAGCTGCCACCGTCAAGACGAACAAGGTGAACACTTGCCCGACGAGATCGCCAAGGAATGAGGAAAACGCGACCAAATTTATATTCACCGCCAAAAGCATCAACTCGATGCTCATGAGCAGAATGATCACATTCTTACGATTGAGAAACAGGCCAAAGATGCCAATGACAAACAGCGTCGCCGCCACCGTCAAATAATGTTCTAGTCCGATCATTTTAGTACCTCGGTCATCTTACATCTCAATTTTATATTCCAGTCTGACATTGTTTCGCCAAACGTCGTCTTTGCATTTCGTTTATCAAAGCAGGCTTAAAGCCCCTGCCCCGATTTAACGTCTTTCAATTCCATCGCCGTTGCCGGATCGCGCATCATCTGTGCAACCACGTCTTGGCGTTTCACATCGCCACGATGGCGGAGCGTAAGAACGATCGCGCCAATCATCGCAACCAACAGGATCAAGCCTGACAGTTGGAACAGCAGGAAATATTGGTCGTAAATGATCAATCCCAATGCCTCAGTGTTATGGCGATCTACAGGTACCACTTGCGCACGTAGGCTTTCGGCAGCTGCGTTACTTTCCCACGCGCCAAAGGCCATCACAAACTGCATCAAGATCACGAGGCCAATCAGCAAAGCAAGTGGCATGTATTTTGCCATCTCTGCTTTCAACTCAGCAAAATCGACATCCAGCATCATAACAACAAATAGGAACAATACTGCTACGGCCCCAACGTAAACGATAATCAAAAGCATCGCGACAAATTCAGCGCCTAGCAGCACGAAAAGGCCAGCGGCACTTAAGAACGAAAGGATCAACCAGAGTACCGAATGCACCGGGTTACGGCTGATCACGGTAAATAGTCCGCCCGTAATCACACTGATCGCAAAGAGGTAAAAAGCGAATACCGTCATGTTTCATCGTCCTTTTTATCGGCCATCACCTTTTTCGCCAATTCAGACGCACGGGTCACAGCAGGAAGTCCGGCAAATACCGACATCATCCCTATCGTCTCACTAATATGTTGTTCAGTTGCACCAGCTAGGGCGGCATGCCGTACTGTTTGACGGATCGCAACCTCGTTTTGCGCACCTTGCATGGTCAAACCTGCAAGGGTCAGCAACAATTTTGTACGAGCATCAAGGCCACCCTCATTCAGGGTGTTGCCAAACATGGTTTCCATCATGTCTTTGGGCATCGTGCCCATCATCTTTTCAAACCCTTCAGGCGAGAATGAATCCATCGCCGGAAACGACTTTGCCATCTCCTGCATCTGGGCCATCATATCGGCAAAAGGGTTCTTGGGATCGCTCATCGGTAAGGTGCATCCATTTCAAGATTACGGGCGATTTCGCCTTCCCAACGGTCGCCGTTCGCAAGCAACTTGTCTTTGTCGTAAAACAGCTCTTCGCGGGTTTCGGTTGCGTATTCGAAATTCGGCCCTTCAACGATAGCGTCCACTGGGCAGGCTTCTTGGCAGAAACCACAGTAGATGCATTTGGTCATGTCGATATCGTAGCGTGTGGTGCGGCGGCTGCCATCTTCGCGTGGTTCAGCATCGATTGTGATCGCTTGGGCAGGACAAACGGCCTCGCACAATTTACATGCGATACAACGTTCTTCGCCATTTGGATAACGACGCAGCGCGTGTTCACCACGGAAACGTGGGGACAATGGCCCCTTTTCATGTGGATAGTTCAAAGTCGCTTTGGGGCGGAAGAAATACTTCATCCCAAGCTTGAAACCGACCCAAAAGTCTTGGAGCAGGAAATACTTGGCTGCGCGGGTATAATCGATCTGTGTCATGATTAACCTCCTACGGTCCAGCGGGCGTAAACGCCCCAGAACCAGTCAAATTTTGCAGCAAAAGCCACGAATACGACCCAGATCAACGAAAATGGCAGGAACACTTTCCAACCTAAGCGCATCAATTGGTCATAACGGTAGCGCGGCGTAATCGCTTTCACCATCGCGAAGAAGAAAAACACTAAGCCCATTTTGGCGATCATCCAAAAGATACCATCTGGCAAGCCAGGGATTGGAGACAACCAACCGCCAAAGAACATTAGTGAAATCAGGGCACACATGAGGACCACGGCCGTCAGCTCGCCAATCATAAACAACAAGAATGGCGTTGATGAGTATTCGACTTGGTAACCGGCAACCAGCTCAGATTCTGCTTCGGGCAGATCAAACGGTGGACGATTTGTTTCAGCCAAAGCGCTGATAAAAAATAAGATAAGCATCGGGAAATGCGGTAACCAATACCAGTTCAGCAATCCGTAACTGCCCCGCTGCGCATCTACAATTGAACTAAAGTTCATCGAACCCGTTGAGATGATGATACCGATGATGATTAGTCCAATGGACACTTCATAAGAAATCATCTGTGCAGCAGATCGAAGCGATCCAAGGAACGGGTACTTCGAGTTCGACGCCCATCCCCCCATGATCACACCGTAAACTTCCAAAGAGGATACCGCAAAAACATAGAGAATCGCGACATTGATGTTGGAAATAACCCAGCCATCGTTGAATGGGATAACAGCCCACGCGATCAGCGACATAACTAGTGTCACCATCGGGGCCATGAAGAACACAGCCTTGTCAGCACCCGCAGGAACAACGATTTCTTTGACGATATACTTGCCAAAATCCGCGAAGCTTTGCAGCAGGCCAAAGACACCAACAACGTTAGGACCACGGCGCATTTGGACAGCGGCCCAAATTTTGCGATCCGCATACATCAAGAACGCCAATGCAACGAGCAAGGGCACAACAACCAATAAAATTTGCCCAATAATTACAAGCAACATTCCAAGGTTCGTATTAAAAAAGAAATCAGCCATAGGTCCTCACACCGTCGGTATACCCTTCTCCACACAAGCGGCAGTCACGACTTCGGCGTCGATCGTGCGCAACCCGCGCGGCAAAGCAGGCGAGATGGTGTAGACAGCATCTGCCGACCACACGCCACCCTCTTCGTTCACATTTGTACGTACATGACGTGCAAAACCCCAACCACGGATCAACGTATACTGTGCAGCAGCACATTCCGCGTAGCGGGATACGTCTTCTGTTGTGATTGCATTGGTCATTTGCACTTTGAATTGCACCAAATCTTGATCCAATAGCACCGTTTCCACCCCTAAATAATCAGGGATGAATTGCTCTGCTGTTGGAGTAGCAAGCTCACATGCGGCCAAAGGCATCAAGGATATGAGTATCCAAGCCTTCATTCTGCAGCCATTGCTCCGTCGCGACGTGTCTTAGCCCCAGCGCTTAACTCTGCCATTACCTCACTTGCACGCGCAATCGGGTTGGTCAGGTAAAAGTCTGTTACCGCATTACGGAACTCTGCTTTGCCCAATTTTCCAGCCTTTTCAGCGTTCCAATCATTTTCAGCAACAACATCGATGTCACCCAAGTGTGGAACAGCTTCGACAAGCGCACTGCGCAATTGGGCAATGCTGTCAAATGGCAACGTCGCATCCAATTCAGCACTCAAGGCCCGCAAAATCGCCCAATTTTCTTTGGCCTCACCGGGGGCAAAGCCAGCGCGTTGTGCCAATTGTGGACGACCTTCAGTATTTACAAATAGACCTGCTTCTTCAGTATAGGCAGCACCTGGCAGAATAATATCCGCACGATGTGCTCCACGATCGCCGTGGCTGCCCTGATAAATCACAAATGGACCCGCATCGATATCTACCTCATCAGAACCAAGGTTATAAATCACCTCTGCCTGTGAAACCGCATCCATTGCACCGTCGTTTGTAGCATCAATATCAAGCGCACCAACGCGGCTTGCCGCAGTGTGAAGCACCATGAATTTAGAGTGCGCAGCTTCAGCCATTGCCATCACGGCACCAAGAACGGCAGCGCCATCGGCCTCGTTCAATGCACCCTGGCCAACAATCACAATGCCTGGCTGATCGTGTTTGTCAGTATGATCCATCTCTGCCAATTTAGCCAATGCATCACGACCGGTGCCCAAATGGATTGTGTCATAGGTCAGATCAACGTTCTCACCTATCACCGCAACATTCGCGCCGCGCGTCCATGCCTTACGGATACGAGCATTCAACACAGGTGATTCTAAACGTGGATTAGTGCCGATCAGAATGATCCGCTCGGCTGAATCAATATCTTCGATCATAGCGTTACCAACGTAACCAGAACGATTATCTGCAGGTAGCTTCGCGCCGTCAGTGCGACATTCAACGACACCGCCCTGCCCTTCGACCAAAGCTTTCAAAGCATAAGCAGCTTCAACAGAGGCAAGGTCACCAACCAAACCAGCCAGTTTCTTACCCTTCATCGCGTTAGCCGCAGCAGTCAGTGCTTCGGGCCAGCTTGCTTTGCGCAGCGTGCCATTTTCGCGAATATATGGCGTGTCCAAACGTTGGCGACGCAGGCCGTCCCAAACAAAACGTGTTTTGTCAGAAATCCACTCCTCGTTCACACCGTCGTGGTTCAGCGGCAAGAAACGCATAACTTCGCGCCCCTTTGTATCGACACGGATGTTGGACCCAAGTGCGTCCATAACATCAATTGATTCCGTTTTGGTCAATTCCCAAGGGCGGGCAGTGAAAGCATAAGGTTTGGACACCAAAGCACCAACAGGACACAAATCAATAATGTTGCCCTGCAAGTTGGAATCGAGTGTTTCGCCCAAATACGAAGTAATCTCAGCATCTTCGCCACGACCAGTTTGGCCCATCTGGGTGATACCAGCAACTTCTGACGTAAAACGCACACACCGCGTGCAAGAAATACAGCGGGTCATGTGTGTTTCAACCAATGGACCAAGATCCAGATCGTCAGTGGCGCGTTTGGCTTCGCGAAAGCGCGAGAAATCAACGCCATATGCCATGGCCTGATCTTGAAGGTCGCACTCACCGCCCTGATCGCAAATCGGGCAATCAAGTGGGTGGTTGATCAAAAGGAATTCCATGACGCCTTCACGGGCCTTTTTGACCATAGGCGAATTGGTTTTAACAACAGGCGGCTGGCCTTCGGGACCGGGACGCAAATCTTTGACTTGCATCGCGCAGGACGCTGCAGGTTTCGGCGGACCGCCCACGACTTCAACCAGACACATGCGGCAGTTGCCAGCAATTGTAAGACGCTCGTGGTAACAAAAACGGGGCACTTCCACGCCTGCTTCTTCACAGGCTTGGATCAGGGTCATTGCCCCATCCACTTCAATGTCTTTTCCGTCGATGTTGATCTTGCGAAGGTCGCCCATAAATCAATTCACCCTGAGTAACGCGCCAATTTGGCTCGATTTTTCGATTTCAGTACGCCCAAGCGTACAATAACTTTGTGGGTTTCCAACCTGAACGCCATTTGCGGCGAGGTAGGATTTACCCTCTGCTTTTAGTCGGGACTTTTCCGCGCCTGATTTGCGGTAAGCATCGATCTCGGCGTCGGAGTAGCCCATGTTGAGTGCCTTATCGCGCACCCCGTTCACAAAGCGCAACGCCTTGATGTACCGCGCAGAGATATTTGGACATTGTTTTCTGATTTCATTGGCCAAACCGACCGCAAGAAGCGCACCATCAACCGACGGCACATCCCGTAACGCAGGCTTTGCAACAGCAACGGTCGCAATCATCACAAAAACAATCCCGGGGAACATCATTCTAAACATATCTGGATCCTTTAACAGAAAAGTAAGGCGCAAAATGCACCTTAACCCTCTGAGAAATGGGAGCCATACGGGCTGTTATGCAATAACAAGCCACAGAAATAGCGATCCATGCGCAATATGTCGCCAAAGAAATCAAGGTGTACAAGTTCCACGGAATTCTAACTTATCGTTCGTAATGGTTAGCTCGCCATCCTCGGCATCAGGGCCATTGAGCCAAGCAATATCAGAAGTGCCAAACTGTGCGGTACAGTATTTAGTCGCCTCAAACCGCCCAGCCTCACGCGCGCCAGCAAGTGAGTTAGAAACCGGCGAAACAGTGACAGAAAACTGGTCACGTTGCTTATCAACCTTAGAGAGCTTCGCGCGGAAGTCCTGGCCATCAAACGTTGGGCGATTCTCGTTTTGTCCGCAGGCGGTCAGCGTCAAGATAGCAAACAACGCAGATCCAACCATGAATGAGCTTTTGAAACGCGGAAGGCTACCAAAGCCCAAAAGGGTATTGTTTGGATGTTTCACTTTTTTCCCTTCTCTTTGTTTTGCTTTAGTGTGTAACTAAAAATTAGGACCATTACCGCCACGATAAACACCAATTTCCAAGCACTGCACCAGAGTACCGCGGTATTTAGAAAAGTATTTTTCGTAAAGATTCAGATAGTGGTGCCACTTGTTAACCCGCGTACTGTTGTTGTCTGCAAACAATGTTGCCAAGTCACCTTCATAGCCGTACTTTTCTTTGATATCCTTTTTGATATCGGTGCCTTCAAAGAAGTATTTCTTCATAATCCGGCCCCCTATTCGGCTGCGATTGTGCGCTTGTGTTTTATGCGGTCTTCGATTTCATCACGGAAGTGACGGATCAAACCTTGAATTGGCCACGCAGCGGCATCCCCCAGCGCACAAATTGTGTGGCCCTCTACTTGCTTAGTCACATCCAGCAACATATCGATTTCTTCTGGTTCAGCCTCGCCCGTCACCAGACGATCCATAACGCGCATCATCCAACCTGTGCCTTCACGGCACGGCGTGCATTGGCCACAGCTTTCATGTTTATAGAACTTGGACAAACGCCAGATCGCTTTGATCACATCAGTGGAATTGTCCATGACAATCACCGCAGCCGTCCCCAAACCAGAACGCTGTTCGCGCAGGTAATCGAAATCCATGATTGCATTGCGCATCTCTTTGCCTGGGATCATCGGCACCGAAGACCCGCCCGGAATGACCGCCTTAAGATTGCTCCAACCGCCGCGAATACCGCCGCAATGTTTCTCTATAAGTTCCTCAAAGGAAATCGACATCGCCTCCTCAACAACACAAGGGTTGTTAACATGACCGGAGATCGCGAAAAGTTTCGTACCTGAATTGTTCGGACGACCAAAGCTGGAGAACCATTCAGGGCCACGGCGCAAGATTGTTGGCACAACGGCAATGGATTCAACATTGTTCACAGTTGTTGGGCAACCATACAAACCAGCACCTGCGGGAAACGGCGGCTTCATCCGCGGCATCCCTTTTTTACCCTCTAAGCTTTCAAGTAACGCAGTCTCTTCACCACAAATATAGGCACCTGCCCCGTGGTGAACGTAAATATCAAAATCCCAACCGGACTTACAGGCGTTCTTGCCCACCAGACCAGCAGCATATGCCTCGTCAATAGCGGCTTGAAGCGCTTCTTTTTCTCGGATGTATTCACCGCGAATGTAGATGTAACAAGCATTTGCATTCATTGCGAAAGACGCAATCAAGCAGCCCTCGATCAACGTGTGCGGATCATGGCGCATGATCTCACGGTCTTTGCATGTTCCCGGCTCTGACTCATCTGCGTTGACGACCAAATAAGATGGGCGTCCGTCGCTTTCTTTCGGCATAAAGGACCATTTCAGACCCGTCGGGAAACCCGCACCACCGCGACCACGCAAGCCGGATTTCTTCATCTCATCGACAATCCAGTCGCGACCATTTTTGATGATCTTGGCTGTACCGTCCCAATGACCACGCGCTTTCGCGCCTGCCAATGTACGATCGTGCATCCCGTAAAGGTTGGTAAAGATCCGGTCTTGGTCCTTAAGCATACGCCCTTAGCCTCTATCTGACTGGCGCGCACGCCAGAGTTTTATCACGTTCCAAAGTGCTGCACCAAATCCGGCCAACACGACAAGATCGAATAATGCGCGGACCCGATTGGGCCACCCAAAATAAATCCCTGCCAAATTCGCGCAGAGCCAAAAAACACCCAATCCAGCAATCAACAAGGCGACACGTTGCCCTGCTTTGGATGAATTATCTTGGCTCTGCATTATTTATCCTAGCGTAAAGTGAACGCTATCCTTTTTTTGCTTTGCTTGCGAATTCGGTTGTTCCGCCTTTCGCAAGGATTTTAGCCTGTTTGATCCAGTCATCGCGTTCGATGCGGCCTTTAAATCGTAGGTTACCATCAACCCAATCGACTTCTTTCTTGCGCCATGCTGCAACCTGATCAAAGTGATAGAACCCCAGCTGGTTCAACGTTTTTTCCAACGTTGGACCAACACCTTTAAGGAGCTTCAGGTCATCCGCACCACCGGCACGGGCCTTAGACATCGTTGCAGGCTTACCATCAGCAGCCACTGGGGCACGAGCCGGCGCAGCTTTCTTAGCGGCCACAGCTTTTACCGGCTTAGCGGCAGTGGTCTTCGGCTTGGTAGCTTTTGTCGGTTTGGCGGTTTTTGTAGCAGTTGCTTTAGGTGTTGTGTTCGTTGCGGCGGCCTTCGCGGCAGTCGCCTTGGTAGACGTCGCCTTAACAGCTGCTTTCTTCGAAGGTGCGACTTTGGCTGTCGTGCCAGTAGATTTGACCGCAGGCTTAGCCACTTCTTTTGCAATCGGAGCAACAGAAGCAGTAGCGTCAGTCCCAGAGGCCTTGGACTTTGCAGCTGTTTTATTGGTCTTGGCTGCCGCCTTCTTGGCAGGTGCCTTTGCAGCTTTAGTAGTCTTTGCACCCTTATCTGTGGTGGCACGTTGGGTTTTCACAGCAGCTTTTTTCGCAACAGGCTTGGCTGCTACAGCTATTGTTTTCGCATCAGCTTCCGGTTTTTCGTATTTCCAATCACCTTTGCGATCAGCAAGTTCCTTGGAGCCAGCTAGTTCCGCAGAAGGCTTAACATCAGATGCCGTATTCGCATCGCCAGAAGACGCAACCGCAGAACCTACCGTTGCTGCAACAGCCGCACCACCGGCGACGGCTGCAGTACCAGACGACGTGGACGTTGATGCGCTCGCGTTTGAAACTGCAGAGGTCGTTGAAGTCGTTCCAGCCGAGCTGTCGGTGTCAGATAGTGAGGCAACCAGCTTACACATCAGCCAAGATAAAAGCGCGCCACCAATGATAAAAATCAAAAGGCCAACAAATGCACCTGGAACAAAGTTCCAATCCCGCGTGGTCCAAAGCAGCAATGCCGCCAAAATTCCTACCGC
>JBLHPE010000059.1:0-15567 GCA_047624005.1 Ascidiaceihabitans sp.
CAGCCTGAACAACCTGCCCCGCCTTAGCAGTCACAGCCTTCACCAATCCGGGCATCGGGGCCTCGACAACATTTCCATCGCCTGACGCACTTGCATCACGTTGCAACGGATCGACGACATCAAACGCAATGCCATAGGCGTCAAAGACAGTAACTCTAGTCTCGGCCACGGCGATTTGGGGCGCGGATTTAGCATCTAGCTGCCAGCGTCCACCAATTCGTTTAGCCTCGACCACTGCATCGCCAACAAACCAACGCTGCGCATCAGTACAAAGCACCTCAACCTGCAAGATGATCTCTTCCCCCTCACACGCCAAAGCGACCGATTGCCGTAATGGGGCCCAAAGGCTAAAGCCAGCATCCGCTTTTGGCGTATCCAACCCAAGTGCCGCCATTCCAGCACACGCCCAATGGGCGGGCGTAATCGCGGCAACTGCAGTTAACGCATCAATATCCCGTGCGATCAGCCCAGTATCCACATCCCCAGCAGCAAAGCCTTTGTGTTCGGCCAACGCCCCAAGAAATCCAAGATTGGTCACAGTCCCTGCAACTTGAGTGTCACGCAGAGCTGCAGATAGCTTAGCCAATGCCACATCCCGTGTAGGACCATGCACAATCACCTTGGCAATCATCGGATCATAAAACGGACTAATGGTATCTCCCCCACGCACAGCGCTATCTGCACGTACACCGTCAGGGAACTTCAGATGTGTCAGTGTTCCCGTTGCAGGCAAGAAGCCTTTGGGCACATCCTCGGCATACAAACGCGCCTCAAACGAATGGCCTGTGATCGTCAGTTGATCTTGGGACAATGGCAACGCTTCACCCGCGGCCACACGCAACTGCCATTCAACAAGGTCCACACCCGTAATGGCCTCAGTCACAGGATGCTCAACCTGCAAACGGGTGTTCATCTCCATAAAAAAGAACCCATCGGCCTTTAGGCCATCAGAACCATCCACGATAAACTCAACCGTGCCGGCCCCCTTATACCCAATCGCTTCTGCCGCAAGAACAGCCGCTTCGCCCATCGCATTGCGCATCTCAAGGGTCATATCGGGCGCAGGCGCTTCTTCAATCACCTTCTGATGGCGACGCTGCAAAGAACAATCACGTTCAAACAAATGAACCGCTTTTGTCCCATCCCCAAACACCTGAACTTCAATATGGCGCGGCTTACTCACAAATTTCTCAACCAGAACATCAGAGTTACCAAAAGAGGTTGCAGCCTCAGACCTTGCAGATGCTAACGCCCCTGCAAACTCAGCAGCCTCCTCAACCAACCGCATGCCTTTACCACCACCACCAGCAACAGCCTTGATCAAAACCGGATACCCAATCTTGCCCGCTTCATCCGCCAGCAACGCATCATCCTGATCGGCCCCATGATAACCTTGGACAACAGGGACGCCAGCCTCAAACATCAAGGCCTTAGCGGCATCCTTTAGACCCATCGCACGGATCGCATCTGCGGACGGGCCAATGAACACCAACCCAGCAGCCTCAACCTGATCTACAAACGTAGGGTTCTCTGACAAAAACCCATAACCGGGATGGATCGCTTGCGCGCCCATATCCAATGCAGCCTGAATGATGACATCACCGCGCAAGTAGCTATCAGATGGTGCGTTTCCACCAATGTGAACGGCCATATCTGCCATCTGCACGTGCTTGGCCGACGCATCCACGTCCGAGTGTACAGCAATACAAGACACCCCCATCGATTGAGCCGTCTCAATAACACGGCACGCAATCTCACCTCGGTTGGCGATTAGAATTCTGTCAAACATCATGACTCCTGGATCCCGCGCACTGGATACGCCGTTATAATCTTTTCAGCTTGCGTTACGTACCCTTCCACATCAACGCGCGTCACAAGAGTAGACAGTCCATAGATGTCCTCGTCATCATCAGCATTCGGCGTCAACTCAACCTCCAGCGTAAAAGTGTCCGGCCCATCTCCACGGGCAATGCGTACGTCCACTTGTGGCTCAAGACTGACCAGATAGGCTTGTCGCCCTTGCCCAGCCAAAAGATCGTTGATCTCATCCATGAAATCGAAAAGGTCTGTAGTCATTAGGCACGGTGATTGGAAGGCGACGTCTCCTTCGTCAGTGGCACATTTCACGTCTATGTTCAGCCAATTGGCTTCATAGAAATCTTTGGACACATCATCTGCATAGCTTTTAACGTTCAGACTCAACGGCCCCATTTGAAAACTGCTCATCTTCCAAAATCCTCTACAATTTCAAAATGCTCAAACATCATATCAACATTTGGCTTAATCCGACCCATACGGATCAAATACGCTTCATACCCCAGATGCCAATCGTTTAAGTTGCAAAACTCACCTTGCGCCGCAACGCGGGCCTCGTTCATTTTGCGAAATAAACTCTGGGGGAGTCGCGCAGCGACGGGGGCAACGCCCCCACCCATCCCATCAACGAACCCGATCACATCCGAAACACGCCGAAGCGTGTCTCCTCGATCTCGGCATTCAACGACGCCGACAGGCTCAACGCCAAAACATCACGGCTCTTGCGCGGATCAATCACCCCGTCATCCCACAATCGGGCCGAGGCATACAAAGGATGCGACTGCTCCTCGAACATATCAATCGTTGGCTGTTTGAACGCCGCTTCGTCCTCAGCAGACCATTCACCACCTTTACGTTCGATCCCATCGCGCTTGACGGTCGCCAAAACGCCAGCGGCTTGCGCACCTCCCATCACGCCAATGCGCGAATTGGGCCAACTCCACATGAAACGCGGCGAATAAGCTCGACCCGACATCCCGTAGTTACCTGCCCCAAACGATCCACCCACAACCATCGTGATCTTTGGAACCGCAGTTGTCGCAACAGCTGTCACCATCTTGGCCCCGTGGCGCGCAATGCCTTCATTCTCGTACTTACGACCCACCATGAAACCTGTGATGTTCTGCAAAAACACCAGCGGTATCTTACGCTGCGAACATAACTCAACAAAATGCGCACCCTTCTGGGCGGCTTCGGAAAACAACACGCCATTGTTGGCGATGATCCCAATAGCGCACCCCTTAAGATGCGCAAACCCCGTCACCAAAGTCTCGCCAAAACGCGGTTTGAATTCGTCAAATCGTGAACCATCCACGACCCGCATGATCACCTCCCGAATGTCATAAGGCTGACGCGTATCACTGGGCACAACACCCAACAGCTCCGCAGGATCATACGCAGGCTCGTCATAAGTAGCAGCCATTGATGCACGTAGAGCGGGGTTCACCCCGCCACCCGTCCAATTCAAAGACCCAACAGCACGCCGCGCCAAGGCTAGCGCGTGCGTATCATCCTCCGCCAAATAATCCGCAACACCGGACAGGCGCGTGTGCACCTCACCGCCACCCAAATCCTCAGCCGACACAACCTCCCCCGTCGCGGCCTTCACCAGCGGTGGACCAGCCAGAAAAATCGTACCCTGCTCTTTCACAATGATCGTCACATCCGACATCGCAGGCACATAAGCGCCCCCAGCCGTACACGAGCCCATCACAACAGCAATCTGTGGAATGCCCTTGGCGCTCATCTGCGCCTGATTATAGAAAATCCGGCCAAAGTGGTCACGATCCGGAAACACCTCGTCCTGATTGGGCAGGTTCGCGCCACCACTGTCGACCAGATAGATGCAGGGTAAACGGTTCTGTTCCGCAATTTCCTGCGCCCGCAGATGTTTTTTAACAGTCATCGGATAATAGGTGCCACCCTTCACGGTGGCATCATTACAGATCACCATCACCTCGTGACCCTGCACCTGACCGATGCCTGCAATCACACCCGCACAAGGTGCCGATCCGTCATACAAGCCATGCGCGGCGGTCGCGCCAACCTCAAGAAAAGGAGAACCCGCATCCAGCAGGTTTGCCACACGTTCACGCGGCAGCATCTTACCACGAGAGATATGACGTTCGCGAGAGCGTTCGCCGCCACCGAATGCTGCTGCTTGGGCAGCTTCAGACACTTGAGTCAATGCTACTGCATGGGCGGAAAGGTTGGATTTGAAGCCTTCAGAAGATGTCAAAATTTGGGACTTAAGTTTCATGCTATTTTGGTTCCGATCATCGCATATCTCCAATAAGGGCCACTGCACGCCGAGCTGTCATAGTTAGCATACAGCTTGCGTGAACATTCGAACGAATAGTGCCATCCTGCCACTGCGCGTAAAGCCTCATGCATTCTGTATCGCGAAATTTTATCCATGCACGTTGTGCATTTTGCAACGCATCTGAACGATCTGGATCATTGGTAAACGCGCCATTTTCCTGTTGAACCAATAACTTAAACAAACTTTGGTAATTGCTATTCAAAAGGGCGTCCCAGACCTGCATTTCGGCATTCAAACATTGCGTGATGCCGTAGGTTGTACTCCCGTCAAAGTCGGCTGTACGCGAATTCTGACAAGTATTTGAGGCAATTCCAATGCAATTCCCGTCACCTTGATTGTCATTCATCTTATTATAACAAGCACCAATCACGGCATTATCCACGACCTGTGCATTTGCACTGAACGGCAGCGTGCTTAATATCAACAAAATTAGTAAACTAAATACCTGCTTCACAACACGTCTTCCCCCACCGCCATCATCTTCAATTCTTTCCGAATAACCTTACCCGTCACTGTCATCGGCAAAGCCGCCAAAAACCCAATCTCGCGTGGATACGAATAACTCGCCAAACGATCCTTAACCCACGCCTGCAAAGCATCCGCGTCCTCGTCCGCCCCATCCCGTAACACGACATAGGCCTTCACAATCTCGGTCCGCAGCGGATCGGGCTTACCCACAACGCCAACAGTCACAACATCTGGATGGGTCAATAAACAATCCTCAATCTCAGCAGGGCCAATGCGGTAGCCAGCCGAGGTGATCACATCATCCTCGCGGCCCACAAACCGCAGGTATTCGCCCTCCCAGACACCGCGATCCCCCGTCAGCATCCAGTCACCGATGAACCTTTCCAACGTCGCCTCAGGCCGGTTCCAATACTCCAACATCATTGATGGAGAGCCACGGCGTACCGCTATATCGCCCTCCTCCGCCGTAACCTGTCCGAGCGCATCAATCACTTGAACCTGATGCCCCGCAACTGGCTTACCAATACATCCTGCGCGAACGGGAAAATCCGCACCACAAGATGACACTGTCATATTACATTCGGTCTGACCGTAAAATTCGTTGATCTGAATACCTAATGCCTCACGACCCCACGCCAACATCTCGGCCCCCAAAGGTTCGCCACCAGAGGCGATAGAACGTAATCCGGTTAACGATGCCTCTTCGGCCCGTAACATTCGCAACGCCGTCGGTGGGAAAAACACGTTTCTCACGTCGCCTTTGGAGATGATTATAGCGCAACCCTCAGCGCTAAACTTCGCCATTCGCGCGGCGACCACAGGGACGCCTAAGGCCAGCCCCGGCATCAACACGTCAAACAACCCTCCGATCCATGCCCAATCCGCAGGGGTCCATAAACAATCGCCTTGCTGACCTAAATGGTCGTGGCTAAGCGCAACACCCGCCAAATGCCCGGCCAAAACACCGTGCCCATGCAACGCTCCTTTTGGGCTGCCAGTGGTGCCACTGGTATAAATCAGCACGCCTGCTGTGTTTTTAGAAACAGGCGTCATAGAAACCTCTGCGCCAGAAAGACCTACGGTTTCCGCGATCCATGGTTCTGCAAGATCGCCAAGCAATCCAGCGCCCTCCGCATCCGTCAAAACAATCTGGATTCCAGCGTCCGCGACACGTGATCGCAATGCATCTTGCTTGAAGAGTTTGAACAAAGGTACTGAAATCGCGCCGATTTTCCAGATCGCAAGATGTGCAGCAGCACACCATGGGCTTTGACTAAGCAACACGCCAACACGATCACCAACTTGTACGCGCGCCATCAATGCACGCGCTAATCCATCCGCCATGTTGGCTAAGGTAGCGTAAGTCACGTCAAGACGCGCATCTCCCGTCAGATCAATGATAGCCACCTGTTCAGCAGGATGCGCCAAACATTGCGCGGCCATATTCTGCGCGGGATCAAGCATGGGCTTAAACCATGGCTCCCATCATCTCTCGTCCAATCAACATACGACGAATTTCCGAGGTGCCAGCCCCGATTTCCATCAACTTGGCATCACGGAAAATACGGCCCACAGGATTGTCAGACAAATAGCCTGCGCCGCCCATGGCCTGAACCGCCTGATGGGCCTGCTTCATGGCTTCTTCAGACGCATACAGACAACATGCGGCCGCATCTTGACGAGTCACATCGCCACGATCACAGGCCTTGGCGACCTCATAAACGTAAGCACGGGCTGAATTCATCGCGGTGTACATGTCAGCCATCTTGCCCTGCATCAGTTGGAACGAGCCAATCGGCTGTCCGAACTGCTTGCGTTCAGCCATGTAGGGCATAATTTCGTCCAAACAGGCTGCCATGATGCCAAGGCCGATACCAGCCAAGACGACACGTTCATAATCCAAACCAGACATTAGGACAGCAACACCGCGCCCCTCCTCGCCCAAGACATTCTCGAATGGGACTTCGACCTCGGCAAAGATCAGCTCGGCTGTATTCGATCCACGCATACCCAGCTTATCGAAATGCGGCGATGTGGAGAACCCAACCATAGATTTTTCAATGATAAAAGCTGTCATGCCCTTGGAACCCGCATCTGGGTCGGTCTTGGCATAAACAACCAAAGTGTCGGCATCCGGACCGTTGGTGATCCAGTATTTGTTGCCAGTCAGACGGTAGTGATCATTGCGTTTTTCGGCGCGCAACTTCATCGAAACCACGTCCGATCCTGCGCCCGCTTCAGACATAGCCAAAGCACCTACGTGTTCGCCAGAGATCAGACCCGGCAGGTACTTTGCCTTTTGTTCAGGCGTGCCATTCAGCTTGATTTGATTGACGCAAAGGTTCGAGTGGGCACCGTAAGACAAAGACACCGAGGCCGAGGCCCGCGCGATCTCTTCGACAGCAACAGTATGGGCTAAATAAGACATCTCAGAACCGCCAAATTCCTCATTCACTGTGATGCCCAGCAGGCCCAAGCCACCCATTTCTGTCCACAACTCAGGAGGAAATTCGTTTGACTTATCAATGTCAGCCGCCATTGGCTTCACACGTTCTTGCGCCCAGCGGTGAACCATCTCGCGCAGGGCATTCACATCCTCGCCCAAATCGAATTTCATCGTGGCATTGAACATGAAATAGCCTCCCCAAATCGCAGCAGAAAAAGTTTATTGAACACTTGTTCATTACTTAAACGCAATCAAAGCAACGGGTCAATAGCACAGATAAACTAGACACCTGCCGACAGCAGATATTCTAGACACCAAAATAGCATGTAACGCGCCCTAAGGCGCACCTTTGGATCAGTTTTGGGCTTGATACACCGCTGAGACTTCGGCGCGGATAATACTCGCAATCAGCTCGCAATCCTCGATCGAAAACGTAAGCGGCACCCGCATATCCACAATACCCTGCAAAATTCGATCCGATGCGGGCATTTTGACAGGGTTGGCGTAGTGCCAGCTGTCATAACGGCTGGTAAAGGCGGCAGGTTCGGGTGCACCGAACCATTTCAATTCGACCCCACGGCTTTTACAACGCGCCACCACATCCACAACAGCATCCTCGGACCAATCCAGCAGAAGGAATTGGATAGAGGAACCTACGATTACTTCCTGCTCTGGTCGCTCAATAATCTGTAAGCCAGCGACATCACGTAAACATGTCTCAAGCGCGTAGTAACGATCATTCCAACGTTGGCACTGTGTTGCCAAATCGGCGATCTGCGGACGCAGAATAGCCGCGCGCAAGTTGTCCATACGGCCTGAGATATTCGGCGTATCGTATTTGATATCAGCAAAGACTTCGGGATCAGGAGCCGCCAAGTGCCGTTCAAACAACATATACGACCCCGACAACATCACAGATTTCGCGGCCACGATCGGATCATCAGTGACCAGAAATCCACCCTCGCCCGAATTCACATGCTTATAGGTCTGACAAGAATAACATCCAATTGTGCCCGAACGTCCCGATGGAACCCCATTCCACGACGCGCCCATCGTGTGGGCACAATCCTCTACCACCTTCACATCTGCGGCGTCACACATCGCAATTAAACGATCCATGTCACAGATATGGCCACGCATATGGCTAAGCAGTAAGACCGAGGCCTGATCTAGTTTGGCTTCCAGATCATCCAGATCAATGGTCAATCCTTCAGTCACACCAACAAACACAGGTTGGGCACCCACAGCGGCAATCGCACCTGGGACTGGGGCCAAGGTAAAGGCATTAGAGAGCACTTTATCACCGTGTCCGACACCCAAAGCCCGCAAAGCGGTCGCCATTGCGTATCCACCAGAGGCCACGGCCAGACAATATTTCGACCCGACATAGGCCGCATATTCCTGCTCTAACAACGCCGTCTCGGACAACTCCCCAGCGTTTGTATTGTAGCGATGCAAACGGCCATGACGCAAAACTGCGATTGCCGCCTCAATGCCAGCTTCAGGAATGGATTCTTGTTGGGTAAAACTACCAGTGAAATTCTCTGTCATGCCACACTAGTGCGGAGGCCAATGACGCCCGTCAAGCCATAGACTGTTGTTTTCATAAGGGCAAAACGCCACGTTCAACCCAACAAATTGGTCACAATCGATGGCAAATCAACGTAATTGTCCAACAATGCTTCGGGTTCTAATGCTGCCATATCACCACCTGCAGGGCCAAACGTTACCAAAACGCAGGGAACACCTGCGTTTCGGGCAGTCTTGCGATCCGTTTCCGTGTCCCCGATCAAACAAGTTAGCGCAGGATCACCACCAGCGCGGCGAGCCGCTTCAAACAAATGTTCAGGATCAGGCTTACGTACATCCAACGTATCCGCCCCAACCATCGACGCAAACGCATCTCTGACCCCCAACCGGCGCAACAATTCTTCGGCCAACCCTGCAGGCTTGTTCGTCGCAATCCCAACGCCGTACCCTAGTGTTTTCAACGCTTCAACTGCGTCCATTGCGCCGTCATACAGGACAGTCCGGCTGTCGATGTCTTTGGCATAAGCCTCTAACAATACAGGATAATAATGATCCAGCGTCGCTGAATCCGTGGCCCGATCCAATCGGGATAACCCAAGCGACAACATTGCCCGACCGCCCCGCAACGCCGTGCCCGCGTCAGTCAAAGGGTTCAACATGTCGCCAACACCCATGTCGCGAAAACACACGTTTGCCGCCTCGATCAAATCGCCGCTGGTGTCGGCCAAGGTGCCGTCCAGATCAAAAATTACCGTCTTCATCGCGCCTACTCCAATTTCGCTTTCGGCAACCAACCGCTTGCGCATGTTGCAACCCGCAATTTCATTTGATGGCCAAGTGCCTTGTGCCTTTGGCGCAAACGGATAAAACGACCTTGAGCAGAACAAAAGAGATTTCGCATGAGCGTTGCCCTAATAATCCTTGGTGCCGGCAAAGGCACACGAATGAATTCCGAATTGCCGAAGGTCGTTCACCCTATCGCAGGCGCACCCATGTTGGTGCATGCCATGCGTGCTGGTGCCGCATTGGACCCAACACATACGGTGATTGTCGCCGGGCACGGAGCCGAAGCGGTGACTAAAGTTGCCCACGATTATGACGACGAAGCAAAGGTTGTTCTACAAACCGAACAGCTGGGAACTGGCCACGCTGTCTTGCAAGCCGCCGATGCGCTGGCAGGTTTCGAGGGCAAGGTGATCGTGCTATACGGCGACACCCCGTTTGTGAAGCCTGAAACCTTGCAGGCAATGTTAGACGCCACCGCAGACGTTGTTGTCCTTGGGTTCGAACCGGTGGATGCTGGACGCTATGGCCGTCTTGTGACAGACGGTGCCTCCCTTGAGCGGATCGTGGAATTTAAAGATGCGTCACCTCAAGAACGCCGTATAGACCTTTGTAACAGCGGTGTAATTTGCTGCGCTGCCCCACTATTGTTTGAACTACTCAGCAAGGTGACAAATGCCAACGCGGCTGAAGAGTACTATCTTACTGATGTTATCGGTCTTGCACGGTTATCTGGGCATTCAGCATCTGTTGTAACCTGTTCCGAAGCAGAAACACTGGGCATCAATTCACGCGCCGAACTGGCTGCTGCCGATGCAATGTATCAAACCGAAGCACGCCTTCAGTTGATGGAAGATGGCGTCACATTGGTGGCCCCTGACACAGTTTACTTGTCCCTCGACACCCTGATTGGTCGTGACACGATCATTGAACCAAACGTGGTTTTTGGTCCAGACGTCACCGTCGAATCCGGTGTAACCATCCGCGCGTTTTCGCACCTTGAAGGGTGCCACGTATCGCGTGGAAGTATCGTAGGCCCCTATGCCCGTTTACGCCCCGGTGCGGAACTGTCCGAAAACGTGCGCATCGGCAATTTTGTCGAAGTGAAGAACGCCACCATCGCGGAAGGTGCTAAGGTAAATCACCTGTCCTACATCGGCGACGCCTCGATCGGGGAACGCAGCAACATCGGCGCAGGTACAATCACCTGCAACTATGACGGCGTGATGAAACACCACACTGACATTGGCGCTGACGTTTTCATCGGGTCCAACACCATGCTTATAGCACCAGTCACCATCGGCAATCGGGCTATGACAGGCAGCGGGTCTGTGATTACTTCGGATGTGGAACCAGAAGCATTGGCTCTGTCCCGCGCACCGCAGATTGAAAAACCAGGTATGGCGCAGAAATTGTTCGATATGTTACAGGCCAAAAAAGCCAAAATGAATAGGGGCAGCTAAAATGTGTGGAATTGTAGGGGTCTTAGGGACTCACGAAGTAGCACCTACCCTTGTCGAGGCTCTCAAACGCCTTGAGTATCGTGGATATGACAGCGCTGGCATTGCTACGATCAACAACGGCACGCTAGATCGCCGCCGCGCAGTTGGCAAACTGGTGAACCTAAGCGACCGCTTGGTGCATGAACCCCTCGCGGGAAAATCCGGCATCGGGCACACCCGCTGGGCCACCCACGGCGCGCCAAACGAGAACAACGCGCATCCGCACATGACCGGCAAAGTTGCCGTCGTGCACAACGGAATTATCGAAAACTTCCGTGAATTGCGCGCCGAAATGGCCGCGCAAGGCGTTGAATTCACAACCGATACCGACACTGAAACGGTCGCCTTGTTGACGCAGAATTTTATTTCAAAAGGCGCGACACCGGCTGAGGCTGTGAAACAGACCCTCGCAAAACTTGAAGGGGCCTTTGCGCTCGCCTTCCTGTTCGACGGCGAACAAGACCTGATGATCGCGGCCCGCAAGGGGTCCCCCCTTGCAATTGGGCATGGGGTGGGCGAAATGTACGTCGGCTCCGATGCGATTGCATTGTCCCCACTGACCAACCGGATCACATATCTTGAAGAAGGCGATTGCGCCGTTCTAACCCGCACAAGTCTTGAGATCCGTGATCAAAACGGTGAATTGGCCAACCGCGAGATCAAAACCATTCAGATCGATAGCGCCCGCGTAGACAAGGCAGGCTACAAACATTTCATGGCCAAAGAAATTGCCGAACAACCCACCGTTCTTGGCAATACGTTGTCCAATTATTTGACGGTTGACGGAAGAATAAACCTACCTGATCCCGACCTTGATTTCACTCAGGTTGATCGCCTAACAATGGTGGCCTGCGGTACGGCATACTACGCCTGCCTCACCGCCAAATACTGGTTCGAACAGATCGCGCGCATTCCAGTTGAGGTCGATGTCGCCTCGGAATTCCGTTACCGTGAGCCTCCGATTCCAGATCGTACGGTAGCGCTTTTTGTGAGCCAATCAGGCGAGACGGCAGACACCCTTGCAGCGCTGCGTTATTGCGAAGGTAAGGCCGACCAAATCGTATCAGTCGTCAATGTCCCTGAAAGTTCAATCGCGCGGGAAAGTGACTTGGCCCTGCCCATTTATGCGGGCATCGAAGTTGGTGTTGCATCGACCAAAGCCTTCACATGTCAGCTGACTGTATTGTTATTGCTCGCGCTTAAAGCGGCCGCACAACGTGGCGAAATCACGCCAGAACAACTTGCCGATCACCTGTCTGCAATGCGTAATTTACCTGCATCAATCAACGCTGCATTGGCGCAAAACGCATCCATGCAAAGCGCTGCACGCAAGCTGTCAGAGGCCCGCGACGTCCTTTTCTTGGGCCGTGGACTTATGTACCCTCTGGCATTAGAGGGCGCATTAAAACTTAAAGAAATCAGCTATATACACGCTGAAGCTTATGCATCTGGTGAATTGAAACATGGACCAATTGCTTTGGTCGACAAACACGTGCCAGTTGTCGTCATGGCCCCCCGCGACAACCTTTTCGACAAGACAGTATCCAACATGCAAGAGGTCATGGCCCGCAAAGGTAAGGTTGTTCTAATCTCTGACAACCAAGGTTTGGAAGAAGCATCGGACGGCGTGTGGGCATCCATAGAAATGCCAAGCGTTCCAAACATTGTGGCCCCTATCGTTTATGCGATCCCAGCCCAATTGTTGGCCTACCACACGGCGGTCGCCAAAGGGACTGATGTGGATCAACCCCGAAACCTAGCCAAATCAGTGACAGTCGAATAATGGGCAAACAATTCGACGAGATATCAGAGGATCACCGAAACTTCATCGCACAACAGCATATGTTTTTCAGTGGCTCAGCCGCCCCAGATGGTAAGGTTAACATCTCACCCAAAGGGATGGATTCGCTGCGTGTGATGGGGCCCAACCGGATTGTCTGGCGCAATCTGACCGGCAGTGGCAACGAAACCGCCGCGCACATCGCGCTGCAGTCACGCATGACTTTGATGTGGTGTGGGTTCGAAAAACGCCCGATGATTATGCGAGCGTATGGCACGGCAAAATGCCTGCATCCGCGTGATAACGGCTTTGAGGAACTGAACGAAATGTTCGCGCCCTCCGATGGAGCACGCCAGATTTATGATATGCAGGTCGACATGATGCAAACCAGTTGCGGCTTTGCCGTACCGTTCTTTGATCATACCGGCCCTCGTGACGTCCTGAAAGATTGGACAACAAACAAAGGCCCTGACGGAATCGCCGAATATTGGCGCGACCGCAACCAAACCACGTTGGATGGATTGCCAACACATATACTGGATACCACGACATGAATCTCGAGGACGCACTTGCGCAACTCAACGAACACCAAGACCCCGAAAAAGCAGCGCAATCTGCGACATACCATAAGGCGCCGCGCCCCTATCTTGGCGTTGCCAATCCGGTCATTAACGATCTGACAAAAGAATGGCGCACCCATATGGATGTGGAACAGCGCGTCGACTTGGCAGATGCTTTGTGGGAAACGGACATCTACGAGGCACGCCTTGCTGCCTCTAAACTGCTGACCCAAGCCCGCATTAAAGACGACGATGATGTCTGGGGCCTGATTGCCTCATGGGTTGATGACTTTGACAGCTGGGCGATTGCAGACCACGCATGTATGGCAGGGCAAAAGCGTTTGGTGGCTGATCCTTCGCGGATCGATCACGTCGAGGAATGGGTGAAGTCCGAGCACATGTGGACCCGCCGCGCTGCCCTTGTCATCGCCCTGCCTTGGACAAAACAGAACTACCCAAAGCCAATGGACATAGAAATCCGCGAACGTGTTTTGGGCTGGGCTGCGACGATGGTTCCTGATCGCGCATGGTTCATCCAAAAAGCGATCGCTGGCTGGCTGCGTGAATTGTCCAAGCACGATGCCGATAGGGTACGTGTATTTCTGAACGAACACGGTGCTGCAATGAAGCCGTTTGCAGCCAAAGAAGCAGCCAAACTCCTGACATAACAGGAGTTTGGACAGCTACCTTATACGTGCATGCCACGAATGGGGTAGTTGTTTTCTGGATTGCGGACAAAACCCGCACCACCCAAGATGACATTCAAATCCGGACGCGCAAACGGCGCGTTCGAGATGTCGATGATTTGAATTTTGCCCTTTTCGTTGATCATAAACAGGCCCGGCTCTGGAAATGGACGATCTGACTCAGCCTCAGAACGCGGGTCAGATATATACAGCCCCAAAGACTGCATCTGTGCGATGCTCATATCGTACCCAACAGCAAATTCAGGCTTAATACCATCCAATTGGATCGTTGCACGGTCTTCAGTGTCTGCAGAAACCGCAATAACATCCACACCCAACGCGTTAAATTTAGGCAGAAGTTCGTTCAGCGTATTCAGATAACGGGTGCAGATTGGGCAGTGCTTGCCACGATAGACAATCACCAATTGCCAATCATGATCGCCGGACGGCATGCCCACGTTCAAAATCCCGCCGCCAAATTTAGCGACCTCGAATTTGGGAAAAGATGCGCCTGCATCCAGTTTCATCGCGCTCATCATGTGCTCCTGCAGCTACTAGTTCTCACAATCAGAATGACACATAGACCCCATCGTCAATGCAGAACAGCATGTGCATTCACACACATCACAAGTTCGAGACAATGGTGATGGGCTATAAAGAGACGTTCACTTCGACCAAATCAGTCAATGGCGCACCCAATGCCTGAAACGCTTGCAACGACATGCGGCTTCCCGCAGTCGCGGCCCCCTCGATCGGGATCAGTGTCACATCAATGCTTTTGCCCTTATACTGGACACGGCCCATTTGCTGAGTCTTAATCACAGGGGTCTTGAGCCAAAGGCCAGGTTCAGCCGGATTGCCGAGTGACGCAATAGTGGCGACCAGCGGTCCATTTGTAACAACTTTTGGCGGCGCTGTCGGTGCCTCATTAACAGATGGGTTGTCCCCTTTTTGAGGGCGAGAGATAGGACGTAACTCTCCACCTCCAACCGCAGAAGATGCATCTACAGCAGGGCTCGCACTCTCAGCTTGCGCCCTTTCACTCCCTTGGCCAAACACCCCAAGGTTTAAGTTAGAACATCCAGCCAAAGCAGCCCCGATAACGGTCATCACAACAATATGTTTCATGCGCTCACCATATCCCGCGCAGTCAGCGCCATCAATCGCCCTTTGCCCCTTGCCCCCCACTAGGCGCGTCTTTACCTATAACGTATGAATGCACCATTAATTGATCCCTTCGCCCGCGCCATCAACTACCTGCGCGTTTCCGTGACAGACCGTTGCGATTTTCGCTGCGTCTACTGCATGTCCGAGAATATGACGTTCCTGCCTAAAAAAGAATTGCTCACGCTAGAGGAATTGGACCGAATGTGTTCCACCTTCATTGGTTTGGGTGTGGAGAAACTGCGGATCACCGGCGGTGAACCATTGGTGCGCAAAGGGATCATGACCTTCTTTGACGGCATGACACGTCACCTTGAGGCGGGAACGCTGAAAGAGCTGACGTTGACGACCAACGGAAGCCAGCTGGAAAAATACGCGGATGATCTGTTTGCGGCAGGCGTGCGACGGGTGAACATTTCACTTGATACGCTGGACGAAAAGAAATTCGCCGACATCACGCGTTGGGGCCGCCTGCCCCAAGTGTTACGCGGTGTTGATGCGGCGTTAAAA
>JBLHPE010000060.1:0-15013 GCA_047624005.1 Ascidiaceihabitans sp.
AACGGCCCGACCTGCATATCGTGGCCCGTGCTTATGATCGCACGCATACCTTCCACCTGTATCAGGCAGGCGCAAACGACATCGTACGTGAATTGTTTGACGGCAGCTTAAGGGCTGGACGTTATGTACTTGAGAACGTGGGCCTCAGCGAGTTTGAAGCCTCGGAGGCAGAACGGGTCTTTTACAGTCACGACCGCGAGTCCGTAAAGGAACTCGCCTTGTTGTGGCGCGCCGATATCCCAGTGACAGAAAATGAAGCCTACATGACCCGCGCGAAGGAACTGCAAAAGGAGCTGGAAACAGCGCTGTTGTTACAATCCGAAGAAGACCCAAAGACATAACCTGTAAGGTATGCTTGTGGCGCACCCGGCATTATCCGTCGGACACACCCGCCTCGGCAAATGTCGCCATACCGCTGTGACACGCAATCGCGCCCTGCAAAACACCAATGGCCAATGCGCCACCAGATGCTTCGCCTAAGCGCAAGCCCAATTGCAAAAGCGGGGCCTTTCCCAGCGCTTCAAGCATACGTGCATGGGCTTGTTCATCACTTTGATGCCCTGCAACCGTATGATCCAAAACTCCGGGTTGGGTTGTATGCAAGCAAGTCGCTGCCGCCGTACAAATGAACCCATCCAAAATCACCGGGATTCGTAACGAGCGCGCCCGCAGGATTGCCCCAGCCATCGCAGCCACTTCCCGCCCCCCAAGGGCTGCAAGGGTATCTAGCCCATCACCTTTTCCACCGTGCAGTGCCACACCTGCAGCCACAACATCTGTTTTCGCCTGCAAGGCAGCACCTTCCACGCCCGTTCCACGACCCGTCCAGTCAGCGGCATCACCCCCAAGCAAAGCGTTGCCAATTGCGGCGGCTGATGTTGTGTTGCCAATTCCCATTTCGCCAGTGACCAGTAGATCGGCATCTGCATCCACAGCATCCCAACCTGTTTGAATGGCCGCGCAAACCTCAGCCTCAGTCATTGCAGGGCTTTCGGTAAAGTCCGCTGTAGGCGTATCCAATGACAAGGCATGCACGTCCATCTTGGCACCAAATGTCTTGGCCAACTGATTGATCGCAGCACCACCATGTTGGAAGTTCATCACCATCTGTTCAGTCACTTCCGGTGGAAAAGCAGAAACACCTTTGGCCGCAACACCGTGGTTGCCCGCAAACACAATAATCTGGGGCGCAATCAGCGATGGGCGATCCGTACCACGCCAACCAGCGTACCAGATTGCCAAATCTTCAAGCCGACCCAAAGCACCGGGCGGCTTTGTCAGCTGCGCGTTACGGGCCTGTGCGCCTGCGACAGCATCCGCATCCGTCAGAGGTAAGGTTGTCATCATTGCGCGCACCTGCGCCAAAGTTGTGAATGAAATTGACATGGTCCGCTTCCTTCTCTTGCCAGACGCCTTTGGTCTGTTTACCCAAAGCAAGCTGACCTGCAAGGCATGAAAAAGGCGCGGACATGAATAAACACGACCAAAATGGCGCGTCTTACCAAAATTGGCATTGGGATGTCATCGTTGCGGGTGCGCTTTTGACCCGCCTACCCCTGCCCCATGCCCCACAATCCGCGTTTGAGCGGCAAGCAAATAGCGTCTGGGCCTTTCCCATCATTGGTTTTTTGGTCGCGCTGCTATCTTGCGTGGCCGGATTTGTCGCTTTTGGCCTGGGCCTATCCGCCCCAATCACAGCAGGTCTAATGTTGGGTGTGAATATGATCCTAACAGGCGCGATGCACGAGGATGGCCTAGCAGATTGTGCCGATGGTTTCTGGGGGGGATTTGATCGGGATCGCCGACTGGAAATCATGAAAGACAGCCAAATCGGCACTTACGGTGTATTGGCGTTGGTTGTGACCATTGGCCTGCGATGGTTGGCCTTAAGTGCAATTATCTCAACCGGATTTGCAGGAGTTATCGCCGCGGCGGTCTTATCACGCGGCATTCTGCCCGCACTGATGGCAATGCTGAACCATGCCCGTGATACCGGCTTATCCCATAGCGTGGGGCGACCAACACATTTTTCAGCTGTGGTCGCTTTTGGGATCGCAAGCGTCATCGCATTCGTCATTATTGGGCTTAGCGCGATTGGCGCATTCATTACCACGGTTGTTGTTGCCTTTGCTGTTGGGCGATTGGCCAAAACTAAGATCAACGGACAAACAGGGGATGTTTTGGGTGCGACCCAAGTGTTGTCAGAAACCGCTGTCTTGCTATGGTTGATCGCTTAACAGCACCGCAGAAAAAAACCGCATTGAACATAAGCCCAACGCGGTTATTCGATTTTCAATCGATTTCAAACGAAATTGACTTAGGTCGCTGCAATCACAGGAACCACACGGCTCATCAAGATGTCTGTGATTTTTCTACCAGCAGCAATCTCGTCCCCAGTTTCCACTGCAGCAACTTCACGTGTCAGGCGCTCAAGCGCGGCTTCATAAAGCTGACGCTCTGAATAGCTTTGCTCACGTTGATCATCTGTGCGGTGCAAGTCGCGAACAACTTCTGCAATCGCAATCAGGTCGCCCGAATTGATCTTTTGTTCATACTCTTGGGCGCGACGCGACCACATAGCACGTTTAACTTTTGCTTTGCCTTTAAGCGTTTTCATCGCGTGCAGAATATCGTTCGGAGACGAGAGCGAGCGCATCCCAATTTCCGTCGCCTTGTGTGTTGGCACACGCAGGGTCATTTTGTCTTTCTCGAAAGAAATCACAAACAGTTCCAGCACGACATCAGCTACTTCCTGTTCTTCAACATCTACGATTTGGCCAACGCCATGCGCTGGATAGACCACAAATTCGTTGATGCGGAAGTCGAGCTTTTTCGATTTTGTCATTCAGTGTCCTCGTGAAACGGATGATATCCTGCCACTTTTCAAAGTCAAAACCGCATCGGGCGGGGCAAACATTGCCTCGTCACAACTGCGGTTATTTCAGTGAACTAATGGTTCTGACAAAACTTTCAATGTCAGGCAGGAAACCGATCCGTTAGGTTATGTGTAAAAAGACCATATCACAAAAAACGGCCCCAAGAAAGTTCGCGCAAGCGTCTATTTTCCAGAATTACCGGATAACTTGCATTTAATTGGAAAAATTGGCCGACAACAGCTCGAAATTTATCAGACATTGATTCGGTTAACCGCCCTCACCTGGCTGCTCAGAGAAATACTTCTCTAGCTTGCCGGTCTCGCCGTCACGTTCTTCAGCCTCAGGTAACTGGTCTTTTTTGGTAATAATGACTGGCCAAAGTTCAGAATACTTACGGTTAAATTCGACCCACTTTTCCATATCTGGCTCAGTATCTGGACGAATAGCATCCGCAGGACACTCAGGTTCGCACACGCCACAGTCGATGCATTCATCTGGATGAATGACCAACATGTTCTCACCTTCATAGAAGCAGTCTACGGGGCAGACTTCGACGCAGTCGGTATATTTGCAGGCGATGCAGGAATCATTGACGATATAGGTCATACAAAGGTCGCTCGTTTTTGACGTTTCAGTGGTCTAGCTAATTCAGGAACCACGATCATTCAAGGTGGTCTGATGCCCCACCAAAGGAATGGATCTTATAAAGATCACCCTTGCGTCTGTCCCGCTTTGTGGGACGCCCTTTTCCCTCAAAACTAGGATTGATGGGATGTTTGTTCTTTGGTTTCAGCTCTGGTGGGGACAGGTCGGTGTAAAGCACCTGTGCTTCGGGTGCTGGACCGCGTCGATTTCCAAGAACATCGATCTGGATCACACGGGTTTGTTCGCCGGCCACGAAGGTCAAAACATTGCCAATTTGGATCATGGTGGACCGCTTGGTGACCCTATCACCGTCAACACGTACATCTCCGGCGGCCACATGTTTGGCCGCCAAAGATCGTGTTTTGAAAAAGCGAGCGAACCACAGCCATTTGTCGAGCCGCAGTTTCGCCACTGGTTCACTCATTTACTTACCGCTTTTCAATCCCATCAACGCCGCTGCAAACGGATTGTCTGGGTCGATTTTCTTTTCAGGTTTTGGTGGACGGGCCGAGAAAGATTTAGACTTATCTTCGCGTGGGCCTTTGTTCGCACCACGCCCCTTGCCTTGGGGTTTGCCTTTGCCACGGCCGTCACCAGCTGGTTTTGCGTCAGTGCGCGGTGGACGTGTGTTAGCACGTTGTGGGCGTGACCACGTGAAGGTGTAGAACACTTCCATTTCAGCAACCGGAACTTCGGCAGCGGTCTCAACAACCGCCTCTGGCTCTGCGGCAACGGATGCATCAGCTTCAGTCGGTGCTTCAGCTTCAACAACGGGTTCCGCGTCGGCAACAGCTTCGACAGGTGTTTCCACCTCAACCACCGCAACAGGTGTCGCTTTGACCTTCTCGCGCTCGCCTTTTTCGCCTTTGTACCCAAGGCCCTGCATCAAGTCTGCGAACTGCTCAAGTGTCATGCCTGTAATCGACAGCATGTCTGCTTTGGCCTCAAATCCACCCCGTGAATCCTCGCCCCGTAGCATGTCCGCCAAACGTTCTAGCATATCGATGCGGATCGCACGTTCGCCAGCAATGCGGTAGCCGGACATCGTGTCGGAACCGTCAGTCGCGCCTTTATCAGCAGGAATGGTGACCAATCCAGGAGGCGGTGATTCAGGGAAAATGTCGAGACCCTTGGACAGCGACCACAACACAAGACGCAAACGCGTCGGCGCGGGTTTCAACAACAAAGGCATAAAGATGGTGAATTGACCAAACCGGATACCGTGTTTGCGCAACGCGCCACGGGCGTCTTGATCCAGTGATTTCACATCATCAGTGACTTTGGCACGTGGTAAAACGCCCATGTTCTCGACCATCTGAAATGCGAAGCCACGGGCAAGCCCTGTCAGTTCTTCGTCACGCCCTAGGTTCAACAATGGCTCAAACAGGGCCGCAACCTTGCGATCAATGAAATGCTGCAAGCGACGTTGCACTTTTTCAGCAACCTCTGGCCCAGCGACGTCATCAACAAACACTTCGACCCGTGGTTTAAGCGCGTCGGCGCCTGCCACAAGTTTACCAACTGCCGAGGAACCCCACATAAGGCCACCCTGTTCGGTATAATCTATTTCAGTATCGGGTGCGTTATAGAATCGATCTGCGCGCAGATAGAACTGCGGGGCAAGCGCCTGCAGCGCTACCGTTTTGATCGTCTTGGCCTCAGCGGCCCCGGATCCTTTGTCCTGACTAAATCGGAAACCATCCAATTTGCCCACAAATTCACCTTCTACAGTCACCTCACCGGTGTCGTTTACTTCGGCCACAATGGCTTCCTTCTGTCCCAATCGGCGCAAAAGCACGGATGTGCGCCGATCTACAAATCTTTGGGTCAAACGCTCGTGCAGCGCATCCGACAACCTGTCTTCTACAGAACGTGTCTCGTCGCGCCAATGACTTTCGTCACGTGTCCAACCTTTGCGTTGCGAAACATATGTCCAAGTCCGAATAAACGCGAGCCTTTTGGACAGCGCATCAATATCGCCGTCGGTCCGATCAATCCGTTTTATTTGTCGGGCAAGAAAGTCATCAGGGATGCTACCACTTTGGTGCAAGTAGTTAAAAATAACGCCAGCAAGGTCCGCATGCTCGCCATTCCCGATGCCCCTAAAGTCAGGCAAACGGCACACATCCCACAACAATTTCACTGAGGGACCGTCGCTTGCACGTGCGCTAACTTCCGCCACTTCAGACAAGGTCTTAAGTGTTGCTAAATCATCAGCCTCACGGGCTTTCACAAGCATTTCGTGATCTGGTGGAGCCTCAAGCGTTTGGATCAACCGGCTGATACTGCCGAATTGAAGCGCGTGATTGCGGTAATTGAGTTTACGTTGCGGTGTGAATCGGTGCTCCATAATTGCGTTGGCGACACCGTCATCTAATGGCCGCGCCTCGCCCGTCACACCAAAGGTACCATCCTTCATACCACGCCCAGCACGACCTGCGATTTGTGCAAGTTCGTTAGGAGCCAAAGGGCGCATCCGCCGACCATCGAATTTGGACAGCGCAGAAAAGGCAACGTGATCCACATCGAGGTTAAGCCCCATGCCGATGGCATCTGTGGCAACCAGATAATCCACCTCACCGTTTTGATACATCTCAACCTGTGCATTGCGTGTGCGCGGGCTGAGCGCCCCCATGACAACAGCAGCACCACCCTTTTGGCGGCGTATCAGTTCGGCGATTGCATATACGTTTTCGACAGAAAAACCGACGATTGCACTGCGCGGGCGCATCCGGCTTATCTTTTTCTGACCTGAATAGGTCAATTCAGACATCCGGTCGCGGCGAAGAAACTGGGCCTCTGGAATCAATTCAGCAATAGCACTGCGCATGGTGTCAGAGCCCAAGAACAACGTCTCGTGCAATCCACGGGCCCGTAACAAACGGTCAGTAAAAATATGGCCCCTCTCAGGATCCGCACAAACCTGAATTTCATCAACGGCAAGGAAGTCGCATCCCATACCATCTGGCATCGCCTCAACAGTACAGACCCAATACTGCGTCCGAGGTGGCACGATGCGTTCCTCGCCCGTGACCAGCGCCACAACTGATGGACCACGGATCGCTACGATGCGGTCATAAACCTCGCGGGCCAATAGGCGCAGCGGCAGGCCAATGATGCCCGTGCGATGCCCCAACATCCGCTCAATCGCGTAGGTGGTTTTACCTGTATTGGTCGGACCTAAAACGGCTACGACACGTCCGTTTAACGACACTGCAATCCCCTAAAACACCAAGCCTTTAAAGCTTGCGTCCGATTCCTTGGCCTTCCAGCCGTTTCAACGCATTGGTCGCGTTTTCGTGATGGGGATGCAAGCTTAGAACCTCTCGGAATGCCTTTTCGGCACGCGACAGATCGCCCAAAGTGATCATCAAAGCCCCCAAGCTAAACACAGCATCGTAATTATCTGGGTTCAGGACCAATGCACGTTGCAGATCATCCATAGCTGGACCAAGTAAATCGGCGCGAAAATAGGCAGTTGCACGGGCATGCCACCCTTCGGCAAAATCAGGCGCATGATCGGTTAAGGCCGTTAGATGTTCGATCGCAGCAGGCATATCTTCTTTTGCCATCGCTTCACGGCCGCGCAGCAGCAGCAAATCAAGCGCAGTTGAGCCTGATTTCGACCACTCCAGCTTTAATTCGCGCTCTATCCGCGCAATATCGCCTTTATCCGCCGTTTTAAGTTGCACCATCAGGTCAGACGTGACCGATTGCGCTGACAAAGGTAAGGTATTCATGACTGTCATCATAAATGCCGCGACGGTAAGTTTGAGGTTATGTGTTTTGATGCCCATACTTAAGAATGTAACAGGACGCAGCGGCAAATCCATAGCTGACTGCCAATTAACAACCAAAGGTCAATAACACATGAGTGATATAATCAACGCAGCCGTCACAGCACTAAACGAAAAGCTGGCAGGGTCTCCTTTTGACGGAACAGCCAAATTTGACATCGAAGGCGAAGGTGCCGTGATGATCGATGCAGACGGCGCACGCGCGGCGGACGACGACGCCGAAGTAACCCTAAGTGCTGACGTCGATACGTTCGAAGGCATCTTGTCCGGCGACACAAACGCCACCAGCGCCTTTATGACGGGCAAGCTGAAAGTTGATGGCGACATGGGAATGGCCATGAAACTCGCCTCTGTTCTAGGTTAAGGACCTTTTAATGAATTTGACTGCCGCGCCGTTTTACGCCGATATTTGCCCATTGGGTGATAACGCCATCGCCTATTGGGCTATGACATCCGATAAAAAACGCATCAGGCTGGCAGTCTGGGCCAAAAACGCTGATCGGGGGACAGTTTTACTGTTCCCCGGACGCACTGAATACGTGGAAAAGTACGCAGCAACTGCCGTTGATTTAGAACAACGTGGTTATTGCACAATCGCCATCGATTGGCGTGGTCAGGGGCTTGCTGACAGGTTGCTCGATGATCCTATGGTCGGTCATGTTGAGAAATTTGAAGACTATCAACTGGATGTGGCTGCACTTGTAGAAGCTGCAAAAGAACTGAAACTGCCAGAACCCTATTATCTGATCGGTCACTCAATGGGCGGTGCCATCGGTCTGCGTGCATTGATGGAAGGCTTGCCCGTAAAAGCAGCGGCCTTTTCCGCGCCGATGTGGGGCATCCATCTTGCGCCGCACATGCGTCCGGCGGCATGGGTGTTGGGATATTTGATGCCAATGTTAGGCAAAGGTGACAAAAACCCACCTGGAACGACACTTGAATCCTACGTGCTGACAGCCCCATTTGAGGACAATACGCTGACCACAGATCAGCCAATGTTTGATATGATGACCAACCAAGTAGACAAATACGCTGCCCTTGGGCTTGGTGGCCCAAGTTATACGTGGTTGCGGGAATCCTTGATTGAAGCCAACGCTTTAGCGGCCCGCCCAGCGCCAAAAACCCCAATACTTACGTTTCTTGGGACAAATGAGCGTATCGTTCGAACAAAAACGATCCACCAACGGATGCAAACCTGGGAAAATGGTACGTTGATTATGGTTGAAGGTGCAGAGCACGAAATTCTGATGGAACGTCCTGAAATCCGAAATGATGCGTTTGATCAGATGGCTAAACTGTTCGCAGCACACACCTAAGACCTCGCCCTTGGGCAAAGCTGTGCTAGATATTTATCATGTTTCGCGAACCTGCCATCATCTTCACCGAAAAAGGCATCTATTGCCCTGCAGGCGACTTTTACATCGACCCTTGGCACCCCGTTGAACGGGCATTGATAACGCACGGGCACGCAGATCATTCCCGCTATGGTCATGACAGCTATCTGTGCACAGATATCGCAGCGCCCGTCATTCGGCACCGTCTTGGGCAAATCAACCTTGAAACGATTCAGTATGGCGAAGTGATCCAGATTGGTGGGGCCACCGTTTCCTTTCACCCCGCAGGCCATGTGCCCGGCAGTGCCCAAATTAGGGTCGAGGCCGGGGGCGAGGTTTGGGTCGCATCAGGCGATTACAAGCTGGAGGACGACGGCCTGTCCACCCCGTTTGAGCCAGTCAAATGCCAGCATTTCATAACTGAAAGCACGTTTGGATTGCCAGTCTTTCATTGGGAAAGCCAAGCCACAATTGCCGCCCAAATTAACACATGGTGGGCCGACTGCGCAGCCAATGGCCAAACTGCATTTTTGGGGGCCTATGCCTTGGGAAAAGCTCAACGCCTGATGCATATGCTAAACCCCGATATCGGCCCAATCATTGCCCACACCGCGATTGAGAACACCAATCAGATTTTGCGCGATCAAGGGCTGATTTTGCCCCCCACATTGCGCGGTGACAAAACCCTGGACCCAAAGGCGCATAAAGGGGCTTTGGTGATTGCGCCACCCTCAGCCATAGACAGTGCGTGGGCGCAAAAATTCGGTAGCCGTCAGTCTGCATTTGCGTCCGGCTGGATGGCGGTGCGTGGTATTCGCAGACGCCGCGCAGGAGATCGTGGGTTTGTCATCTCCGATCATGCCGATTGGAACGGCCTGCTTTCAGCGGTCACATCAACTGAGGCAGAAAACATATACGTTACCCATGGTTACACTGACATATTCACACGTCATCTAAATGAAAATGGATGGAACGCGCAGGTTGTCCCAACGCAGTTCGAGGGCGAAACCCTAGATGCGACTGAACCCGCATGAAGCGTTTTTCTGACCTATTCACAACCATCGATCAAAGCACGAAAACCAATGCCAAAGTTGCAGCACTTGCGGATTACTTTCGCGAGGCTCCCGAACAGGATCGCTTGTGGACCATCGCTATATTCTCGGGCCGACGTCCCAAACGAGGCGTCACAACAACAAGACTTCGCGAATGGGCGGCCGAAGAGGCAGGCATCGCCCTTTGGCTGTTTGAAGAATGTTATCCCATTGTTGGCGATTTGGCCGAAACCATCGCACTGGTCCTACCGTCACCCACAGACACCATAGATCGCAGCTTAAGCGATTGGATCGATACCCTTCGCCAACTTGCCCCAATGGCCGAAGAGGACCGCAAGCAAGTTGTGTTAAATGCATGGCGATCCCTTCCCACACTTGAACGGTTCTTGTTTAACAAGTTGCTCACCGGGGGCTTCCGCATCGGCGTCAGTCAAAAGCTGATGACCCGCGCCTTGGCAGCAGCAACCGGACTGCCTGAAACCGAATTGGCCCACCGTTTGATGGGTCAATGGCATCCAGATGATACGACGTGGCACGATCTGATCGAAGCGGAAGACCCCGCCGCAGATGCCTCACGCCCCTACCCGTTTTTTCTGGCAAGTGGGTTGGACGGCGCACCCGAAGACCTAGGCCGTCCGTCTGACTGGCAAGCTGAATGGAAGTGGGACGGAATTCGCGGCCAACTGATCTTGCGCGAGGGGCAACATTTTGTCTGGTCACGCGGCGAAGAACTTATGACAGACCGCTTTCCAGAAATGGCGCGCGCCTGTGATTACCTCCCCCAAGGGACAGTGCTAGACGGCGAGCTGCTCGCATGGGGTGACAATCAACCTCAATCGTTCAACGCGCTGCAAAAGCGGATCGGGCGCAAAACGGTCCCCAAAAAGCTAATAACCGAAACACCTGTAATCCTATACGCCTACGATCTACTCGAATGGGAGGGACAGGACTTACGCGAGCGGACCTTGTCCGAGCGCCGTGCAATGCTGGAAGACGCCTGCGCAAACCTGCCACCTGAGGCTCCTATAAAACTATCACCAACCATCCCGTTTGAAACATGGGCCGACCTAGCTGAGCCACGTCTTTCTGCGCGCGCAGCACAAGCCGAAGGTTTGATGATCAAACGCCGCGGCAGCCCTTATCGTGTTGGGCGCAAAAAAGGCGATTGGTGGAAATGGAAGCTAGATCCACTGACTATTGATGCAGTTATGATCTATGCCCAAGCAGGTCACGGACGCCGCGCCAACCTGTTCAGCGACTACACATTTGCAGTCTGGAGCGGCAACGATCTGGTCCCCTTTGCCAAAGCCTATTCCGGCCTGACAGACGCTGAGTTCCGCAAAATCACGGCTTGGGTGAAAAAAAACACGTTGCAACGGTTCGGCCCTGTACGTCAGGTCACGCCGTACCATGTCTTCGAGATCGCCTTTGAGGGCATCCAATCCAGCCCACGCCATAAATCTGGCATCGCGTTACGCTTCCCCAGAATGCTGCGCTGGCGCCAGGATAAAGCCACGCAAGACGCCAATACGCTGGATGATCTTATGCAAATGTTAGAAATCTACGGCTAAGCACACGCTAACGTCGCATTTGCGTATTTCTAGCTTGTCCCAATGCCCAGCCGTACATACCTATGTTTTAGAAATTAATGAGGTCACACATGTTCCAGCTTCCCTTCCCTGTCCAAGATGCAAATGCCAATTCCGGAGGTATGGGCGGCGATGGACCAATGGGCAAACTGCCCGAATGGAACCTTGATGATCTGTACACTGGCGAAGATGCGCCCGAACTTAAGAGTGATCTTGAATGGCTCGAAAACGCGTGTGCGTCTTTCGCCGCGGATTATGAAGATAAGCTTGCGGACCTTGATGCAACTGGTCTGTTAGATTGTGTGTTGCGCAACGAAAAGATTAACCAAGTTGCAGGGCGCATCATGTCCTACGCGGGTCTGCGCTATTATCAACTGACGACGGATGCTAGCCGCGCCAAATTCATGTCCGACGCGCAAGAAAAGATCACAAACTACACCACGCCGCTGGTCTTCTTTACGCTAGAGCTGAACCGCTTGGACGATGATCACATGGACAAGCTCCTGGCGACCAACGCCGACCTTGCCCGTTATAAGCCAGTGTTTGATCGCATCCGCGCGATGAAGAAGTATCAACTGTCCGATGAACTCGAAAAATTCATGCATGACCTTGGCGTTGTGGGCGATGCATGGGAACGTCTGTTTGACGAAACCGTTGCTGGTCTTGAATTCAACGTCGATGGTGAACCGTTGAATATCGAAGGCACGCTGAACCTGTTGACCGATCCGGACCGCGCAACACGCGAAGCGGCATCACGTGAATTGGCCGAAGTCTTTGGCGCAAATATCAAAACCTTCGCCCGTGTGCACAACACACAAGCCAAGGAAAAAGAGATCATTGATCGCTGGCGTGGCATGGAAACACCCCAAATGGGCCGCCACCTGTCCAACCACGTCGAACCCGAAGTTGTCGAGGCCTTGCGCAACGCTGTTGTCGCCGCATACCCCAAGCTAAGCCATCGGTATTACGAACTGAAACGTAAATGGCTTGGTCTGGATGTGATGCAAGTTTGGGACCGCAACGCGCCGCTGCCGATGGAAGACACCCGCGTCGTTGATTGGGCAAAAGCCGAAGATATGGTGATGAGCGCCTATAATGCGTTCGATCCACGTATGGGCGAAATCGCTGCGCCGTTCTTTTCCGATGGTTGGATTGACGCAGGAGTGAAGCCGGGCAAAGCACCGGGGGCTTTTGCGCACCCCACAGTCACAAATGTGCATCCCTATGTTATGCTCAACTACTTGGGCAAACCGCGTGATGTCATGACATTGGCCCATGAACTTGGCCACGGCGTGCACCAAGTGCTGGCCGCTGACCAAGGCGAAATGCTGTCTTCGACCCCGCTTACATTGGCCGAAACGGCATCCGTGTTTGGCGAAATGCTGACGTTCCGCAAGATGCTGGATGGTGCCGAAACGCAAGCAGAGCGCAAAATCCTGCTCGCTGGCAAGGTCGAGGACATGATCAACACCGTCGTGCGCCAAATCGCATTCTACGACTTTGAATGCAAACTACACGCCGCAAGGGCACAAGGCGAATTGACCCCAGAAGACATCAACGACATCTGGATGAGCATCCAAGGCGAAAGCCTAGGACCAGCCTTTGAATTCATGGATGGTTACGAAACCTTCTGGGCATACATCCCTCACTTCGTTCACTCGCCGTTTTACGTTTATGCCTATGCATTTGGCGATGGCCTAGTGAACGCGCTTTACGCCGTTTACGCCGAAGGCGACGAAGGGTTTGAAGACAAGTATTTCGATATGCTGAAAGCGGGCGGTTCCAAACATCACAAAGAATTGCTTGCGCCATTTGGGCTTGATGCGTCCGATCCAAAGTTTTGGGACAAAGGGCTGTCGATGATCTCTGGTTTCATCGACGAACTCGAAGCCATGGAAGACTAAGTCGAACAACCGCAAACAATAAGACACGCGCCAATAAGCTGCGCGTGTCTACTCACTTTGCCAAAAAAATCTCCCCTAAGGGTCGGACAGCCAACCACGAAAACACTATTTTAGTTGACTGTCTTTGCTCCCCCGCCGGTTGATAACGCCACGCTTTTGATGCTGGCTTTCTCGTTCTTGAACACAGGCAATACACAGCTTCACCCCAACAACCGCGAGGCGGCGTTGCTCCGAAATTGGCTCCTCGAACTCCGCACAATGGGTCAGGCTTGCGCCAATCGGCACTTTGCGCGCCTTCAATCGGCTTAGCTCATCGTTAATAGACGCTTCGATCTGTTCGCTCACCGCGCCATCTTTTGCCCAACCACTAGCTATTTTGACCTCCACAATTTGACACATGCGTCACGTTACCCTTGCCTCAATTTTGATCTGTCTTACGATACAGTCAACAAGAAACCAAAGGAGACAACTGTGCGCGTATTAGGGAAATGGATCGGGCGGCTTCTTTTATTGATTGCAATTGCGATTGCTGCGTTTCTAATCATAGCCCCGGGCTATGTAGAAAAGTCGCGCAACAGCATTGTTCCGCATGATCCCTACCCCGTCTCCCCCGAAGCGCTGGCCTTGCACGACACATTGCAGATTGGTGATTGGCATGCGGACAGTCTGTTATGGCAACGCAACATCGCCAAACGTGGCACGCGTGGCCAAGTCGACATCCCGCGTCTGATAGAGGGTGGTGTCGCGATCCAAGTCTTTACTGCAGTGACGAAAAGCCCCGCTGGGCAAAGCTATGACAGCAACTCATCCGACGCTTTCGACAACATCACACCACTTGCGATTGGTCAGCTTTGGCCAATCCGCACTTGGGGTTCGATCCTTGAGCGTGCGCTTTATCAGGCTGAAAAACTACACACAGTTGCCAATAAAATTCCTGACCAACTGACGATCATCAAGTCCCTTGCTGATCTTGAGGGCCACCTCGCGGCCCGCGCCGCTGGCAGCAAAGCCGTTGGGGGACTACTGGGTATCGAAGGGGCGCATCCGCTAGAAGGCGACCTTGCCAACATGGACAAGATTGAGACGGCAGGTCACCGCGTCATCGGTCTTCAGCACTTTTTTGACAACGCGTTGGGTGGGTCGCTGCACGGCGAAAGTAATCTTGGCCTAACAGACTTTGGTCGCACGGTTGTTGCTGACATCGCTACACGCGGCATGGTTCTGGACCTTGCCCATTCCTCCCCCCAAGTCGCGCGTGATGTGTTGGATATGACCGATATGCCTGTCATTGTCAGCCACACAGGTCTGCACGGCCACTGCCCTGTAAAGCGCAACTTTACTGACGATCTGATGCAAGATATTGCCGCTTCTGGTGGTGTTTTAGGTATGGGGTATTGGGCCGAAGTCGCTTGCGGTGATATCACACCGTCAGGCATCGCCAAGATGATAAAAGCGGGAGTTGAGGCAGTGGGCGTCGATCACGTCTCGCTCGGGTCCGACTTTGATGGTTCTGTCGAGACCGCATTTGACACGTCCGAATTGCCCGCTCTAACCCATGCATTGATCGAGGTTGGGTTGTCCGAAGTAGGCATCCGCAAAGTCATGGGTGAAAACTTGATCCGCGTGCTACGCGCACGTCTAAAGTAATTTTCCCCGCTAAAACTTAGTTATATATCCATATGAGAAAGGCGCTGGTTGCCCAGCGCCTTTCTCGTTTTCAATGCACTAATCAGATCAACCAAGAGCGTCGCTACAGCGTCCACACACATCTGCATGGGAATGGCTGCCAACATCTGGCAGGATTTTCCAGCAACGA
>JBLHPE010000061.1:0-14890 GCA_047624005.1 Ascidiaceihabitans sp.
CGTGGTGATGGTCATGCAGATTTGACATATGTTATGGCCGCTGCGGAAGAGATCGCACACGCGATGACTGATTATGCCGTTGTCGTAACCAAATCTACAGTCCCTGTTGGCACCAACCGTCAAGTCAAACAAACGATCGCCAAAGCCAACCCAGACGCCCAATTTGATGTGGCATCTAACCCAGAGTTTCTGCGGGAAGGTGCCGCAATTGATGACTTCATGCATCCTGACCGCGTGGTTGTTGGCGTCCAACATGAACGTGCTGCAGAGGTAATGGCAGAAATTTATCGACCACTGTATCTACGTGATTTTCCGATTATGACGACTGATTTGGAAAGTGCTGAGATGATCAAATATGCTGCAAATGCATTTTTGGCGACCAAAATTACCTTCATCAACGAAATTGCTGCTTTGTGCGAACGCACAGGTGCGGACGTGAAGATGGTTTCAAAAGGTATGGGGATGGATGGGCGCATCGGGAATAAGTTTCTTCATGCGGGTCCGGGATATGGCGGCAGCTGCTTCCCCAAAGACACTCAAGCGTTGGCGCGGATGGGCCAAGATCACGCTATTCCGATGCAGATCACCGAGGCCGTGATCAAAGTGAATGAAGAGATGAAGCGGCGGATGATCGATAAGATTGTCGATCTTTGTGATGGTGGTGTGAATGGCAAGATTATTGCAATTCTTGGTGTGACGTTCAAACCAAACACGGACGATATGCGCGATGCACCTGCTTTGACAATTGTTCCCGCTCTTGTAGGCGCGGGCGCAAAAGTGCGTGTGGTTGACCCGCAAGGCTTTCGTGAAGGTGAAGAATTACTACCCGGTGTGAATTGGGTTGATGATGCCTATAAGGCAGCTCAAAACGCAGATGCTGTTGTGATCTTGACTGAATGGAATGAATTCCGGGCATTAGATCTTAAACGTCTTGCAAAACGCATGGCCACGCCTGTAATGGCGGACCTTCGCAATGTGTATTCCCAAAAAGATGCAAAACGCGCAGGCTTTACAGCCTATACGTCGGTTGGACGTCTTGATTACGGTATTGACCGGTAAATTATGATCCTTCGCGCAAAGCAGTGACTGCAGTTGTTGGCACTGTTTGACCGCCAGCCAGCACAAGAAGCGTAGTGCCTGTGTCATTTAGGGCTTCGGTAATGCGCGCATAAGTTTCTGCTGACACTGTGCTTAGCAATTGCCCTTGTCCGCGGGATTCTATTTCCAGTGTGTAGGTGCCTGTTTCAAATGGGGTACCGTCATCCTCAACGCCTGTCCATTAGTAGGGTTCGCTTGAAAATGGCAAGGCTTGCCGCTGCACTTGCGCACCTGAGGCGTCAGTGACCACAAGGAACATTTCATCAGCGCCTGTTGGAATACTTGGGGTTACAGCGATGGGTGAACCGTCAAAAAAGGCCGGTGCGGTTGTGCGTGCCTCCATACCTATCCAATTGGCCATGCCCGCCATGTTGCTTCCGCCCAATTGTTCAGCCAGGTTCGCAAGTAATTCGTTCGATTGCACCTGTTGTTCAACCATCGAAAATTGCGCCAATTGTGCGGCATATGCCGAAGAATCAATTGGCTCAAGTGGGTCCTGATATTTTGCCTGTGCCGTCAACATTTGTAGAAATGTTTCGAAGTCTGACGATAGGACCGCGCTATTTTCACTGGAAGGTAAGGTCAGAGCTGCGGAGGTTTGCGGTATGTTTAATGTGTTGATTTCCATTGGATTTCCTAAATTCGGATGTCGATTCCTGGAGTTATTTTGGGATCACGGTGTGATGGATCAGTGGATATGGGTGTCGCGACGGTTTGGGTGGGCAATTCGATATTATTTGCGGCAGAATCTGTATGATCAGGTGGGTTTTGGTTTGTGAAGTTTCCGTTTTGATCGAAAGAGAAAGTTATGTTTTCGTGGCCAAGTTCGGAAAATGCCTGCTCTAGATCATTGAGATTTCGTCTTATCATCTCAATTGTCTCTGCCCGCTCTGCCATGATGTTTATGACAAGCCCATTTTCGGCAGGTGTCAGGCTTAACTTTAAACGCCCAAGCTCTGCCGGATTTAGTGAAACCTCAATTACTTTTTCTGCTGTTATGCGAGCATGGATGGCGTCGTTTATTTGTCGTGTGACAGGCGCAGAAAAATCAGATCGATTTACAGTGGTTGGTTGGGTTATCTGTGTTGTTGGCTTTGACTCAAAGATTGTATCGAGGCGCAGTTCGGAAAAGTCTTTTACGCCGTCCATTCCAATTATCAGATCGAGCTTCGCAGTATTGGAATAGGCGGCGTGTAGTATTGTGGGCCCTGTATGTTGGACAGGTTTGGGCTTCATTGAATTTGTGCGCGGATCCCAGATGTTGCTATCTGAAGTCCTTGATGTTGGTTCGGTGCCGGTTGGTGGAACAAAAACGCGGCTAGCGGTTTCTGCCGGCGTAAACTGGTTGGTTACAGTCTTTGTTCGAAGGGTCGCAATTATGGAAGCCTGCGGATTGATAGCTCCCTGAACGCGTGGGACCTCGCCTTGTTTAATCCTTTGTTGTGATAAGATAGAAAGTTCGATTGGACTGCGGACAGCATGAATGTCCTGCGGTGTCTTAACTTGCCCTTGAGCCTCAGTTGAAAGTGTACTCGACATAAGGTTTTCAGGAAATTGAGTAGCGATAGCGCCTGCATCTAAACCTTTGGAGGCTGGCAAATATTGTGGGGCGATGGCCTGAGATTCGACCGTTTGTTGGTTGGCACGCGAATCTAAGTTTAAAGTGGTCGATTGTGTTTCGAGATATGGTTGATCAGCATCTCGCCCAGTTGTTAAGAACGGTAGTGGTACGATATTGTGATCGCTTACATCCCGACCAATTGGTAAGTCGCCGTCTGCGACCTTGTCATGATCCCTGACCGCAATGGCATCAATAATCTCAGCATCATATTCGCCTTTTGCGGGTTTTTGAGTCAGCGCAAGTGTTGAGTTTTTGGTCATCGTTGACGTCTGTTTATCAGCCAATTGATGAATGACATCTGCAAATGGAGTTGGCCCAACGTTAGCTTGCTTGTCGTGCTGCATAGCTGATCTTGATGAAGGTGAAACTGATTGTTCCGCACCTCTAATTAGTGGAAATAATTGGTTTTGCATTGGCGTGCTCCGGGATTTTTTCCGCGTTCGTCTGTAATATGCCGCTGCATAGTTACCAGTTCTTTACTCATCGCGGATTACGATCTGCGAAATAGTTAGAATTGAATGGAGTATTCTGTGAACCCTATTCCACCCACTGCTGCGGCGCCCTTTCAGGCACCCACACGCGATGCAGCGCTGCTTGACGCGGCGAAGAAACTGGAGGCCACGTTTCTTGCAGAAATGCTAAAGGCAGCAGGGTTTGGACAGGCCCGCGAAAGTATGGGAGGGGGCGAAGGCGAGGACCAATTTGCGTCTTTTCTTGTGCAAGAGCAGGCGACTGCAATGGTCGAAGCTGGCGGGATTGGCCTGGCGGAAAACCTATTTAGATCGTTGAAGGAGCGTGGCGGCAATGACCAATAATATACAAGACACAGTCGATTCATTGAACGATTTGTTGGATGAGGAGCGTGTGGCACTGTTAGATGGGAACTTAGATTTGATCGGACGCATGCTGAAACGAAAAGAAACGTTGATCGACTCCCTGAATGATTTAGCCAAGCCCGATACTAAAGTAATTTCTGACATAAATACTAAGGTCGTTCGCAATCAATTGTTGTTGGAGTCGGCACTTGAAGGCATCAAAAGTGTTACGGATCGTTTGACATCTATGCGTCAGGTTAAAAACTCACTTGATACGTATGACGCGCGTGGGCGGCGCAACAAAATTGATATGCTTTCAAAAGGGGTGGTTGAGAAACGGGCCTAATCTGTTTGAATAAAATCAGCGGCAAAGCGGGGAGCAGATTTAGTAAACCATTAGCACTTTTCGACGCACAGTTGTCAGGCACTCGATCATGAGTGGCGCATCCTTTCTTAGGGGATGCATCGGTCAGAACGACATCTTGTCGGTCCCAAAGAGGACAGGACACAACTTGGCGCAAAGCGTCTATAAAAGGAAAAGTGCAAATGTCGAGCATACTAACAAACAACAGCGCAATGGTCGCGCTTCAAACATTGAAATCCATCAACAAAGATCTGTCTATGACACAAAGTGAGATTTCGACTGGCAAGTCGGTTGCATCCGCGAAAGACAATTCGGCAGTCTGGGCGATTTCAAAGGTTATGGAATCTGACGTCAAAGGGTTTAACGCCATTTCTGACAGCCTGTCTTTGGGCGAAGCATCTGTATCGGTTGCACGCAATGCATCTGAATCTATTACAGACTTGCTGACTGACATGAAAGGTAAAATCGTTGCTGCACAAGAGGATAACGTTGACCGTGGGAAAATCAATGATGACGTAAGCGCGCTGAAGGATCAGATCGCTTCTGTTGTCGCAGCTGCGCAATTCAACGGCCTGAATTTGGTCGATGGCAATACGGCATCAACAAATGTCCTGTCTTCGCTGGATCGTGACGCCGCTGGTGGGGTTACGGCTTCGTCCATCACTGTGGCGGCACAGAATTTGTCTACAGGTGGGTATACAGCAAAAGCAGCCTTTACAGGTACAGATGGTGTTGCGGCGGATACAGCTGATTCCTTCGGCTTCTCGCTTGATGGTACAGGCGGTACTGATGACGTCGGTATTGTGGTCATTGCTGACCCAACGTATGCCGCTGGCGACAAGATCACGATGATAGTAGACGATAACGAAGTTTCGTACACTGTAACGGCAGATGATGTTGCGTCCTGGACAACGGAAGATATTGTAGCGATCGGATTAAAAACAGCCATCGAAGCCACCGGTGCGGAAGTGACAGTAGATTATGATAGTGGCACTCCCGGTCAGTTGGAAATCACCAACACTGGGGCTGGCTCGCTTAGCGTAAGTGGTCAGTTTACGAACGCAAACGCAGGTGGTCTTGGTGCGTTGGCGGCAATTGACGTATCTTCTGGTGCCGGTGCAGCAGCAGCTTTGGGAACAATCGAAGCTTTGATCTCTACAGCAATTGATGCATCTGCATCCTTTGGTTCGGTTGAAGGTCGTATTCAAACCCAAGGTGAATTTATCTCAGGTCTGACGGATTCTTTGAAGTCTGGCATCGGTTCGATGGTGGATGCAAATATGGAAGAAGTGTCTGCTCGTCTGCAAGCTTTACAAACGCAACAACAGTTAGGTGTTCAGTCGCTTTCAATCGCGAACCAAGCGCCACAGACATTGCTGTCATTGTTCCGTTAAGAAAAATGAGTTGGAGCGCATTCGTGCGCTCCAACATTCGTTTTTGCACAAAATTTTAGTCATTCAGAAAGTTGTAATGTGAACGCACTCTCAACAGCTCAGCGCGGTTATTTGGCAAGCGCAGCAACGACCCAAACTGATCGAAGGGCGGAGTATGATCTAATCGCCCGATTGACACATCGGTTACGAGCAACGGCGCTGAAAGCAAAGGAAAGTTATCCGGAGTATGCGCAAGCTTTGTACGACAATCGGAAATTATGGAACACACTTGCAGTGGATGTGGCAGATAAAGACAACGCTTTGCCAAGTCAGTTAAAGGCGCAAGTATTCTATCTTGCGGAGTTCACTGCACATCACACTACAAAAATATTGAAAGACGGTGCGTCTATCATGCCGTTGTTAGAGGTCAATATGGCGGTGTTACGTGGTCTGAAAACTGAAGGGATAGTTGAGTGAGCGGCTTAATCTTAAAACTGGGTCCGAAAGAACGCATCCTTGTTAACGGTGCGGTAATCGAAAATGGGGAGCGTCGAAGTAGGTTGGCCATTATGACCCCTGACGCAAATATTTTAAGATTACGTGATGCGATTCATCCCGAGGATGCAAAAACACCTGTCAAACGCGCTTGTTATGCGGTGCAGCTGGTTTTATCTGGCGATGCAACAGCGAATGAAACGAAGCACGCCTTATTACGGAATATTGAAGAGTTGAGCCAGGTTTTTGTTGATATGGACAGCCGACAACTTATCGACACAGCCTCGGGTGCTTTGAGTCGTGGTGATCACTATCACTGTTTAAAATCGTTGCGGTCATTGCTGCCACGGGAAGAACGCTTGCTCGCGGTTAGGAATTGATGTGTTTCAACCGGTTATCCCCTCAAGTGGTTTGGTTGGTTGGCGGTTCCTTCAGCGGACCTATGACAGTCAAACCGAGAGCTTCAATCAATCAAACCAGCTACAGCGTGACACTGAGTATTTTCGAGAAAACATAGCGAGTATTACAAATGCAGAGGATCTTGTTGCGGACCGGCGTTTGTTGATGGTTGCGTTGGGCGCTTTTGGGTTAGGCGATGATCTCGGGAATAAATTTTTTATCAAAAAAATGCTCGAAGAAGGGACTATTGCTGACGATGCGTTGTCCAATAGATTTACCGACACTCGCTACCGGGACATGGTAAAGGCATTTGGACTTGGACCCGCCGAGGTGACGCGCACTGGGATTTCGCTGTTCACGGACGAGATTATTGAGAGCTATCAAACCAAGCAATTCGAAATTTCTATTGGGGACCAAGATCCAAATTTCCGCATTGCGCTGTATGCACAGAATGAACTTTCGGAAATCGCAGGGGACGATGGGTCCGTAAACCAAAAGTGGTTCACAATAATGGGCCAACCGGCATTGAGGCAGCTTTTTGAAGGTGCACTGGGGTTGCCAAGTTCGTTTGGTCAAATTGATATCGATAAACAAAGAGAGATTTTCCAAGAACGAGCAGAGTCGATATTCGGATCAGGTGATCCTGCACAGTTTAAATCCCCCGAGGCGATAGATAAGTTGATCACCCAATATTTGATACGTTCACAAATTGATGCAATTTCGGCTGCATCTCCAGCATCGATTGCTTTGATCCTGCTGCAATCTTAGGTTTTTGACCTGCATGGGTTATCGATTTATCCCATACGTTGATTTTGTTGCAATCGCTCGCCGTATAATAAGCCCAAGTTGATCGAAACTGTCTTTGATGCTGCGTGACTGAATCTTTGCCATAAAGTTGTCGAGCTCTGGCCAAACTTGAATGGCTTGATCAATTTCAGGGTTAGAGCCGTGAGAGTATAACCCTGCAGAAATCATCATTTCGTTGCGGTCGAAAGTTCCCAAAATTTTCCGAACTTGTGAGATTAATTGGTTTTGTTCATCTGTTGCAGCACCAAGTAAACTGCGAGAAATTGAACGAAGCAAGTCTACAGCGGGATATCGGCCTCTTTCCGCAATTGTGCGATCCAAAACGACGTGCCCGTCTAGGACACCGCGTAAGATATCCGCCACTGGTTCGTCCATATCTGAACCAGCAACCAAGACGCTAAACACTGCGGTTATATCACCTTGATCATCCGTGCCCGGCCCGGCACGTTCGCACAATGACATAATCGCCGGTACCGCTGAGGGCGGGTGTCCGCGTAAAACGGGTGCTTCACCTGCAGCAACCGCAATTTCACGGTGTGCTTCAGCAAAACGGGTGATGGAGTCGGCTAAAAGCAGCACCGATTTACCTTGGTCACGAAAAAATTCAGCTACGGTCATCGCAGTCCATGCACATCGTCGCCGAATAAGCGCTGATTGATCTGATGTTGCTGCAATAACAATAGATCGTGAAAGTCCTTCAGGGCCCAAAATATCATCGACAAAATGACGTATTTCACGTCCGCGTTCACCAATCATTGCAATCACAACAACATCTGCGTCCACGTTTTGTGCAAACTGGCCTATCAGGGAGGACTTTCCGACGCCGGACCCCGCAAATAGTCCAATCCTTTGTCCTTTTGCGAGGGGCAGCATTGTATCAAAGACAGCCGAACCTGTTGAAAGCCGTGGTCCCAGTCCGCGCCTCCTTGCCGCTGCTGGCGGCAAGGCATTCAAGGGTCTTGAGAACGGACCTTTCCGCAGTGGCTGATCATCGATGGCATTTCCATTAGGGTCTATTATACGACCGATCCACGATTCTGAGGGATAGACCGACGCGGGTTCGTGAACAGTTGCACGATCTCCCAATGCTACGCCATCTAGTGTTCCGTCAGGAAGCATGGTCAACGCGTCTACGTTCAATTGGACCACTTCACCGCTTAACAGGTCTTTGCCTGCACGACGCACTTCGACCCTGTCTCCGATTCGGGCAAATTTACCGATACCTGACAAATGAATGACGCCACCTTCAACACTAGAAACTCTACCAACTGGCCGAGAGATTTGTATATTCGCAAGTTGGGATCGCACCGCATCTATATAAGAATCGTGTGTCATTAAAATGCTCCTCTTTTCTAACACCGTTTCTAAAGGAATCAGGGTTAAGCCTTAATTGAGATTGCTCGAGGGAGAAGCCCCGATGTTTGAAAATTTAGATATCTTTAAGATATCAAGCGCGATGGCGAAGCATGCTGGTACACGGCAGGCTATGATTTCGCAGAACGTGGCCAATGCGGATACGCCTGGATATCTGGCGCGTGATTTGCCGACATTTAAATCCAGCTATGAAATGGGCGGTAGCGTGTCGCTTAAAGCTACTAGGTCAGGTCATCTTAATGGTCCAGAATTTGTAGGACATAGAGTGCCCTTTGTGGAACGGAACGCCGCCTCCCCCAATGGAAATACAGTTTCTATTGAGCAGCAAATGCTGAAGGCCACCGAGACGATCAGACAGCATGACCGGGCCTTGGCAATTTATAAATCTGCGCTGGGCGTTTTGCGCAGCAGCCTTGGACGGAGGTAAGGTCAATGAGTGAATTTTCTAAATCACTTTCAATTTCCTCAAGTGGCCTACAGTCGCAAGCGGTTCGACTGCGACATTTGTCAGAGAATATTTCGAATGCAGACACGCCAGGTTACAAACGCAAAACGGTATCTTTCGAGACTGCCTTTAACGGCGGCGACGGTGCTGCAATTGTAACGACAGGTCGTGTTCGAACGGACCAATCTGCCTTGGCGCAGATTTACGATCCTGCACATCCGTTGGCTGATCAAAGTGGGAATTATGAAGGATCAAATGTCGATTTAATGATTGAATTGGCCGATGCCCGCGAGGCCCAAAGGAGTTACGAAGCCAACCTGAAAATGTTCGAGCAGGCACGCAAGATGTCGTCCAGCTTGATGGAACTTTTACGACGTTAAAGGAGATCCAGAATGGATATCAATGCAATTTCTGCAATTCAAAAGTATGCAGCTTCAAAACCAGCGACGGAACCTGATGCAGGTGGTGTTAAGGACACCACATTTGGCAAACTGGCGATGGATTTCGCGCAGACCCTAGCGAAAAGTGAAATGACAGCAAAGCAGGCCATGATTGGGGATGCTGACCCACACGCATTGGTTCAAGCACTTGCTCAAACAGAGCTGGCTGTTGAGGCTGCAGTGACCGTACGAAATAAAGTTATCGAAGCATATCAGGAAATCCTTCGGATGCCTGTCTGATGATGAACGAAATAGTATTTTTTGATACGATGCGCCAGGGTTTGAGGGTGGCGGTCCTTGTTTCGATGCCGATCTTAACGGTTGCGTTGTTGGCTGGTGTCACGATTGGCTTGTTTCAAGCACTGACATCTATTCAGGAAATGACACTTACGTTTGTGCCAAAACTGGCGGCCATTGTTGTCGTGTTTTGGGGTTCGATGAACTTCATGACACAGACGCTCGTTTCGTTCTTTCAGGAACGCATCATTCCAATTATTGCAGGAGGCTGATGTGGATAATACCGGCTACACAACACTTACCCGTCAATCTGGATTGCTGCGCGAAATGCAAGTTGTTGCAAACAACATTGCAAATGCAGCCACCACTGGATTTCGCCAAGAAGGTGTTATTTTCTCTGAATACATTGTGCCAGTCAAAGATGGACCTTCTTTATCAATGGGACACGGAAACGTACGCAACACGTCTTATGCGCAAGGTACATTAAGCCAAACGGGAGGCACTTTTGATTTGGCGATTGAAGGTGATGGATTCTTTTTGATTGAAACCCCACAAGGCGAACGATTATCTCGATCGGGGGCATTTTCCCCCAATGCTGAAGGCGATCTTGTCACAATGAATGGTTATCGTGTTTTGGACGCTGGGGGTGCCCCAGTTTTCATACCTCCGGATGTTGGGAAAATTTCAATTTCTGGGGACGGTACGCTTAGTGCAGGTGGTAACCTGATTGGCCAGATTGGGCTAGTAGCGCCAAATGACGCTTCGAAAATGATCCGCGAAGATGGCGTTATGTTTCGTGCGGATGATGGATATGTACCGGCAGAAAAGGCCAGCATTCTTCAAGGCTTTGTTGAAAGCTCGAATGTGGATGCGATCACTCAGCTTGCACGGATGATCGAAGTTCAACGGGCATATGAAATGGGTCAAAGTTTCTTGGAAAGCGAAGACCAAAGAGTTCGTCAAGCCATAGATTCTTTAACAAAATAAATTCAGGAGGTCATCATGCGTGCACTCAAGATCGCCGCGACAGGAATGTCTGCGCAGCAAATGCGAGTTGAAACAATTTCAAACAATCTCGCGAACATGAATACAACGGGCTACAATGCCAGACGTGCAGAATTTTCTGATCTACACTACGATCAAATGAGCCGTGCGGGAACAATCAATGCCTCAAACGGCACGGTACTTCCGACTGGTGTTCAGCTTGGGCTAGGTGTTAGACCCGCGGCTGTTTCGATGCATTTGGCGCAAGGATCACTTTCAGCAACCGGTGCAGACCTGGACTTGGACATCGATGGCAGTGGGTATCTCGAAGTGACACTTCCCTCTGGAACAGCTGCTTACACGCGTGATGGTGGGTTGAAACGGACGGGCGAGGGTTTGATCGTCACGTCGGACGGCTATCCTGTTTCGCCGGAGATCGTGATCCCTGCGGACGCGCGGAGCATTTCTATAAATGGGGATGGCGAAGTCTACGCGTATTTCACAGATACCGTTGAAGCGCAGCTATTGGGCCAATTTACGCTAACTGGTTTCACAAATGCGAAGGGGTTAGAAGCACTTGGTGGAAATTTATTCTCTGAAACGGAAGCGTCAGGTCCTGCGTTGGTTTCTGATCCAGGACTGAATGGCTTGGGGACACTAAGGCAAGGGTATCTTGAGGACAGTTCTGTTGATGCGGTCCGTGAGGTGACGGAATTGATTGAAGCCCAGCGCGGATACGAAATGAACGCGAAAGTTATATCGGCTGCGGATCAAATGATGAGCGCAACGACGCAAATACGATGATGAGAATAACTTTAACAGCACTATTGTGTTTCTTACCCCCCGCTCTCTGGGCGGACATCGTTGTGCCGACTCGAACCCTGCGGGCTGGTGATATTTTGACGGTCGATGTTGTCCGTATGGTTGGTGGAGAAAACGTAGCCAGTTTTGACAGAATCGAAGATGTGGTCGGACAAGAAGCGCGTACCGCACTTTACGCAAACCGCCCAATTTTGTTTGATCAATTGGGACCACCTGCTTTGATCGAACGTAACCAGATCGTCCAAGTACGGTTTGCCAGCAGTCAATTGATAATTAATACCGAAGGTCGTGCGCTGGATCGTGGTGGGGTAGGGGATCGTGTTAAGGTCATGAACCTTTCTTCGCGCACAACACTATTTGGATATGTGCAGCCTGATGGCCACATTGCCGTATATCGGTGATTGGAAGTGTTCATGAATAGCAAGTACTTCGTCGCTTTGAGTTTGAGTGTTCTGGGCTCAGCATGTGCGCGGATAGACCATATTGGTCAACCGCCCATGTTTTCTTCACCAACTGAGACAGTTGAGCATTCTGCAATGATTTCACCAGGCTTACCTTTGTCATTAGCTGAAACGCGACCTCGTGATGAAGCATCCTTGTGGAGCGGCACACGCCAATCCTTGTTAGGGGATCGCCGTGCAGTCCATCGTGGCGACATCATGACGGTAGTAATCGAGATCGATGACAAGGCGGAAATTTCAAACGCTACAGGTCGCTCACGATCAGGGTCAGAGACACTAAATGTTCCGCAATTGGTCGGACTGCCACAGCGGTTGGATTCGAAGCTTCCTGATGGGGCGAGTTCTGCTGATCTGGTATCCATAAATTCGTCCAGTAATTCGTCCGGTGACGGCAGTGTGAAACGTAAAGAAAAGCTGACTTTGCGCATTGCAGCCACGATTGTAGATGTCTTGCCCAATGGAGTTCTATCAATTTCGGGTTCGCAGGAACTGCGTGTTAACTTTGAAATGAGGGAACTATTGGTCACTGGCTTTGTAAGGCCAGAAGACATTTCGCGTCAAAATGAGATTACCTATGATAAGATCGCATCGGCGCGTGTTTCTTATGGTGGTCGGGGTCAAATCTCAGATGTTCAGCAGCCGCGCATTGGTCAGCAGATTCTTGATGCAGTTTTGCCATTCTAAGGAATCCAAATGATAAAGAAAATACTACCGATAATACTGCTTTTGGTTGGTGCGGGCGCTGGTGTTGGCGCGGGTCTTTTTTTGCGCCCTATACAGGATGAAATGCTGGCTAGCATGGCGATGTCGGTGGGGAAAAAACCGAAAGAAGATCGCACGACGATTTTTGAATACGTAAAAATGAACAACCAGTTTGTTGTGCCAATTGTTAAAGACGGGAAGGTACAATCGTTGGTGGTCATGACCCTTACAGTTGAGGTGCCGGTTGGTCAGAAAGACGCTGTCTATGCAAAAGAGCCAAAGTTACGGGATTCGTTCCTTCAGGTGTTGTTCGATCATGCCAACATGGGAGGGTTTGCAGGGGAATTTACTGATGCCAGTAACCTCGAAGTCTTGCGAAATGCGCTGCGTGAGGTTGGGCGCAGAGATATGGGTGAAGGTATAACTGATGTTTTGATTATGGAAGTCGCGCGACAGGACTACTAATTTTTTAGGTGCGCTTGCAAAATTGAGCGATCCAGATTTTGTGCCTGCGCACGTCTTTTTTCGCGTAACGCAACTTGACTGAACTTGGCATTGGCAGCCTGAAGCTTCCCAAAGCTTTTTCGAACGCTCGAAAGGTGCACTTCCTTTGTAGCTAAAACCCTTGCCAATTTGGTGTTCAAATTGGCCCTCGACCTTTCAAGCCATCGTTCCCACAGAATATCTGCGCCCATAGAACGCATTTCGGGTTCGTCAATAAGTCCAAGTTGTTGTGCAGCATGTGTATGATCTTGAAGGGTTGCAAGTTCCCTTCGAATTAGCGTTTCTTTGCTGATTACCTTTTGTAACGATTGATGGGAATGGTGGTATTGCATTTCCATCAAGACAACTAATTTATGCGGTGGTTTCATTGTTTAGACACTCCATTTTGGTCGTCGCTTTAAATGTTCTGCAAAGCGGATTGCTGCGGCTACAGCTCCATAAAGGTCCGGGGGAATTTCTGACCCAATATTTACGATCGCATAAAGAGACCGCGCAGTTGGGGGGTCACTGTGTATTGGAACGGCCGCTTCGTTCGCTATTTCACGGATTTTGTGTGCGATCTCGTCGACGCCTTTTGCTATGCATATTGGGGCTGCACCGGGAAGGCGACTCCATTTCAAAGCGACAGCATAATGTGTCGGATTTACCAAAATAACGTCTGCATCAGGAATGGCTACCATCATTTGTGACATAGCAATTGCGTGGGCGCGTTGTCGTCTTTCTTGTTTCATGTGCGGATCACCTTCTGATTCCTTTGCTTCATCAGTGACCTCCTTTCGGGACATCCGGTTCTTTCTGATGTGTTCAGAGTGCTGCCAAAACGCGTCGCCCGAGCCAATAGCTCCGGCAATCAGTACAATAATGAGAAGGAATTCGATGCAAAGCTGGGCTAACATTCTGACCACGGTGCCAGACGAGGTTCCAACGGCGCTGATCATATCGGGTAGTTTGAATTTCAAGAATAGAAAAAGGCAGATTGAATAGATCGCCAGCTTTGAAAAACTTTTGGCGAATTCGAAAAGGCCGCTGCGTCCATATTTATTTTTAGCGTTTGCAGTCAATGAAATTTTGGACATCTTTGGCTTAATTTTTGAAGGTGCAAAAACAAAACTGCGTTGGGCTAGGATAGCGACGATTACCGCCAAAGCTGGAGTTAAAAATATCGGCAAAAGGCTGAGCCCAACCGTAGACGCAATGCCACCAATCGATGTTTGAGCTCCGCCATTAAAAACTGACTCTGATAACGTCGATGACTGTTCTAGCAAAACTGTCAAGGCTGAGCCCAACTGTACAATAACAACTGGACCAGCCAAAAACAGCGCGACAGTGAGTCCCGTATATGCAGCAGCAGTTTGTAGGTCTGCGGAACGTGCAATTTCACCTTTTTTGCGCGCATCCTCTAGTTTCTTGAGCGTGGGTTCGAATGACTTTTCCGTATCGTCCTCATCGCTCATTAAAAATCACCAAATGGTTTTGCGAGGAACAGATCGAGCGCTTTGATCCAAGTTGTTAATAGAAAAGGTGATGCGACAAATAAAAGAAATAGCCCTCCAAAGGTGATGACAGGTGCACCGACGAAAGCGACCATAAGCTGGGGCATGGCTTTGTTAATTGCACCCAACGCTAAGTTATAGAGAATTGAGACGAGTACAAAAGGAGCAGACAAAACGAAAGCCAACTGAAAGGCCTGGCTGACCTGCTTTACACCCCATTCTACGACTTGTGATCCTGTTACAAACATTCCGACAGGCAAAATTTGGTAGGATAAGATAACTGCACTTGCGACTTTGACGTGGAGGCCTGCAATCATTGCCAATGCTATCTGGTCTTGTCCCGCTTACGTTCCGGTCTCCCAACTCATTTATGCAGCCTTTCGTTCAAAGGCCAAGGGGCTTTTGCCGCCCAGCGATGAATGACGGCGGCGCGGGTTATAAAATCCGTTGATATAC
>JBLHPE010000062.1:0-14549 GCA_047624005.1 Ascidiaceihabitans sp.
AGACGGGTCAGCCTGATCGCTTCCACATGAATAATAGAGGCGTACTTGGTCTTATCGACGGTTTCCAATCCCTCAGTGTCCCGCAAAATCTCTGAAAAAGAACGAATTGAAGTCATTGGAGTGCGTAATTCATGTGATATCTGGCTTAAGAATGCGTCTTTTTGAACGGACAGCTGCGTCAATTTTGCATTAACATCTCGCAATTGGCGCGCTGTAATGGAAAGTTCCGACGACTTGGCCTCCAACTGGTTAGAGTATTCAAGCATCTGTGCAGACTCATCCGCTACAGCCATTAAATCCTGAACCGAGACAGACGTCCCCCCAACAAGCTGGCTAATCATGGCGTGCGCAGTTGCAGCGCCAACCGAAGCTGACATTTCGCGTTCAAGTCGTTGCAGGAAGTCTGGTGTGGGCTCAGGAAGATGCCCGTCTTGGCCTTGTTTTTGCGCCTCAGTACGGAACAACTTCTGCGCCTCAGATGCACCCAAAATACGTTGTGCCATAACCATCAGGTCTTCGCTTTCTGCAACAGACCCGCTCCAGCCGCGTGCATGACCAGAGTGCGCAAAGATGTTGACAAATTGGGCCCCCTGTAGACGCTCCAACGGTTTGGGGAATGAAATCAAAGACCCAATAACAAACGCACTGGTATTTAAAAACAACGACCAAAACACCGCATGAACAGTTGGATCGATTCCCTTTATTCCGAACAAGGCCTGTGGGAGCAGCCAATCGATACTAAGCGGGCCGTTTTCCAACAAAGCTTGGCTCATCACCACCTCCGACCCAAAGCTTGGCAGCAAGGAAGAATAAATCCAAATCGCAAATCCGACCAATAGCCCCGATATCGCCCCAACCCGCGTCGCCCCGCGCCAAAAGATGCCCCCCAACATCGCAGGTAAAAACTGCGCAACACCAATGAACGAGATAAGCCCAATTGCCGCGAGAGCTCCACTGCCACCAGAGACACGGTAGTACAGGTAGCCCAGCGCGATAATAACAAGGATCGACATACGGCGTGCAAACAGCACCACATTGCGCACGTCGCCGGACACTGTCGCCCCCTGCCCCTGAAACGACAACCAAATCGGCATGACCAAGTGGTTGGAAACCATTGTCGAAAGCGCAAGCGTGGCTACAATCACCATCGATGTTGCAGAAGAAAACCCACCCAGAAAGCTAAGGATCGCTAACCCATCTTGGCCTTGCGATAAGGGTACTGTCAGGACGAACAAGTCTGGGTTTGCGTTTGCAGGTAAGAGATCAAGGCCAATCACAGCAATCGGCACGACAAACAGGCTCATCAACATAAGGTAGATCGGGAACGCCCATGATGCGATGTGCAGGTGCCGTTCGTCGTCGTTTTCAACAACTAAAACTTGGAACATGCGGGGTAGACATAGAAACGCAGCACCAGAAAGAACGGTTAAAGCAGTCCATCGGCTGCCATCGACTTCCCATTGTCCAATCTCGGAACTGTCAATGCGGGTCATCATTTCGCCCAAACCACCAGCGATGCCCCAAACCACAAAGATACCAACGGCCAATAGCGCAACAAGTTTAACCACCGCCTCGACCGCGATAGCTATGACAACGCCGTCATGGCGTTCATTTGCGTTTAGGTTGCGCGTGCCAAACAACACGGTGAACAAGGCAAGACCCAACGCGACCCAAAAACCAGCAGACAGCAGATTCATACCTCCATCAGTCGCACCTGTAGGATCGGCAAAGATCGAAAGCGAAAGCGTAACAGATTGTAATTGAAGAGCGATATAAGGCGTCACGCCAACCACGGCCATGACTGTCACGATGATTGCGAGCACGTTAGATTTGCCGTACCGCGATGAAATTAGATCGGCCACAGATGTAACACGCTGGGTCCGCCCCACACGCACAAGTTTGCGCAAAACCCACCACCAACCAATCATAACAAGTGATGGACCAAGGTAGATCGTCACAAACTCCATCCCCGAACGTGCGGCATATCCAACCGCGCCATAGAACGTCCAAGCGGTGCAATAAATCGACAAGGAAAGCGTATAAACCAGCGGAGATCGCAACCAGTTGCCCCGCCCACGTGCCGCAGCACGTTCGGCTGCAAATGCAACAGCGAACAGAAACGTCACATAAAACAGACAGACCGCGATCAGTAGATTGACGGATGCCATTATTTTGGGTCCGGTGCTTTATCAGCGTCCAGTGGATCGGGCATTTCGCCACCCGCCACTAAATAACGCCAAAGAACGGCGCCCGATAGGATCAAGCAAACCCAAACCCCGAACACATAGATAATCGCTTGGGACATATTTACCGATTCGACATCACCATCCCCCGATACTGACCAAAGTGTCGGTAACAACCACAGCAACAATCCGACCAACGGCAATAACCGCACGGCATCCATCATCCGCCTTTGGCGATAACTACGACGTTCCAAGAAAACAGGTGGATTTAGATCACTCGGCATCGCCTAAAGTCTCGTCAAATCGCGAACAGCTGCCAGCACTTCGGTATTGGAAAACGGTTTGGTCATAAAACGGCTTACACCTGCAGCTTCCGCTTGGGCACGGTCGCGCATTTGGCCACGCGCCGTCAGCATTAGTATAGGCAGCGTCGCAAACTGGTCCTCACTGCGCAGTTCAGTCAAAATGTCTAAGCCGCTTTTACCCGGCAACATATGGTCAAGCATGAGCAAATCGGGTTGCACCGCTTTTACCCTCTCAACAGCTGTAGCTCCATCGACATGTGTCTCTACCTGCCAACCCTCACGGCTTAACAGAAAGGTAATTGCCTCGATAATGTTCGGTTCATCTTCAACCAATAAAACACGTTTTCCCATGTTCGTCCCCCCGTTTGAAACCACATCAGGCAATCTTAGTGTTCCCTGTTTTGATGATTTCAAAGCCCTATAACTATCCATGCTTTTTACAGGCCTGTCAAAAGGCCATTAGAAGCCTTCGCTTAATATCGACGGTTCGCGACGGGCCGGACATTTTGCGCGCGGGCATACCCGGCATGTTGATCCGATCTCATCTATACCAGATGCCGCAATATTTTGAGTCGATTGAATTGGAACAATCAACATCGTCGCCTGCATCAACGGAACCGAATTATAACCCAAAGTCACGACTGGTTCCGCAACGGAAAAGCACTCAAACTCTGTTTCACTGCGCCCAGCCTGTATCACGCGGCGGCGCAAAACCTGACCAGCATTGCCCAAAACATCAAAGATCGGCCAAAGAGGACAAACTGCGCCAAAACGCGGAATCGCAAAGCCAGTCGTTGCTTTGCGAAACAGGAGGCTGCCAGACCGATCACACACAACAATTCCAGCCTTTAAATCCGGCAATGCCCCCAAACGGCGCAGAATCAATGGAACACCAACCTGAAAATGGGTAGCCAAAGCGATGGGATCTAACCCATCATGTTCTATCTGAACGCGCAGCGCTGTCAAATTCACAGCCTGCGCATCTGTAGAAATTTGTTGCAAAATACCCGTTGCAATATGACGTGCGGCGACAGACCCCAACTGATCTGCCTGATCGATAACATCCGCGACCTTCACCTTTCCTTCTTCGATATCAACAAACGAATAATTGTTTACTTCAAAAAAGGCTTCAACCTCTTCTTGAGGCGAACTGATAGTCTGGACCGGACTACTCCCCTCGTGAGTGTCCAAATAGGTCACCAGTGCTTTTGAACTGTCTGCAAGTCTACGGCTGTCCTGATCCAAGTTGCCATGAAAGCGGTCGCGCCATTCCGGTGTGATTTCCTTGCCATCCGCCAAGATCGACGCAGTTGAGCGGATCGCGGCCGCAGTTGATAATAGTTCATGTACGGAGGCGGCCAGTTTTGGATCATGTGTCAGTCTGTCCGACAGTGTTTCTACCGTGCGTTCCAAAGTACCAATACGGCGATGTGCCGCTGACAAGACTTCGGCCCATCCTGGAAACCTGCCGGCGAACTCTTCGGCGCGGTCTACTTCCACATTGGGCAAATTAACGTCAGACGCTGCCACACGCAGGTTAGCAATTAGTGCTGCTTCGGCACCTTCCGTCAAAGCGGACGGTTCCACTCCCAAAGTTGCAGCAATATTTAGCAACAACTTCCCACCGATTCTTCGCCGGTTGTGTTCTATTAGATTGAGATAGGAGGCCGAAATGCCAACCATATTGGCCAATTCCGCCTGCTTGAGGCCAGCAATCCCGCGACGCTCACGAATCCGACTTCCTGTAAGGCCTTCTCTCGCCATCTCTTACCTCCAAGCATTGCAAAGTAATCTGCCACGTTTTCAATGACTTTCCGCACAGCAGCATAACAAACTTTACAAATCACACTAATATATTGTGCAGTTATTTACAAAATAACCGTGATTTTCAAGGCACTTATTGCGCAATTTTCTAAAAGTAGGCGATACTGCCTTTGCATGAAAAATGCACGCGCGGTTGGGGCTGAGGAGACCCATTCGCGCAATTCAACAAAAGGGAGGATATTTTATGTCCACATCTAACTTCACACGTCGCGGCGTGCTGAAAACAACTGCGGCAGCGGGCGCAGGCCTTGCATTGCCAACGTACTTAAGCGCTGACGGCCACGCGTATACCAACGCACCAACGGGTTCTTCCGTAACGTTGGGTTTCAACGTACCACAATCTGGCCCATATGCAGACGAAGGCGCAGACGAATTGCGCGCCTATGAGTTGGCTGTTGAGCACCTGAACGGTGGCGGCGACGGCGGCATGATGAACACATTCTCGTCTAAAGAATTGACCGGCAACGGCATCTTGGGCAAGAAAGTTGAATTCGTAACAGGCGACACGCAGACTAAATCTGACGCGGCGCGTGCTTCTGCGAAATCCATGATTGAAAAAGACGGCGCGGTGATGATCACTGGCGGCTCTTCTTCCGGTGTTGCGATTGCTGTCCAAGGTCTATGCCAAGAAGCTGGCGTTATCTTTATGGCTGGTTTGACACACTCAAACGACACGACCGGTAAGGACAAAAAAGCCAACGGCTTCCGTCACTTCTTTAACGGTTATATGTCTGCGGCTGCTTTGGCACCTGTTCTTGAGAACTTGTACGGCGCTGACCGTAACGCATACCACCTGACTGCTGACTACACATGGGGCTGGACACAAGAAGAATCCATTGCCGCAGCAACCGAAGCTATGGGCTGGAACACAGTGAACAAAGTACGTACGCCACTCGCGTCTACTGACTTCTCTTCCTATATCGCTCCAGTCTTGAACTCTGGTGCTGACGTTTTGGTTCTGAACCACTACGGCGGGAACATGGTTAACTCTTTGACCAACGCTGTACAGTTTGGCCTGCGCGACAAAATCGTGAACGGCAAGCAGTTCGAAATCGTTGTTCCTTTGTACTCTCGCCTGATGGCGAAAGGTGCGGGCGCAAACGTTAAAGGCATCCACGGTTCTACGAACTGGCACTGGTCCTTGGCTGACGAAGGCTCAAAAGCATTCGTTAAATCCTTTGGTACAAAGTACGGCTTCCCACCATCACAGGCTGCACACACAGTGTATTGCCAAACGATGTTGTATGCTGATGCGGCACAACGTGCGGGTACGTTTAACCCATGCGGTATCGTTGAAGCGCTTGAAGGCTATGAATTCGACGGTTTGGGCAATGGCAAAACATTGTACCGTGCTGAAGATCACCAGTGCTTCAAAGACGTTCTGGTTGTTCGTGGTAAAGAAAACCCAACATCCGAGTTCGATCTTCTGGAAGTTGTCGAAGTCACGCCAACATCACAGGTTATCTATGAACCAGATCACCCGATGTTCGCTGGCGGTGCTTTGGGCGCATGTAACCCTGGCGCATAAGCGTATCTCGCAAAGCCTGTCTTCACGGGCTTTGCAAATCTGTTTTTCACAATAGAAACAACATATTGACCCCCTCGTAATAACGAGGGGGCCTTTAAGAAATTACCGGTGGGGACCATGGATCAAATCCTTCTTCAAATTCTAAACGGGCTCGATAAGGGCTCTGCCTATGCGCTGATTGCATTAGGGCTGACACTTATTTTTGGCACGTTGGGCGTTGTGAACTTCGCCCACGGGGCCTTGTTCATGATCGGCGCGTTCTGCGCCGTGACACTACAGCGGATCCTGAACATCTCAACAATCACGTTGGATCCTACAAAAACAGATTTCTTGGGCAATCCAGCTAAGATCAGGACCCCCATTGTCGAGGCATGGTTTGGCCCTGAGATGGGCGCAAGCATCATCGACTGGTCTGTGCCGCTTGCCATCATCTTTGCGATCCCAATCATGGCGGCCACTGGCTACATCATGGAACGCGGACTGATCAAACACTTCTACAAGCGTCCCCACGCTGATCAGATCCTTGTGACCTTTGGTCTGGCTATCGTTTTGCAAGAAGTCATCAAAGCCATATATGGTGCAAATCCGATCCCTACTCCAGCGCCTGACGCCTTCCGTGGATCATTCGATTTTGGCACCTATCTAGGTTATGAAGCCAACGCCATTATCTACCCTTACTGGCGCATGGTTTACTTTGCTTTCTCGGCCGTAATCATTGCCGCAGTCTTTGCCTTCCTACAGTTCACCACCTTCGGGATGGTTGTGCGTGCGGGTATGGCCGACCGCGAAACAGTTGGTCTGCTTGGTATCAATATCGACAAGCGCTTTACCATCATGTTTGCTATCGCGGCCTGTGTGGCCGGTTTGGCGGGCGTGATGTATGCACCGATCAACTCACCCAATTACCACATGGGTATGGATTTCTTGGTCCTTAGCTTTGTTGTGGTTGTTGTTGGCGGCATGGGCAGTTTGCCCGGCGCGGTCTTGGCGGGCTTCATGCTTGGCATCCTAGAGGCCTTCGCCTCTATGAACGAAGTCAAAGCGATCTTTCCCGGTATTGACCAAATCATCATCTACCTTGTCGCAATCATTATCATTCTGACGCGTCCCCGTGGCCTTATGGGTCGCAAAGGCGTGATGGAGGAATAGAACATGTTGAAACTTAATAAACGCGACACACTCCTATTCGTCATTGTGACGGCTATGGTCTTACTCGCCCCCTTCATCCTGAACCCCTTTCCACAGGGGTCTTCAATGGCGCAGATGTTTAACGCGGGCTATCCCGATCTGATGCAGCGGTTTGTCATCTTCGGCATCCTTGTCATTGGGTTTAACATCCTGTTTGGCCTGACTGGATATCTATCTTTTGGCCACGCTGCCTTCTTGGGAATAGGGTCTTATGCTGCGGTCTGGATGTTCAAGCTACTTAGCATGAACATTATTCCGGCAATCATCCTATCGATGATTGTTGCGGGTATCTTTTCCCTGGCTATTGGTTACGTGAGCTTGCGTCGTTCAGGCATCTACTTCTCGATCCTGACACTGGCCTTTGCGCAAATGTCGTACAACCTAGCCTATTCGGTTTTGGGCAATCCATCGTCCAACTACAACCTGACCAATGGCGAAACGGGCCTGCAACTTGCATTGAATGATCCACGTATCTTGGATGGCGCAGCGTCGGTTAATGGCGCCCTCCCTGTCACCAACCTGTTTGGTTTGGCCATGCGTGACAGTTATAACTGGAACGTTGGCGGCTGGTTGTTCACTTTCAACGTTGGCTATTACGTCGCGGGCATCCTGATGCTGGTCTCGTTCTACATCTCGATCCGCATCTTCCGCTCCCCTTTCGGAATGATGTTGCGGGCTGTAAAATCGAACCAGCAGCGCATGAACTACACTGGCTTGAACACGAAACCTTACACACTTGCAGCCTTTGTCATCTCTGGCATGTATGCGGGTCTGGCTGGCGGTTTGCTGTCCTCGATGGACCCCCTTGCAGGCGCCGAGCGTATGCACTGGACCGCATCAGGCGAGATCGTGATTATGGCGATTTTGGGTGGTGTTGGCACATTGATCGGCCCTATCGTAGGTGCCGGGTTCAACGAATACTTCAAAAACATCCTGTCCAAGATCAACGACGGCGTATTGCATCAATGGCTGTCCTTCCTGCCCGACGGCCTCGAGAACTTTATCGTTGGCATCCTGCACTACTTTGTAGGCAAAGGCTGGCACCTGACATTGGGTCTGTTGTTTATGATGGTTATCATCTTCCTGCCCGGTGGCTTGGTTGAAGGTGGTCAGAAACTGGCTAAATTGTTCAAACGCAAGAAGGCCGACACGCCTGACAGCAAAAACACACCTGCGGAATAAGGAGCAACACAATGGGTATCCTTGAAGTAAAAAACGTAGGCAAACGGTTTGGCGGCTTGCAAGCGCTAGGCGATGTGAACCTTAGCATTGCCGAAAATTCGGTCCACGCGATCATCGGTCCAAACGGCGCGGGCAAATCAACATTGCTCAACTGCTTGGTCGGCAAACTGATCCCAGACACGGGGTCTGTCACTTTTGACGGACAATCCGTGTTGGGGCGCAAACCGTTTGAAATCAACCAGATGGGCATTTCACGTGTGTTCCAAACGCCCGAGATCTTTGGTGATCTTAGTGTTTTGGAAAACATGCTCATCCCATGTTTTGCAAAACGGGACGGAGCGTTTCATCTTAGTGCCTTCAAAAACATGTTGGACGACATGGAAATGATCGAGCGTGCACAACATATGCTCGAAGAGATGAACATGTCCGACAAACACAGCATGAACGCTGCTGCTTTGTCACGTGGCGACAAACGTCGCCTTGAGATTGGCATGTGCCTGTCCCAAGAACCCCGTCTATTGTTGCTGGATGAACCCACAGCGGGTATGGCCCGTGCGGACACCAACAACACCATCGATTTGCTGAAACAAATCAGTGACGAGCGTGATATCACGATCGCCATTATCGAACACGATATGCACGTGGTATTTTCCTTGGCTGAGCGCATCACCGTTTTGGCACAAGGCACCCCGCTGGTCGAAGACACACCTGACAACATCAAGGGTCACCCCAAAGTGCGCGAAGCGTATTTGGGCGAGACACAAACGGTGTAAGGAAAAGAACATGACAGTATCAAACGCCAATCACGCGTCCACCGCCCCTGCCTATTTGTCCATCTGGGATTTACATGCCTATTACGGTGAAAGCTACATCGTCCAAGGCATCAGCTTTAATGTCCATGAAGGCGAAATTCTCGCACTTTTGGGGCGCAACGGAGCCGGCAAAACATCAACCTTACGCGCCATCGCACGCATGGATGATCCACAGGTAAGCCATGGCGAAATCTGGCTAGACCATAAACCATTGCACAAGATGTCCAGCTATGAAGCGTCGCAAGCGGGTCTAGGCCTTGTCCCAGAAGACCGCCGCATCATCGCCGGTCTTACCGTCGAGGAAAACCTGAAGCTTGCGCAAATCGCGCCCCCAATCGGTTGGTCGCTGGAACGCGTGTACGAACTGTTCCCACGTCTGAAAGAACGTCGTACCCAAGAAGGCGTGACATTGTCGGGTGGCGAACAACAGATGCTGGCCATCGCCCGTGCACTGTGCCGTGACATTAAGGTTTTGCTTTTGGACGAACCATACGAAGGCCTCGCTCCAGTCATCGTGGACGAAATTGAAAAGACCCTGCGCATCATCAAAGCACAAGGCATCACAACCGTGATTGTTGAACAAAATGCTGTACGTGCACTTAAGTTGGCAGATCGCGCTGTGATTTTGGACACTGGCGGTATCGTATTTGATGGCGCAGCATCTGAAGTCCTCGACAACAAGGAATTGCGCGAAGAATACCTCGCGATCTAAAGGCATCTGTCCTTCAGGATAATTGGGCTGGGTCAAATGATCTGGCCCTTTCGCATTCTAACGTTGTAAACGCCTTGTCAGCGTAATCCTTTGCGCCATAGACCTATCCTATGAAGATTTGTGCACTCACAATGGTTTACCGCGACCACTGGGCCTTGTCCCAATGGTACATGCATTATGGCCGCCAACTTGGGGTGGAAAACCTATACATTATCGCGCACGGGCGCGACGCTAGGATTGACGACATTTGCCCCGGCGCAAATGTAATTACGATACCTCGGGACGACCTGAACAGATTCGATTGGTCGCGTGGCGAAGTCTTGAATCAATTTCAGGTATCGCTGATCCAAACATATGATTGGGTTATTCGCACTGACGCAGATGAACTGATCTGCTTAGATCCAAGCCACTATTCCAATTTCGAGGCGTTGTTTTCAAAGCGCTGGGGACCTGCGGTTTTCGCATTAGGATTAGAAGTAGCAGAGCAGGCTGGCGAACAACCAGTCAACATGAACACCCCCGTACTAACAGAGCGGTCAGCCGCCATTTTTTCTGGACACTACTCAAAGGCATGGGCCGTGAATAGCATCACTCGGCTTGTGCGGCATGGTGTTGAAGTTGGAAAAAGGCGGGCACTTCGCGTTAACTTTACGATCCCTGAAGGCGTTTATCTTGTGCATCTGAAATATGCCGATCTAGCCGCGCTCGCGCAGGCCAATACACACAGGGTCGAGGTCGCCACCACAAAAGGAAAAGCAATGCCAGGTGCTGCGTGGCTTGATCCAGAAAAAGCAGACAGTAAATTCTTTCGAAAGTTCCAATCATTCCCATCGAAATCTTGGGAATACGCACGAAAGGAAGCCTATGATCAGATCAGCACTGATCCCATTCGCGAAGTTGACACTGGGATCGTGCGCGCAAGAAGCCATCGGTTCGAAAATAGAATGACATTACCCGGCTGGTTCAAAACAATGGTTTAGACCAATCTTCGTGAAGGGTAGCCATACTTACGATTGGCCAGAACAAGCCGTCCTCATGACAGTGCTTTCCTTAGGTCAAGCCATAGCATATAAGAACGCCAATATAACAACATGTCGGTGCGAAATCTACAAATGCGCCGTTTGGACAAGGCTCGGGAAATTATGACTAAAAACACTCGTGACGCAGACGTTGCCTTCATTCAGGCATTGGCCGAAGTACTGCGCGAAAACGATCTAACCGAAGTAAAAGTGAAGCGCGAATACGGTGAGGATGACAAACTTGATGTTCGGGTCAGCCGGCAACCGCCGCAGCCGATCATGAGACAAGTAGCAGCAGCGCCAGCAGTTGTTGCAGCAGCGCCAGCCGCCGCCGCTACTGTCACTGCTACTGCCAGCGCAGATCCAGCATCGGACCCGGGTGCCGTTACTTCACCAATGGTCGGCACAGTCTACTTGCAAGCTGAACCAGATTCGCCTGCGTTTGTATCTGTTGGAACCGTCGTGGCAGAAGGCGATACGTTGTTAATCGTCGAAGCGATGAAAACGATGAACCATATCCCAGCCCCACGTGCAGGCAAAGTCACCCGCATTTTGGTTGATGACGGTGCCGCAGTTGAATTCGGCTCTCCCTTGGTGATCCTCCAATAAGGCGCTAAAAATGTTCAAAAAAATCTTGATCGCCAACCGTGGAGAGATTGCGTTGCGCGTGATCCGTGCTGCACGTGAAATGGGCATCGCTTCTGTTGCTGTCCACTCCACAGCAGATGCAGACGCGATGCACGTACGCATGGCAGACGAAAGCGTATGCATTGGGCCACCATCCTCCCAGCAATCTTACCTATCGATCCCAGCAATTATTGCGGCATGTGAAATTACCGGCGCTGAGGCCATTCATCCTGGTTATGGCTTCCTGTCCGAAAATGCTAACTTCGTGCAAATCATTGAAGATCATGGCCTGAAATTCATTGGCCCCACCGCTGAACACATCCGTGTCATGGGCGACAAGATCACTGCCAAGGACACCATGAAGGCGCTTGGCGTGCCCTGTGTTCCCGGCTCTGCTGGTGGTGTCCCTACCCTTGAAGATGCACAGCGCATTGGCGAAGAAGTCGGTTATCCTGTTATCGTCAAAGCAACAGCTGGTGGTGGCGGCAAAGGTATGAAGGTGGCGCAAACCGCCGCTGACATGGAAAGCGCATTTATGACTGCGCGGGCCGAGGGTAAATCAAACTTTGGCAACGATGAAGTCTATATTGAGAAATATCTGACAACACCGCGTCATATTGAGATCCAAGTCTTTGGTGATGGCAAAGGCCGCGCAGTACACTTGGGCGAACGCGATTGCTCCCTCCAGCGCCGCCATCAAAAAGTCTTTGAGGAAGCACCTGGACCAACCATCACCCCAGAAGAACGCGCAAAAATTGGTCAGGTCTGCTCGGATGCAGTGGCCAACATCAACTACACTGGCGCGGGAACAATCGAATTCCTTTACGAAAACGGCGAGTTCTACTTCATCGAAATGAACACGCGTCTTCAAGTAGAGCACCCTGTGACAGAGGCTATTTTTGGCGTCGATCTAGTCCGCGAACAAATTCATGTGGCCGCAGGGTTACCGATGTCATTCAAGCAGGATGAGTTGGAAATCAACGGTGCAGCTATCGAGGTTCGCATCAACGCTGAAAAACTTCCGAATTTCACACCATGCCCCGGTCGTATTTCGCAGTACCACGCCCCTGGTGGCTTAGGTGTTCGTATGGATTCAGCGCTGTATGATGGCTATTCAATCCCGCCATTTTACGACAGCTTGATTGGTAAGTTGATTGTGCATGGACGTGATCGTCCAGAGGCGTTGGCCCGTTTGAATCGTGCTTTAGGTGAATTGATTGTCGATGGTGTCGACACGACGATTCCGTTGTTTCATGCGCTTTTGCAGGAAAGCGATGTGCTAGATGGGACCTATAACATTCATTGGCTTGAACACTGGCTAGAAAGCAATCTAAACGCTGAGTGATCCGAATATGAGCCTGACGCCAGACATCTTGTTGCATGGCTATTCCATCGGTATTTTCCCAATGGCTGAACATCGCGACGACCCAGAAATTTTCTGGGTCGATCCGAAAAGGCGCGGTATTTTACCTTTAAATGGTTTTCATACCTCTCGTTCACTTGCCAAACGCATGCGTACCACTCAGTTGCACATCAGTGTTGATCAAGATTTTCTAGGTGTTGTAGATGGTTGCGCAGATCGCATCGACACATGGATAAACGCCGAAATCCGAAGCCTTTATCTAGCTCTATTTGAGGGCGGCAATGCACATTCCCTCGAAGTCTGGGACCGCGATGAACTCGTCGGTGGCGTTTACGGCGTAAGCATCGGAGCGGCATTTTTTGGCGAAAGTATGTTTTCGCGCAGAACCGATGCGTCAAAAATCGCACTGGCGTGTTTGACAGAAATGTTAACACGCGGTGGATATGAATTGTTTGATACCCAATTTATAACAGACCACTTGGAAAGCTTGGGCGGTACCGAAGTTTCGCGCGAGATATATCACCAATTGCTAGAAACAGCAAAAGAAAAGCCCGCGGTGTTCTTGACGCCAATGTCCCCTCAGGACGTAGTACAGCGCATGACCCAGACATCGTAGCGTGCGTGGTCCATAGCGTTCAAGGCTGGGGCAGACGCGATCATCCAACCCGAGAATACTGTGCCCTCACGCCCTACTTCGCTCACTTCAAGGGAGGCGTAGGCGTTGCCCGTTCGGTTTCCAGCCGGATACCGGCACTCCATCAAGGTAATTTGTAAGCGTCCAAAAGACATCGTCTGGCCAACAGCCATTTCCAAATCGACCGTCTCACCGTTAATTTTGTTGAGGGCACGTAGCACCGCACCAGAACCTGCGGTCGCCTTTTGCTGTGCCATCACAGGCGAAATCATCAAAGCCAAAGCGCAGATCGCATGGCGTATCACTCGGAATCACCACCTGAGACAAATTTCAACAGCAGTGAAATCAAGCTGACCGCGCCCTGAGTATCAGTAATTTCTGCATCCGCTTCAAAATTGAACGGGGACCCGCCGGGCATGATCTCGACGAAATTTCCGCCCAACAAACCCTCGGACGAAATAATAATCGCACTGTCATCCGGGATTTCAATGTTTCGCGCAATACTAACAGCAGTGTCCGCGCGGAAGGTTTGCGGGTTCAAAGAAACGTCGGTAACGGTGCCTACTTTGACACCGGCAAGGCGGACATCAGTGCCGACGCTGACACCTTCAAGGCTGCGAAAACTAGCATTAAGTGCATATGTATCACCGCCTGTAGACAGCCCAGCGATCTGGCCAGCATATATGGCAAAGCCGATAGCAGCAGCTAAAACTGCGCCCCCAACGATCACTTCTGTTGTATTTTCAGCCATATGTCAGAGCCTTATTCTGGCGTCCACGCTTCATAATCAGAGCGTGATGCCGGCTTGGAACGACGGATAGAACCGGCAGGCGCATAAGCCATGGCCGTTCCCGTCAGATTTTCCTGATGCGGTTTTTCCCAAGACTTGTGGACCAAAGGTTTATCCGTTGGCGGTTCATCCCACGTCCAATGTAGCCAACCGTGCCATTCAGGATCGACTCGGCTTGCCTCTGCCTCACCGTTGAATATCACCCAACGTTTGGAATCATCCGCGTTGTGATAAAAGATATTGCCTTGGGCGTCATCACCCACTTTGATACCTTTGCGCCACGTGAACAGCTGAGTGTTCAGTGTTTGACCGTCCCACCACGTTACCGCGCGAAACAATGTGTTCAAAATGCCCATCAATCAGCCTCCGACGTTTGAATGTT
>JBLHPE010000063.1:0-14223 GCA_047624005.1 Ascidiaceihabitans sp.
CAATGCGATTTAGCTCGCGTTCGCTCATCATCACCCATCCCATGCTCAATCTCCCTTTGTCCATTTGAACTAGAGAGTGACATTCCTGCTTTGCACAGGGGTGACATTATCGCTTTGCGGCTACATTTGTTTAACGTATAATCGTTATTATGTTAAATAACTGTTTTATATCAATAAGTTAGGGGTCGTTTGCGGCAGAGTGTGAAATCCTACGCCAAGGCATCTGTCAATAAAAACAGGGTCGACCGTTTGGGCCATATTGATTGAGACATGGGAAAAGACACTGAAACCTCGGCCCAAATGATGTGTTTCGGGTCCGTATCACAAACGTTCGTTTGTGATAGCCGCCGTTCGTCACGAGGGAGCTGAACTCACACAGTGCGGACTTAGTTGCCGTTCGGTGCACGCGTCCCAACGGCTGCTTTTACCGCCAGTGTACGGACGCGCGTTTATGGACACATTGGCATTAGCCATGTTTCAAGACGGGGGTGCACAGCAGCAATCGTTGGTTCGTTGTCACTACGTAATTTGAATGTTCGCATCCGACGAGTTGTCCAGTACGTAGTGAGCATTTGGAATGTCGTTGCTCATTGCGCGCGTTTTTGCAGCTGCTGCGTCTAAACCATGCTCCAACCATCTTTCAAGCAATCGCTTTTCAAGGACGATTGCGCCGGGGTCTATAAAGATTGTTTCATCCCAAAACCCGGTCAACCCAGCCCACGGGTGTTCTTTAAGAAGAAGGTAGTTACCCTCAACGATCAAGACCGTATCCTGCGCAGAAATGATATCTGCGCCTGCAATAGAAAGGTCTCTCTTTCGATCAAAGGTCGGGATAGCAACATCAGCTTCAAGATCTGTCAGCCGTTTCATCAAATGAACGAAACCCATCACATCAAAGGTGGCAGGCGCACCCTTACGAGCTAACAGGCCCCTTTCGGCCAAAATCAAGTTGTCTAGATGAAATCCATCCATGGAAATAATCCGCGCTCGAACAGCTTTTTCAGTCAACATTTCAAGAAGCTCTTGTGCAAGGGTGGATTTCCCCGCACCCGGTGGCCCTGCAATTGCAACTATATGACGTTTGCGCCCACTCGCACGTTGAATAATGTGCTCGACAAGCCTTTCAGTATTCATCAGGTCGCCATCGTCTCGGTTGGGGGCTCCATTGCCCCGGTCATCATCGCCACGGCATCGGACATCGATATGGTCTTCGGATCGATCGTGCAAAGCCGTCTACCAAGACGGTGAATATGAATCCGGTCACAGACTTCAAAGATGTGCGGCATGTTGTGCGAAATGAGCACGATAGGCATTCCCTTGGACTTCACGTCCTGAATAAGCTCTAGTACACGGCGAGATTCCTTTACGCCTAAAGCAGCCGTTGGCTCGTCCATTATAACCACCTTGGAACCAAATGCGGCAGCGCGCGCCACAGCTACGCCCTGACGTTGACCACCTGACAGCGTTTCTACTGTCTGATTGATGTTTTGGATGGTAAGGAGGCCCAGTTCCGAAAGTTTATCGCGGGCGAATGTCTCCATCTTTTTGTGATCCAGCTTGCGAAACAGACTGCCCAAAATACCCGATTTGCGAATTTCACGACCAAGGAACATGTTGTCCGCAATCGATAAAGCCGGAGAAAGGGCCAGGTTCTGATATACGGTTTCGATACCAGCATTTCGAGCGTCTTGTGGTGTGTTGAAGTGGATTTCTTTACCATCGAGTTCAATGGTGCCGTGATCTGGGGTGGTCGCACCTGAAATCGCACGGATCAGAGTGGTCTTGCCAGCGCCATTGTCGCCAATAACGCCTAACACTTCGTTGGGGTAAAGATCGAAGTCAGTACCGTTCATCGCAACAACAGTGCCATATCGTTTCATCAAACCACGTGCGCGCAACACGGGCTGAACCTGATTTTCATGTGCGCTCATTGTGTCGCCCTCCGTAGCCACTGGTCTAGGGCGACCGCGATCAGAACAAGATTGCCAACTGCGAACATTTGCCAGTAATCATCGACCCCCGCGAGCGACAAACCTGTCGTGAAAACACCAACAATCAAAGCGCCCAGTACGGAACCCGGAATAGATCCACGTCCACCAAACAGTGAGGTGCCGCCGATCACGACGGCGGTAATGGTTGCCAAATTTATTTCTTCAAATGAAATAGGTGAAATTGATCCAACGCGACCGATCGCAACCCACGCGCCAAAGCCGCAAATAAGACCCGCAACAGCATAGACTGAAATCAGCGTGCGATCCGTCTTGATACCCGAAAGGGCTGCGGCTTCTGGGTCATCGCCAATCGCGTAAACATGCCGACCCCATGCTGTGTGTTGAAGGATATACCAAAAGACGATGGCCAGTAGAATAAGCGCAATACCGCCATATGTTATTGTCGCGCCAAAGGGCCGTGCCGCTGCCTCACCAAACCAAAGCAATGATGGTGCGTTGGCTTCAATATCGGCGTTTCGGATGGACTCTGACCCAGAATACCAAAGCTTGAGTGCGGTGAAGACGGAAAGCGTTCCAAGCGTTACGATAAACGGTGGCAGCTTGATTTTAGCGACGAGAAAGCCGTTGAAAGCCCCCATAAGCGTGCCAATTGCCATACCTGCGGCAATTGCCAATGGAAGCGGGACACCGGAGGATACAGCAAGGCGTCCCATTACAAATGTGGAAACGACCAGTATCGCACCGACCGAAAGATCGATCCCGGCTGTCAGAATGATCAGTGTTTGTGCGATCGCAACGATGCCGATGACCGTAACCTGTTGAAGCACTAATGAGAGGACAGCAGGGCTCAAGAACCTTGGCGCAATAAGGCCGAACACCAAAATGCTGACGATCAAAACCAAGGCGGGAACCAACGTTGGATAGTTCCTAACCGCATGACGGACATACGACAGAAATGTCCGGTCATCCCGTTCAAATGCAGCAACTGCACTATCGGCGTTACTTAAGTTTGCTTCAAAATCGGATTCCGTATCGCTCACGACGTTCGACCTCCCCAACGCATATTGTTATTTATTAGCCTATATAGGCGAAGGGCGGCAATTGCGCCGCCCTTCGCCTTTTCAAGTCCATTGCCTATTCAGACACAGAGTATTTGGGAAATTAACCCCAGCAAAGCTCGGTACCTTTAGTGGAATCGATAGACGGCACACCATCCGCGGGTGAATCTGTAACAAGATTAACACCCGTGTTGAAGAACGTCAGACCATCCGAAGCCGCAGGCTTAGATCCATCTTTTGCAAATGCAGCAATGGCCTCGATGCCTTTGGCTGCCATGAGCAACGGGTACTGCTGTGATGTTGCGCCAATAACACCAAACTTCACGCTGGCGATGCCTGGGCAACCACCGTCAACAGAAACAATCAGAACGTCGTTTTCTTTTCCGGCCTTTTTAAGCGCTTGGTATGCACCTTCAGCGGCTGGCTCGTTGATCGTGTAAACCACGTTCATGTCTGGCTCTTTCGCAAGCAAGTTTTCAACAGACGTCACACCACCCTCTGGGTTTGCGCCCGAAGATTCATGACCGATTACACGTGGATCAGTTTCAGAACCCATAACCTTGAGGTTTGGCACCTCAATACCGAAGCCAACGAGGAAGCCGGTGTCGCGTGCAACGTCAACGGAAATGTTGTCTTTGTTAATGTCGAGCATGCCGATTTTTGCGTCTTTGGCAGCGTCGCCCAATGTTGCAGCAGCCCACCTGCCGATCAACAAACCAGCCTCAAAGTTGTCGGTCGCAAAGGTCATGTCTTGCGCGTCAGGATCAGCCAATGGCGTATCAAGCGCGATGACGAGAATGCCAGCAGCACGTGCTTTTTTCAAAGCGGGAACAACTGCATCGTTTGATGCTGTGATCAAGATGCCTTTGGCACCCGCAGCCATGCAGTTTTCAATTGCAGTGATCTGTGGGCCAGCATCCCCATCAACTTTACCGGCGTAGGAGCTAAGAGCAATGCCTGCTTCCTTTGCCTTTGCTTCCGCGCCTTCTTTCATTTTTACAAAGAAGGGATTAGTGTTGTTCTTGGTAATCAGGCAAGCGGCTGTATCTGCAGCCATGGCACCCGTAGAAAGTGCCGACAGAGCAAGTGCCCCGATAGCAGATGTTACGATTGTCTTTTTCATGAATCATTCTCCCGGTTGATAAGTGGCGCACGACTTGCCCATTTGATTGGCCTACATTCCCGCACCAAGACGCGATCAGAGCTCAAATAGGCCCTTCTCCGACCTCACGCTTTCATAAGTTTCAATCAGGAGTCAATAAATAAATCAGATTGATTTACTTATTGACTGTGTGCAAACCTTCGAGACATCAGACGATGCATCGCGTAAGCTATTGAAGCTGACGCGCCTTAGGGATGATTGGTTTTTCTATGTTTGAGCAACGATCAGGGAAAATAGCCGACCCCAGTGGTGGTGCCAACCAAAGCCGGGTTCGTGACTATAATGAACGCCTTGTTTTGTCTCTTGTTCGGCGACATGGCAGCCTTGCTAAATCCGAGATTGCGCGCATATCTGGCCTTTCTGCGCAGACCGTTTCCGTCATCATGCGTTCATTGGAAAGCGATGGACTGCTTCTAAGGGGGGAACCTCAACGGGGCAAAGTCGGGCAGCCTTCAATCCCAATGCGCCTTGACCCCAATGGAGTCTTTTCAATTGGATTGAAAATCGGACGTCGAAGCGCCGAACTTATCTTGGTGGACTTTCTGGGTCACCAACGGAAATCCTTAAGCAAGACGTTTGCCTACCCTACGCCTTCAGAACTTATCGCTTTTTCAGAAGCTGGCATCGTTGAACTTCTTGAAAATCTATCATCTGACGAACAAAAACGTATAGCAGGAATTGGCATATCTATGCCGTTTCAGCTCTGGAACTGGGCTGAGAAAATTGGTGCACCCGAAGATGAAATGGACGCATGGAGAGATTTCGACTTTCAATCCAGATTAGCGGCACTCACCAACCTGCCTGTCATTGTCCAAAATGATGCCACGTCCGCATGTGGCGCAGAGCTGGTTTTTGGTCGTGGCACCGAGCTGTCCGATTTCGTGTACTTTTTCATCGGTACGTTCATCGGCGGCGGCATCGTTTTAAATCATAGCGTTTACTCTGGCCGAACAGGCAATGCTGGTGGGTTTGGCCCGATGCCCGTCATCAACGACGATGGGGAAACAAAAACGCTCATCGACCATGCATCCGTCTACACGCTAGAAATGCGTCTAAAGGCCGAAGGTATAGATTTAGCTCCGCTATGGCGGGAACCCGAAGATTGGCAGTCACTTGGGCCACTTCTTGATGAATGGATCGCTGACACTGCCCGCCATCTTGCTTGGGCTATCGTTGCATCCTGTTCAATTATCGATTTTCAAGCAGCCGTCATTGATGGAGCCTTTCCGCCCGATATACGTCAAAGAATTGTGGAAGCTATTCAGCTTGAAGTTGCTAAACTCGACACCCGGGGAATTAGCGATATGGTTGTGCTTGAAGGCATGGTGGGTCGTGGCGCACGTGCGCTCGGTGGTGCCAGCTTGCCCCTGTTCTCCCGTTATCTTCTTGATCAGAACGTTTTGTTTAAAGGGATTTCACAATGCTAAAGGATATCAATTCATTTTTTGGTTCTGAGCAACAGGCCACGTTGCGCGACATGAGGCACGGAAGGTAAGTGATATGAAACGTTCTGTTGTCAACGAAATCATTCGAGAAGCCGATGAGTTCATCCTATCCCATGGGTTCCGATTGCCGCCTTTCGCGTATTTGAAGCCAAGCGAACTGGTTGCACGAAAATCTGACTTCCAAGCAATATTCGACGCGCGTCTTGGCTGGGATATTACAGACTACGGCGAAGGTCGTTTCGACGAAATGGGTCTGTTCCTTTTTACCACCCGAAATGGCTCGATGGCTGATCTAAAGAGTGGTAAAGGCATGTGCTATGCTGAGAAAATAATGATATCTCGCCAAGATCAAGTTTCACCTTCCCATAGACACATCGTCAAAACCGAAGACATCATCAACAGAGGCGGCGCGACTCTGGCGATCGAGATGTACGAAAGCGATCCAAATGGTGGGGTTGATCAAAATGCTGTTGTTCCAGTGGTGTGCGATGGGGTGGCAAAGAGGTTCACTGGAGGCGATGTCCTCAGGCTTGCACCCGGTGAAAGCGTCACGCTTGCGCCCGGTAACTGGCACAAATTCTGGGGTGAAGGCGGCGACGTACTGATTGGCGAAGTCTCAACAGTTAACGACGATTTAACCGACAACATTTTTGCTCAGCCCATTGGTAGGTTTACCGACATCGAAGAAGAAGCAGATCCAATCCATTTGCTGGTTTCCGACTATGAGAAATGGAATTTGCTATAGTCTTGCCTGACTATATAACGTCCTTTTCCCGATTGCCGACATTCGCTGCGTTGCGGAAAGTTGGTAAAGAGGGCTCTTTGCAGCCGCTCGCTGCAATCTGCGCGAACGGCGGCTTCGGATCGAAGGAGAACGTATGGGTCAAAAAAGGTAAGGCTACTGCGCCAGTTGAAAATATTTGTGTTGAAAAACAGTGCCGCACTCTTCTGAAAAAGGAAGAACTATGAGTCTCTCACCAGCTGGGTCTCACTTTTCCTGACCGAGTTGTCACCAGCGCCTAAAGCGCAATCTTCTCTAACGCCGCGCGACATTCTGCGAGACCACCACCATCACCATGAATTGGGAGATGGTATTTGTAGCCTAGAGTGTCTGCCCGTACATTATCACTCAGCATCAATAAAAAGGACAACTGTTGCGGGTTTTGTTTCCGGAAATGTTGCGGGATTCTCAAGTGCGGTCGCCCACATTGAAGCCTAAGCTGCTGATCTACAAAGGTAATCTAAATTCACATGGTTTTCTCGGGTTGAATTGTGGAGCGGGTAGCGGGAATCGAACCCGCGCCTTAAGCTTGGAAGGCTCTTATGATACCATTTCACCATACCCGCGCTGATCGATGAGGTACGTCAAACCCAACGAAGGGTCAAGGAGGTTTTGTGCCGTTTAAGCGCCCCTTATCCCAACTGGCCCGGAGTAGTGATCGCGACATTTGCCAATTGCGAAAGGTGCCATGCCAAAACCAAATTGCTGCTCAAAACTGGCAAGTTCAATTCTTTCTCCAACGGTGCAATCACATCCAAAGTTCGCAGATTAGTACAGGACAGAAATAGACCATCAACATCTGCTTTCGTGCAAAGATCACGTGCGGCATTGATGATGGACGCAGCATCAATTCGGACAACTTTGGCCTCTGTTGCCTCGGCGAAACTGCCAAACACGGGTGTTTGCACATCGGCCTTTGCCAAAACATCCCGCAGGCGATCTGACACCTCCGCAATGTAGGGCGATAGAAATGCCAATCGTTTGATGCCCAGATGCCGACAGGCGGCAATCAATGCGCTAACGGGTTCACTTACGTGCCGTGTCGCGGCCCCTGCCTTTACAAGCGATGCTATCTTGTCTGGTCCAATCTGCGCTGTGCCCGATGTACACCCATATCCAATCACCCCAAACTCAAGTGCTTGTGGTAGTAAGGCGGCGGCACCTGCAATCTCGTCCGCCATCTGTTGCAAGGTATCTGAAGTGACTTCCAACCCGCTTGGAACCCGCGTCACATAGGGTGCTGCATCGCCAAGCAGTTGCCTCATATCACGTTCAATCGTTTCGTCGGTTTGCAAGACAATCAAACCCAGTGGGGGTGCATCATCTCCGGCTAAAGTATAGCGATAGACGGTCATATCATTCCCAACGTGCGATCAGCCTGTGTGTTCAGGTAAACAGCTCCGCTTTCAGTGATAGTGATGTTTTCTTCATGCACCATAATCCGCCCCTCAGTCGTTTCTACGGAGGGTTCCAATGTCAAAACCATACCGGGCTCCAGCACCGTGCGGTCCGTAGGAATAATCGAGGGCCATTCTGTCAGCTGCATCCCCAATCCATGCCCCATCCGGCCTGCATCAGCGACCGCAGCGCTTTCACCGGCGACAACGGCAGACATCGCTTCAAACAAGTCGCACATCATCGCCCCCGGCTTTGCAGCCTCAAACCCTGCGGCGACAGCATCGATCAAACGTTCATGGCTTGATTGCGCTACAGATGATGCAGCCCCAACCGAAAAGTTGCGGTCGAAATCACAGAAATAACCGTCCCACACTGCTCCTGTGTCCAGCATCAAGACATCGCCTTTCACCAATGGTGTTTCCGTCGCTGGCGAGATCACGTCAAAATACCCATCCTGCCCTGCAGCCCCTGCGAGGTAAGGAACCCAATCGGCTCCTTCTTCCAGCAGTAACATCTGAAAGTGACGAAACACCTTTTCGAGCGGGACACCCGCACCCGCGATTTCTGGAACGCGGGCAAACGCACGTGTCGCGATCCCACCTGTATGACCAATCTTGGCAATCTCAGACTGTGATTTGATCCGTCGCAGCCGCACCATGATATCTGCGTCATCGACCAAATTCAGATCTTTTTGCAGCGCATTCCAACTGTCCATCGGCATCCGCACATGAGTTTCCAAACCGCTTGGAACACCAATACGGCCATCAATACCCGCAACCTCGCGCAGCGCATCACGCAGCAAGCTGACACCATCATCGACCAGATCAGGCGAACGCCAACTGCGAACATCCGTGATCCAGCTGCGCGACATCAAGGCCACGCCAATGGATGGGATCACAGCAATCGGATCACCAACAGCGGGTACGATCAAGAACCACGGCCGCGCAGGGCTTTCCCAAAATCGGGTCAAATATCCAGTAAAATAGCGAACTTCAGGTTCCGTACTTAGCAAGATTCCGGTCAATCCAGCAGTTGCCATCATCGCTTGGGCACGTTTCAATCGAGAGCGAAACTCTGCCTCTTCGAACCCTCGATGTGCGGCACCAATCATGCGGGACCTTCGCTAAGAATACAAAGCACACGTGCACCACCAGCGATGCTCAATGCCGACTGCGCAGCCACCAAACCCGCCAGACCAGCAGCGCCTGATGTGCTGGACGGCAAACCATGCGCCTGCGCCAACTCAGCACCTGCCGTACCTTCATCCTCGGTCAAAGTGACGAAAGAATCTGCATCTCGCGCCAATCCTTTCAACGCAATCAACGACGGTTCCTTACAATCCAAACGACCCATATTCGAGATAGGGCCTTCAGCAGTGACAAACTTACCGGCTTGAACGGACGCAATCAAAGCCGGCGCAAGCTCTGGCTCAACCACAACAATCACAGGCTCAGCGCCCCACGTCGCACGCGCCAACGCAGCGCAAGCCCCAGCCAAACCACCAACACCAGCTTGTAAGAAGATGTGCGTCGGCACATCGGGCACCTGCGCAATTGCCTCGCGCATCAACATCAAATAACCCTCCATCAAACGATGTGGGCGTTCAAAATAACCGGGCCATGACGTGTCAGACAGGATATCCCAACCGTTGTAGTCCGCCGCCTTCAAAGCCGCCGCCATGCTATCCTCGTAAATCGCACCTTCACGCACAACCTCTGCACCGCGTGCACGCAACCTGTCAGCAAATACTTCAGGCACAGTTTCGGCAATATAAACGACCGCTGACGCGCCGAATGCCGAAGCACCAGCCGCCACCGACATTCCATGGTTGCCAGCACTCGCGGTTACATAAGTCCGCCCCTTAGCACGGCCAGCTTTTGCATCATGCGCAATCACATATGCAGCACCCAATGCCTTGAAACTACCCAAACCCATACGATCGCGTTCGTCTTTTACCCAGACCGAAGCGACGCCCAAATCAGCAGCCAAATCTGACAGATCATGCAAAGGGGTTTCGCCCGCTTCAGGGCACCGTTCGATTAGATTTGCAACGGATTGATGATCAATGCTGGGCACTGGAACATCGTCCAAGCCAGATATATTTACGCGGGGGGTGTTGTGATAAATTTCCATGCCTCAAACGACGACGTTTCCCGACTTGGGTCAAGCATGTTTTGCACATCATTTTGGTCGTTCTTAGACTATGTCATGTGGTGACCCAACTTCAAATGAGCCGCCACAAAGGGTTGCCAGACTTACACGAAATCGATGAACTTGTTCATTGGCATTTCACGTATCCTCTGACCCGTGGCCGCAAAGATCGCATTTGACAACGCCGCCGCCGCCGGAGGCACCATCGGTTCCCCCATGCCACGCACGTGATCACCGTTTTCTAAGCCAGCAACCTCAATCTTGGGTGCCTGATACATTCGCAAGGATTCAAACGTGTCGAAATTTTCCTGCTCTGTCATACCATCCGAATACGTAATCTCGGACATAATTGCATGACCCAAAGCCCAGTTGATACCGCCCTGCACCATATTTTCAAACATGATTGGGTCGACAACCTTACCCACTTCAGCAGCCGCCCAAACATTGTCCAGCTTGATACCGTCGTCGGTATTAGTAACTTCAATCACCTCCGCGACGGCCACGCCAAACGACATGCAAAACGCAACGCCGCGCCCTTTATTGGCGGCCAACGGCGCGCCCCAATTAGACATTTTTGCGACCTTTTCCAGTGCCTTACGCGATGGTTCATGCCAGCAAAGACGCAAGCGTTCTTCCATTGCGTCGGCCCCAGCAGCATGGATTAATTCATCCAAGAAAACATCATGGAAGAACCCATTGGTCGAGGCACCAACCGAACGCCAGCTTGAAATCGGGGCAAGTTCAGGCGCGCGGTAACCGGTGACGCGGTAGTTGGGAATGCTCAGTGGTTGTTCCCAAGCGCCCGCAACAATCTGCGTATCAGGCCCCGGAACCGAAAGCCCCTGTCGGCTCATTTGACTGGCGATAACAGAGGGCATAGCGATACCCAGATCAAAGGCTTCAACTTTGCCGTTCTTGATCGTACCACGCCCACGCGCCATCGCTATTTGGCGGGTGTCGTTGTGGGTCATGTCCTCTTCACGCGAATATGTCAGCTTGACCGGAACACCCGGGATTTGCATCGCAATTTCAGCGGCTTCTTTGACAACACGCGCTTCTAAACGGTGACCAAAGCTACCGCCCATCATCAACGCATGGATATGCACATTATCGAAATCCACACCTGTGATATCGGCAACATTTCCCTGAAGGAAACGTGGAATTTGTGTGCCAGTCCAGACATCTACGCGATCTTTCGACACCTCGACAACCGCGCTAATCGGCTCTAGCGGCGCATGGGCAAGATAGGGTGCGCGATACTCGGCCTCGACGACTTCGGCCCCCTCAAGGGCAGCGGTCACATCACCATCATCGCGCATACTGCTGTCACGCTGATCCTCATTAAAACTGTCGGACAAGGCCTGCCAATGCGCGTCCATTTCCGCTGGATATGGGGCCTCCCCCCACTCGACCTCAAGCGCATTTGCGGCCTGAATAGCCCGCCATGTATTGTCAGCAATTACAGCGACACCACCGGTGATTGGCAGCACGTTTTGAACGCCGCGCATCGCTTTGGTTTCTGTGTCGTCATAGCTGATCATTTCGCCGCCACGACGTGGGTTTGTGCGCACCATCGCGTGCACCATACCCTCGCGTTTAAAGTCGATACCGTAGTCTTGCGTACCTGTTGATTTCGAAATTATATCAACGCGTTGATGTGGTTTTCCGACAATGCGCCACGTACTTGGATCGCGCAAAGCTACCTCGTCCACAGGGTCCAAAGTGGCCGCAATCGCGGCCAGTTCTTCGTAGCGGATTTTGGTTCCATCTGGCGTTTCTACCATACCGTTTGCGGTTTTCAATTCCGACACCGCGATACCTGTCTTTTGGGATGCTGCGGCTTTCAAGGTTTCGCGGGCAACGGCCCCAGCAAGGCGCAGCTTTTCATAGCTGTCTGGAACGGTTGTAGAGCCGCCAGTCACTTGCATGCCAAGGAATTTCATCAATGAATCCATCACCGTACGGGTGGAATTGGCGGCAAAACTATCATCTGTGGGTGCAAAAGGTGCGCCGTCTGCGCCCAACGCCGTGTTGTAGTAGACCTTGTCTGGCATGCCAGGGTCGACGTTGACTTGATCTAGCTCGACATCTAATTCCTCAGCAATTAGAATGGCTTGGACAGAATATGCCCCCTGCCCGCTATCTGCGCGCGGCGTGATTAAGGTGATTCCTGAGGCGTCAATTCTCACATATGGGGTTATGGCGGCTTCGCCGTCTGCAAGGTTATCCAGCATTGGGTTGGCGTATGGGGTTTTGTATTTGTAGACACCAAATGCGACACCACCGACGATGGCAACAGAGCCTGTTAGAAATGTGCGACGGGCGATTGTTTTGATTTTTCCCATGATCTTATGCCTCGCTTAGGTTTTTGGCGGCGGTTTTGACGGCGGCGCGGATGCGTGGGTATGTGCCGCAGCGGCAGAGGTTTCCGCTCATCGCATCGTCAATTTCGGCGTCTGTTGGTGCGGGTGTTTCAATCACAAAAGCAGCAGCAGTCATCATCTGACCGGACTGGCAATACCCACATTGGGCGACTTGATGTTCGACCCATGCTTTTTGCACAGCATGCATCGCATCAGGTGTACCAAGCCCTTCAATTGTAACGATTTCTCCATCGATGTCTTCGGCAGCAACTTGGCAGGATTTAACAGGTTCACCGTCCATATGCACAGTGCAAGCCCCGCATTGGGCGATGCCGCAACCGTACTTTGGACCCGTGATCCCCAGTTCATCGCGTAACACCCATAAGAGGGGCATATCTGGTTCAACATCTATCTCGTGTTGGGTGCCATTGACTGTGATTTTCATGATCTTCCCCTGCTAAACCGTTCGGTTTAGATATAGGAGGCAATCACGAAAAAACCACCCTTTCGTAACGTTGTGTGATGCAGTTAATCGAACGATCGGTTCGATTTAGGGGGGCTGTTTGTACAAACCATGCTTTAAATTGTACGTTTCGCGCCCATCAATTTGGCCTTCTTTGACCTTAAAAATCAAAAACGTACAATTCGACCTGCGAATTGTACGTTTAAAAAGTCTGGTATAGCGAAAGGCTGTTAACGCCTTATTCACCACGCCATTGAAATTAACCTACCTTAAAATCAGGTTAATTTAGAATTCCACGACAGCGCGGATCGACTTGCCCGCGTGCATCAATTCAAAGCCTTCGTTGATCTGATCAAGGGTCAGTTTGTGGGTGATCATCGGATCGATCTCGATCTTGCCATCCATGTACCAATCAACGATTTTCGGAACATCAGTCCGGCCTTTCGCCCCGCCAAATGCTGTTCCGCGCCATGAACGGCCCGTGACCAATTGGAATGGACGGGTCGAGATTTCAGCGCCCGCAGGTGCCACGCCGATGATGATGCTTTCGCCCCAACCTTTGTGGCTGGCTTCGAGCGCTGTCCGCATCACGTCAACGTTGCCTGTGGCGTCGAATGTGTAGTCCGCGCCGCCGCCTGTCAGTTCAACCAAGTGTTCGACCAAGTTGCCGTCAATTTTAGACGGGTTCACGAAATGGGTCATGCCAAACCGCGTGCCCATTTCAATTTTGCTTTCGTTCAAATCGACGCCAACAATTTGGTCCGCGCCTGCAAGGCGCAAGCCTTGGATCACGTTCAAGCCGATGCCGCCTAGGCCAAAGACAATCGCGGTAGACCCGATTTCAACTTTAGCCGTGTTGATCACAGCGCCAATGCCCGTCGTAACGCCGCACCCAATGTAGCAAATTTTATCAAACGGCGCGTCCTTGCGCACTTTGGCCAATGCGATTTCCGGCACAACCGTGTGGTTGGCGAAGGTGGAGCAGCCCATGTAGTGGTGGATCGGTGTGCCATCCAACATTGAGAAACGAGTAGACCCATCCGGCAAAAGCCCCTGCCCTTGCGTGGCGCGGACCTTTTGGCACAGGTTGGTTTTTGGGTTCAAACAGTATTCGCATTCGCGACATTCAGGGGTGTACAGCGGGATCACGTGATCGCCAACTTCGAGGGATGTGACCCCTTCACCGATTTCGATTACGATGCCTGCGCCCTCATGCCCTAGGATCGCCGGAAAGATGCCTTCGGGGTCATCACCTGAACGGGTAAATTCGTCCGTGTGGCATAGGCCAGTCGCCTTGATTTCCACCAAAACTTCGCCAGCACTTGGACCATCAAGGTTCACTTCCATAACTTCGAGGGGCTTGCCTGCGGCAACTGCAACTGCGGCACGTGTGCGCATCATATGAATAACTCCCGTTAAATTCTCAGTGAGGGCCACCCGGCCCGTTGCC
>JBLHPE010000064.1:0-14215 GCA_047624005.1 Ascidiaceihabitans sp.
CAGATTACTTATAATTCTAAAGGCGACAGGATCACATCCCGCACGGTCCGCCCGTTACAGATGGAATATTGGGGTCGTGTTTGGACGCTAACCGCATGGTGCGAGGCACGCGCTGCGTTCCGCGTCTTTCGCATAGATCTAATTCAAACGGCTGAAGCGCGACCTGAAATGTTCGTCGGTGAGAGCGGCAAGCGGCTAAGCGACCATCAAGCCTAAGCCTTCAATTTCCAGCCCAATTGTGGTGGCAAGAACGCCTCGACAGCCGCTTGCGCAATTACGATCGTGTCAGAACCGCTTTCGGATACGACATTCATACCGCCAAACACGGCTGTAACCTCAGCGCGACCACGGGGAAGCTTTGCCACAAGGGCCGCAACATCCACCTTATCGGGATCTTGAACCGCAACAGTCACCTGCACGCGCATTTCGCTATGCGACAATTCAAGTGCACCAAACAACGGTAAGGACGAATGGCGAAACGCATCTTCAATCGCACGGGCACAAGCCTTTGTGTAATCCATACCATGTAGGTCGTTACCCATACCCATTTCGATGATCACGCGTTGTTCTTGGGCGGATATATCAGTCATTTGTACGCTCCATATCAAACGCGACGGACAACGCGACATTGGCCATGATCGTGGGATTTCCAGTGCCTTCGGGTCGCGGAACGTCCAAACCGCCTTTGTGCACTTTGAATGTGGTATCACCGTATGGGAACACTTCGGCCACGGCCTTCACATCCACTTCTTCTGGCTTCTGCACCGCAATTTCCACTGTGATCTTCATAGCATCCTTGGGAAAACCAAACAGTTCCGCCAAATTGATCGAATTGTGCCAAAGCGCGTCTTGGACAGCACGTTTTGCCGCTTGGGTATAGTCACCACGTCGCAGGGAAGTTCCCATACCAAATTCTGTCAAAAGCCGCATTATTGGTTTCCTTCCGCCTGAAACACAAAACATCTGTCACGCCGCACGGTGAGCCACATAACTGTTCCAACTTTAGGTAAGAACACATTGGGCACGGTACCCTTCATCATAGAACCATCATGATCAAGACGAAATTCAACAAGGCTTTCGTTGCCCATAAATCGTGCACGTTCCACAACCGCGCGGGCGGGTGTGCCGTCCACTGCCGTCGGCTTTGGTCCCTCACCGGCGCGATCAAAATCAATTCGTAGATGCTGGGGACGGAAAACGATATCTACCTCTGTGCCATCGGGCATCCCTGGCGCTAAGAAGCGGCCAAATGGTGTCATCGCCAATGCGCCCTCTACTTTGGCCGTAAGCGTATTGGCATCACTAAAAAAGGCCACGGCTGCGCGGTCCAATGGACGGGTATAGACATTATATGCAGCACCTTGCTGGACGATGACACCGCCCCGCATCAGCGCGATTTCATCTGCCATACGCATCGCTTCATAGGGTTCATGCGTGACCAAAAGGACGGCGGTATCTTCTTCTTTTAAGAGACTAAGCGTTTCATCGCGGATACCATCACGCAAACGGTTATCAAGGCCGGAGAAGGGTTCATCCATCAACATTATGCGCGGCTTCGGGGCCAAGGCCCGTGCAAGCGCAACCCTTTGCTGTTCGCCACCAGAAAGTTGGTGCGGAAAACCGTCAATGAATTGAATAAGATCAACGCGAGCCAATAGTTCTTCGACCCGCGCACGTTTTTCAGCTTTTGGCCCTTTAAGTCCATAGCCTATATTGTCGGCAACGCTAAGGTGGGGAAACAACGCAAAATCCTGAAACATCAGGCCAATTTCACGCCGCTCTGGCGGGACGCGATAGACGGTGTCACAGATCAGATTGCCATCGACATAGATTTCACCACTGTCCTGCATCTCAACGCCTGCAATCATACGCAAAGTCGTGGATTTGCCGCAGCCTGATGGCCCTAACAGGCAGGTTACCTGCCCTGGCATAATCTTTAGTGAGACACCATCCACGACCGCACGCCCGTCAAAACTACGACGAAGGTTGCGGATTTCAAGCCGTGGGATTTGGTCTGTAAGATTGCTCAACGCCGAAGCCTCAAATTTCCGATTAAAAGGGTCGGGTTAGCAGCTATCAGCCCTTCCGCGCCCCCGCAAGCACCGCCGCAAAACCAACACCTAAAACGACAATACAGATGACCAATAATTGTTCGTACTTATGACCTACTGGCAGGATCGCAGCAAAACTTGGCCATGCCCGACCAAAATAAGCGAAGGCCCCAAAAATAGCCGCGACAAACGCAACGATATAGGACCAAAGCGGAATATGACGACCCATCACAAGGCCCACTATCAACACAGGCGATAAGAACATCGACGCCGTTCCGGACACTGCAACGGCATCAAACAGCGTTTTATTGCCCCACAATGTAAGCGCTGCGCCAGCCAGCATAAAGACGACCATCACAGCGCGCCCCCCATTTAGCGTACGGGGCGCAAGGCGCAATTCTTCAACAACCAATCGCGCCGCTGAAGCAAGCGCTGAATCGAGCGTGCTAAGAGCAGACACCAACAAAGACACCATCAACAAGACGAAAATCCACGCAGGGAACATAAGGCCCCATGTGCCAATCAACTGCTCTTCGTAAGGCGCACCTGTCAGGCTGGCTTGGATACCGAAGAACCCAAATCCAATTATGCAAAGTGTAGAGACCCAAAAGGCATGTAAAAACGAACGGCGCGTGGTTTCTTGATCTGCGATGAAACCACGGTCCATCATAACCGGATCGTGCGCGGGATAAGAGAACACTTGCAGTGCGGCAACCGCCAACAATATCCAACCGTTATAGGGACCGGACGCACCGGGTGCTGTCAGGACTGCACCAAAACTGAAACCAGGGCTTAGGATCAGCGCAACAAACGCCGCACCAAATGCAACCAAAAACAACAACATTTGAACAACATCAGTGCGCAAGGCGGCACTTAGGCCGCCCCATGCAGAATAGCCAAGCCCCAGAACTGCGACTATCAAAATGGCAGGTGTACCTGATCCACCTAAAACGGCCCCAGCAATCAAGCCAACAACCAAGAGGTTGGCAAATACTTCGGACAAAAGACGCAGGCCAATGACCACATTGTAGGATGTCGTGCCCGTCTTACCGAACCGCGCGCCCAGCCAGCCTTGGACAGACGTCGCCCCGCCCGCCCGTAGCCGCGAAACAATAAAACCACCACTTAGGAATGACGCGTAATATGCGGCATACGCAAGTGTTCCTGCGATCCCATAGTAATAGCCCAGAATTGCAGCGTTCATTAAGCTTCGGGCAAAAATCCAGGTGGTGACTTGGCTTAGGACAAGAACCCAAAGGCCAGGTGCTGTACCACCTTCAGACATGCCGCCAAAAAACCCATTCACGGTAGCACGACGGGGTGCTACAAAGAGGCTTAAGGCGACGACGATAGCGAAAATTGCAATTAGGGCTGCGGCTGTCATGGTATCCTCAGGGCTTGATGTTCAAGCCGCATTAGCAGCCTTCGCTACCCCTTGCCACATCTGAAACCAGCCACACATAGATGTGATGTAGCGCACTCGTCTCCCTGCTTGAAACTCTATGCCGTCAGGTCAAAATTGAGCTTTGTATGATCCACACCGTTCACCTGTACCGTTATACTATGCAGGCCCGCGTAAAGGGTGAAGGTGCTTGCCCCAGCTTTTAACTTATGTGTTTTTTGCAAAGTCAGCGGTTCGCCAAGGGATACTTTACCCTGCTTAAGTTTGAATACCTTTTCGGCCCGTTTCCCATCGGAACGTGCAAAATCAATTCGGTAATCGACCAAGACTGGGCAATCTATGTCGCTAGAGATTTCGATCTCAAACGAAACAGCCTCCCCCATCACCACAACCGGCGTAAGGATGCAGGCTTTGACCTGAACAGGCGCATCTGCTCGAAACCCAAGCAAAGCCAAAGCACCCACGTGTCCTTGTTTGACCAAGGTGCGCAAACCGTGTCGGGTCATCCAGTCCAACTCTTTCGCAGACTGTTGACCTGTCTGTGCCCATCCGTGAAGCAAGGCAACCACTCGATCAGCATCGATCTTGGCGATGTCATTTAGGTGGTTCGCAACCGATCGTGTGACATAGCGTGTCCGATCTGTGTGTAAACCTTCCAGCAAAGGAATTGTCTGATCTTGGGTTAACGTAACCGATTTGGCCCAAGGCAGCTTTGGCCTAGTGCCTTCGCTTACCAATCTGCGCACATGATAATTGTCGTCTTCAGCCCATTTTGCCAACTGCGCCAAAGTTTGGCTGGGCCAACGATTTAAGAATGGCCTGATATAAAATTCCATCGAAAATCGCTGCGTGGCGACGAACAGCAGCTCCAGGGCACGATCACGGTGCTGTTCCAATCCATGTCGTACTGCCAAAATACCAGGAATTGCGTGGATGAAGTGACCAAAATCATTATCAGTCAATGACGGGTCAAGCCGCGAGGGCATCGCCGCTTCAAGCTGCCCTGCCATCGTCTGGAAATCCGTCGACAACTGGTTTTCCGCACAATCAGCTATCCATTCGAGGCGTTGCATCAACTCGCGCTCCGCGAAGCCTTCTAAAGCTTCCCGTTCAAATCGAGGACCATCAAAGGACGGGATGCCAGCGCAATACTCCTGCGCCAACTGCCCTACCGTTTCTGCGTTGAGCAGATGATCCTTAAGCGAGAACCGCTCTTGCGCGCTTGCCACCTTAAAGAGTCGCGTTGGTGCTGCCGCCGTCCATCAACAGGTTTTGGCCCACAATGAACCCTGCTTGCTGGCTGCAAAGAAATGCGCATGCGGCGCCGAATTCAGCTGCTGACCCATACCGTCCTGCAGGGATAGTGGCCGCACGTTCGGCACGGGCTTCTTCCATTGTGATACCACGGGCATTGATAACACCAGTATCCAGAGCAATTGCACGGTCGGTGTCATGAATACCTGGCAATAGGTTGTTGATGTTGACGCCGTGGCCTGCAACTTGGCGCGAGGTGCCCGCGACATACCCAGTCAGCCCAGCCCGAGCAGAATTGGACAGGCCCAAAACGGCAATCGGCGCTTTTACGGATTGAGACGTAATATTAACCACACGGCCCCACCCACGATCCATCATAGAAGGCAACAACGCTTTCATCAACATGATCGGTGCCAACATATTGGCATCAATGGCTTTAATGAAATCATCACGATCCCAGTCAGACCACATACCGGGAGGTGGACCACCCGCATTTGTGACAAGAATATCGACTCCTTCCGCGGCCTTAAGAACAGCGGCTTGGCCCTCTTCAGTTGTGATATCTGCCACTACTGTAACGACGTCTACACCGTGTTCCGCGCGGATTGAAGCAGCCGATGCCTCAAGCGCGTCTGCCCCACGTGCATTCATCACAAGGTTTACACCCGCTGCAGCCAACTGCTGCGCACAGCCCAGTCCTAGCCCTTTGGATGATGCACACACCAATGCGCGTTTTCCTGAAATACCCAAATCCATGACAGTTCCTTCCACATTTCGATTTGGCATAGCACTATCACCGCAGATCAACTAAACGCCAGTAAAAGAACGGATGATTGACGCGAAGCAGCCACACTTCTAAGTTAAAACTCCTTTTGTTGTAACCATTAGATCGGCGGTTTTATGTCCCAATCGGAGTCATCCGGCCACGCCCCAGCACAAAGCCTGCCTGTATACCGCAGCGCAGATTTTTTTGTAGTTGATGGTGCGAATTTGGATGATCCGCTGTCATTTGCGACCGAATTGCTACTGGATGATGTATACGAATTGAGGTTTGCTGCCGAACCGAAACGGATGGCGCTTCACGCTATTTCTGAGGCCAAGTTCACGGTTGCATCCGACACCGAAATTGGGTTTGCGAATGCCGAACTTCACTTGGACAGTGCATTAACATTTATGTCGCCAGACGGTCAAACCACCGACGCACTGGTTCTGGTCGAAGTTGATGAGACCGGCGATATCAATGACATCTATCTGCTGCCCCTCGCCCCGTTATCCTATCGGACAAATTACAGCCTTGTTGGGATCAACACGGACACGGCGGCACAGACGTTTGCCCAAGTGGCCTGTGTCAGCTTTTCACGTGGCACCCACATTACACTTGCCTCTGGCGAACAAAAGCCCATCGAGTTGTTGAATATTGGCGACCGAGTGTTAACCCGCGATGATGGCCCCCAAAAGGTGCGATGGATCGGCCAAAGCACCCTTCGTGCAGTTGGCGATTTTGCCCCGATTTGCATCAAGGCGGGCACTCTGAACAATGACAACGATTTGATCGTCAGTCCCGACCACCGCCTGTTTATTTACCAACGCTCTGACGAATTAGGCGCAGGTAGGTCCGAACTGTTGATCAAAGCCCGCCACCTTTTGAACGGCGATACAGTCGTGACCCAAGACGGTGGTTTTGTGGATTATTTTCAACTGCTTTTTGACAGCCATCAGATTATATATGCTGAAGGTATCGCGGCTGAATCGATGCTCATCGACACGCGAACCAAACCTGTTTTACCCGCTGATCTGTCGAAAGAGTTGGGTGACGTCATCCCCGGCCACTCTAACCTTCCCCACGCAGGGTTAGATGTTCAAGAACAGTTGCTTAACCGACCAGATGCCGCAGAATTGCTACGCCGCGCCTCCTCACGTTAGGCTTTTAATCTAGCAACTTTCAAACCCAGCGCCTCGTGTTTTGTCCTATTATTTTAGCTCGAAATTATAGGGAGACGCTTGTCATGGCAAATGGACAGCATGTGGAATGGTTGAACAAAGGCTGCAAGACCGCGAACAAGCGCAAGCGCGTTTATGCCTGATCTATAGAGGTCGATTTTTGAACCAACTCATCCCAACCCAGACTTATTCGTTGATGAAAAACCAAACATTGGCACCACACCCAAGAGCTAACATTAGTGCATAGTTCAGCACCGCTTGCGCCATCACCACCCCCAATCTATAGGGTCAAGTATGTTAGACACCGCCTCAAACCGCCCCGCTTTGCCGCCCGAAATCGCGCGCCGCCGTACCTTTGCGATCATCTCGCATCCGGACGCTGGAAAAACGACGCTAACGGAAAAATTCCTGTTGTTCGGGGGCGCGATCCAAATGGCGGGTCAAGTCCGCGCAAAAGGTGAATCGCGCCGGACGCGATCCGACTTTATGGCAATGGAAAAAGATCGGGGCATTTCTGTTTCGGCGTCAGCAATGTCATTTGATTTCAAAGACTACCGTTTCAATTTGGTCGACACCCCCGGTCACTCAGACTTTTCCGAAGACACTTACCGCACACTGACAGCAGTCGACGCGGCTGTTATGGTCATCGACGGGGCCAAAGGCGTTGAATCCCAAACCCGAAAACTATTTGAAGTTTGCCGGATGCGTGACCTGCCCATCTTAACCTTTTGCAACAAGATGGACCGCGAAAGCCGCGATATTTTCGAGATCATCGACGAAATTCAGGAAAACCTTGCCATTGATGTGACGCCTGCCAGTTGGCCAATCGGTGTTGGTCGCGATTTTATCGGCTGTTATGACATCCTGCGCGACCGTCTTGAATTGATGGACCGCGCGGACCGCAACAAGGTTGCCACCTCCATTGAAATCAACGGTTTAGGCGATCCAAAGCTGGCGGAACATGTTCCCGAGGCACTGCTTATCCAGTTGCGCGAAGAATTGGAAATGGCCCGCGCGTTGCTGCCCCCAATGGACAAGGCTGCGATGGCCGAAGGGTCCTTGACCCCAATCTGGTTCGGCTCTGCCATCAATTCGTTTGGTGTTAAGGAACTGATGGACGGCATCGTCAATTATGGTCCCGAACCACAAATTCAAACAGCCCAACCCCGTGACATCGCGCCAGAAGAAAAGAAAGTTGCTGGCTTTGTGTTCAAAGTTCAAGCGAACATGGACCCAAAACACCGCGACCGCGTTGCTTTTGTTCGCCTTGCATCTGGCCATTTTCATCGTGGGATGAAGCTGACGCATGTGCGCAGCAAAAAGCTGATGACGATCTCAAATCCAGTTCTGTTTCTCGCCTCTGACCGCGAGTTGGCGGAAGAGGCATGGGCTGGTGACATCATCGGCATCCCAAACCACGGACAATTGCGCATCGGCGATACACTGACCGAAGGCGAAGCCATCCGTGTGACAGGCATCCCATCCTTTGCCCCCGAACTGCTTCAGGGCGTGCGGGCTGGTGATCCGCTGAAATCCAAACATCTTGAAAAAGCGTTGATGCAATTTGCCGAAGAAGGTGCTGCGAAGGTCTTCAAGCCCTCGATCGGCGCGGGCTTTATTGTAGGTGTTGTTGGACAGTTGCAATTTGAAGTGCTCGCCAGCCGTATTGAGTTGGAATACGGGCTGCCTGTGCGGTTTGAGCAGTCCCAATTCACCTCTGCCCGCTGGGTCAACGGTGACAAGAAAGCCGTTGATAACTTTATAGATAAAAACAAACTACACATCTCTCATGACCATGACGGGGACGTTGTTTACCTCACACGTCTGCAATGGGATATTGACCGTGTTGAACGCGATTATCCTGATGTTCGATTGACTGCGACCAAGGAAATGATGATCTAAGAATATGGGCTGGCGGGACAAACCAAAGCAGAGAGAACCGCGCGAAAAGACAACATATTTGCCTGCACAGCCTGTCCCGTCAGACCCAAAAACCCTAAAATGGGGCGTCGTAAGTACCATCAAAGCCCCTATCGAGCACATCGCTCGGTTTGCAGCATGGCACTTGGAATTGGGCGCTGCGCATATTCACATTCACCTTGATGTGCCGGATCTCGGCATCGCGAAGCGGCTTACCCATCCGCAAATTACATTCACCCAGTGTGATGATGACTATTGGACCATGGCTCCCGAGAGGGCTCGTAAAACACATCAGTTGCGCCAAGCTTACAATGCAAGCCGCAGCTATCGGGCCAGTGCTATGGATTGGCTGATCCATATCGACGTTGATGAGTTTTTACTTTGCAAAACACCACTATCGGAACGTCTTGCATCCGCACAACATGACGCGGCATTTGTCCGCATTCACCCTGCCGAGATGATGGCCAACGATACTGACCCATTTAATGACACCGCGTACTTCAAACGCACACGCAAACATGCCAAACAAAGGAAATCTGTCTTAGAAGCTATCTATCCGACTTTCGGAGCATATGTGCCAGAGGGGTTCATTTCATATTCCGGTGGCAAGAACATCACCCGCACCGGCATCCCAAACGCCCGGATAGGTATCCATGCCACCATGCACAACGGTGTACAGCTATCGAATGGTCAGTTGATGCCAGATATCGCGATAGGTCACGCACATGCTCCGACATGGGATGCATTCAAAAGGCATTTTGACTATCGTATGTCCAAAGGATCATATCGAAACAAATCCAGTGGAAGTGAACAGTTAAACAACGTTCTGACCCTGATCATGGAAGACGAGGATAAAAAGGGCCTGCGCCAATTCTTTGATGAGATGTGTTTCGCAACGCCCGAGCGCCTTGACCTTCTGCGCGACCATGACATGCTGCTGACATGGCAATTGAACCTAGATGACAAGGTCATACGCCACTTTGGTAAGCTGGAGGGTTAAGCATGTTGAGATGGGGATTGGTGGCCACAATTCTTGCACCAACAGCTGATATCTTACGGTTTGCGGCCTACCATTTGGAGGCTGGCGCACACCGCCTGTATATTTACTTAGATGATCCGGAATCCGACGCCTATGCTCCTTTAAAGGCCCACCCAAAAATACGGGTGCAGAAATGCGACGATGCCTATTGGGCAAAGGTCGGGGGTAAACGCCCAACCAAACACCAAGTCCGACAAAGTAAAAACGCAACTCATGCCTATCATCGCAAGACTGAAATCGAATGGTTGATCCACATGGATGTGGACGAATTCATCGTTTCTGGCCAGAATGTTGGCACGGTGTTGTACGAACTTCCAGACCAGAAATCATGCGCACGTCTGCGCCCGATGGAGCAATTGGTTGGCACAGGTCGGTCGTTCAAAGCATTCGTCCCCAACGGGCCAAACCGCATTCCAATCGTGAAAGACCTTTATCCAGAGTTTGGTAAGTATGTAAAAGGCGGTTTCCTAAGCCACGTAGCAGGCAAGTTGTTTGTTCGCACCGGGTTGGAAAATATGAACTTTCGCATCCACAATGTGTTTCAAGGCGAGAAAACCAACCCGCATCAAATCGAACTGTCCTGCATAGACCTCGCCCACTGCCATGCAAAACCGTGGACAGAATGGTTGTCCGCCTTTCGCTACCGCTTGGAAAAGGGATCTTACCGTGCTGAACTTTCCCCTGCCAATAAAGGTGAATTTTCGCTACATGATCTGTTTCGCAACCTCGAGGAGACTGAAGGAGAAGCAGGTCTGAGACGATTTTACGACGAAATCGCAATAGACAGCCCTGCCCTTCAAGAACGCCTAAAATCCCATGATCTACTGCGTCACGCAGACCTTGATCTTGATGTAAAATTGGCGCGACATTTTCCAGACTTTACCTGATGGTTTGACCCTACGCCTGCTTCTTGGTATGCCCCGCAAAGTGTCGCGACGATGGAGTCGCCCCTAGGGCCATGAGGGCCGACACAGATTGCTGCCGCGGGCGACGATAATGTCCGCAACATTCGGACATACATGACAAAATTTTCTGATCTCAACCTATCTCCAAAGGTCCTCAAAGCCGTCCTTGAAGCTGGCTATGAAAGCCCAACGCCAATTCAAGCAGGGGCGATACCTCCTGCTCTTGAAGGGCGCGACGTTCTGGGCATTGCCCAGACTGGCACAGGCAAAACTGCCAGTTTTACCCTGCCATTGATCACCATGTTGGCCCGAGGTCGGGCCCGTGCGCGCATGCCACGCAGCTTGGTTTTGTGCCCAACACGTGAGTTGGCGGCACAGGTGGCTCAAAACTTTGATACTTACGCCAAGCACGTCAAACTGACCAAAGCATTGCTCATTGGTGGCGTATCCTTCAAGGAGCAGGACAACTTGATCGACAAAGGTGTCGACGTTTTGATTGCCACACCAGGCCGTCTGCTTGACCATTTTGAACGCGGCAAGTTGATCCTGAATGATGTAAAAGTCATGGTTGTGGATGAAGCTGACCGTATGCTTGATATGGGGTTCATTCCCGATATCGAACGCATTTTCGGCCTCACACCATTCACACGCCAAACTTTGTTTTTCTCAGCCACTATGGCGCCAGAGATCGAGCGAATTACCAATACGTTCCTTTCCAATCCTGCGCGTATCGAAGTTGCGCGTCAGGCATCAGCGTCCGAGACTATTGAACAAGGCGTTGTCATGTTCAAAGGATCGCGCAAAGACCGTGAAGGTACTGAAAAACGCGATGTTTTGCGTAAGATGATCGACAACGAAGGTGAAAAATGCACAAACGCAATCATCTTCTGCAACCGGAAAGTTGATGTTGATACCGTCGCTAAGTCATTGAAAAAATACGGTTATGATGCCGCACCTATTCACGGTGATTTGGATCAATCACAGCGTACAAAAACCTTGGATCAATTCCGCAATGGTGATTTGCGTTTTCTGTGTGCATCAGACGTTGCAGCCCGTGGTTTGGATGTTCCATCTGTCAGCCACGTTTTTAACTTTGATGTCCCAAGCCACGCAGAAGACTATGTCCACCGGATTGGTCGAACAGGTCGCGCAGGCCGAGATGGCAAGGCGATGATGATCTGCACACCGCGTGACGAAAAGAACTTTGAAGACATCGAACGTTTGCTTCAAAAGGAAATTCCACGTCTCGCCAATCCCTTGGCCAATGACGCGCCGGCATCGAAGAAAGATACCCCTGCCCCGAAAGAGGCAAAGGGTGTCGAAGAAGACGGACCGCGCCAAGAGAAACCAAAACGGACACGCAGTCGCACACGAAAAGCGGATGCGGCACCTGTTGTTGTCGAAGCACCAGTGGTTACAGCGACTGTTGAAGTCGTTGAAGTCGCACCAGTGGTTGTTGAAGCATCACCAGTGGTCGAAACGGCAGCAGTACAAGAACCCAAGCAAAACCGGACACGTGGTGGACGGGGCCGTAACAACGATCGCAATAACAATGATCGTGGAAATGACCGAAACAATGATCGTGGCTCAAAAGTTGAAGGCCTTGGCGACCATACGCCAACCTTTATTCAAATGAGCTTTGCGGATCGTTACAAAGGTTAAACAGCCCTTTTAGACGTTCAAGAACAAAAAAACCGGCGCCTTCTTCTTGGTGCCGGTTTTTTCTATTTTATCGATCAAATTTGACAAAAGCGGCAAAACCCGCCTTTGTCAGTTCACCCACAATCAGCTCAGACGACTAACTACCACTGTCACTTCAGGTTTTTTGCCGACTTCGTTTTGGCCCGTTTGGCGAATTATCTTCCGCAAGGCTTCGTTTAACTTGTCATCATCCCGAAGCGTTTTCGCATTTGCACGGCCTAAGAATTGTTTCAGGTCCGCTTCCAAAACATCAGTCAAAGGCGCGTTTGAAGATCCCGTTTTGGACAATCCCATGACTTCACACCACGGATCACCCAAAGGCTCATCATCTTCATCCATGATCAATGTCACAAGCACGTGGCCATTCAATGCCATCCGAATGCGATCACGCACGACGCCATCCAATGCACCAATCTGAACTGAACCATCCAAATAGGTCCGGCCCGTTTCGATATATTCGACAACCTTCGGTTTGTTGCCACTTAGGTCAATCATCATCCCGTTGACTGCCAAAACGCTTGCAATGCCTTTAGCTTCGCCAAGCTTGGCGTGCTCACGCAAGTGACGGTGTTCGCCGTGCATCGGGATTAAGATCTGCGGCTTAACAATGTCATGCATCCGCTCAATATCCGGGCGATTGGCGTGACCAGACACGTGATAATGACCGGAACTGTCATCAACCACATCAACGCCTTTTTCCGAAAACGCATTCATGATTTGAATAACGCCTTTTTCGTTGCCCGGGATTGTCTTGGACGAGAAAAGGAACGTATCCCCTTCTTTCATCGTAAGGCCCATATACTTGCCGCGAGCGAGCTGCGCCGATGCAGCACGACGCTCACCTTGCGAGCCAGTAACCAACAACATCACGTTCTCACGCGGCAAAGCTTTGGCATCCTCAGGGCTGATAACTGTAGGGAAATCTTTAAGAACACCCGTCTCGATAGATGCCTCAACCATGCGACGCATAGCGCGACCCAACAGAACGATTGAACGACCGGCACGTTCGCCTGCCTCTGCAAGAGTTTTCACACGAGCAACGTTGGAGGCAAATGTAGTTGCAACCACCATGCCTGACGCAGCAGAAACCATTTTTTCAATCTCAGGCCCGACGGTGACTTCGGACTGTCCAGCAACCGGTGAAAACACGTTGGTACTGTCACAGACCAGCGCTTTGACGCCGTCCTTGCAGACATCAGCCCACAATTTAGGATCAAACGCTTCACCAACAATCGGAGTCTCGTCCAATTTGAAATCGCCCGTGTGCACAACACGGCCCGCAGGCGTGTCGATGACCATTGCACCACTTTCAGGTATGGAGTGCGAGATCGGTAAAAAGCCAACCTTGAACGGTCCAAAATCGCGTTGCTCTGGCCATGCGCCCATAACGGTCACTGCTTCGTCAGGATGGCCATACTCAGACATCTTGCGACGCGCGATGTTTGCCGTGAATGCACGACAGAAAATCGGGGCCTGAAGGCGGGAATAAGTGTGAGAAATCGCGCCCACGTGGTCCTCGTGTGCGTGTGTGACAAAGATCGCTTCGATGCGATCTTTACGCTCTTCCAGCCATGACACGTCCGGTAGGATCAGATCAACGCCCGGGCTGCCGTCCATGTCGGGGAATGTTACGCCCAGATCAACAACGATCAAACGTTCCTGATTTGGTTTGCCGTAGCCATATACATAGGCATTCATGCCAATTTCGCCTGCGCCGCCGAGGGGCAGGTAGATTAATCGTTCACTGCTCATGAGATCAGTTATTTTCCTTGTTGTAGCGATGAATCACGGTCAATCCGTGCATCGTTAAATCATCTTGAAAGTCGTCAAACAGTTTTTCTGTTTGCTGAAACAAGGGGGCCAGCCCCCCTGTGGAAATTACGCGCATGTCGCGGTCGCGTTCCGCCTTAATGCGGGCACATATCTCACGGACCAGACCGACGTAACCCCAAAATACACCGGATTGCATACAGGCCACAGTATTGGTGCCTACGACGGCTTG
>JBLHPE010000065.1:0-14208 GCA_047624005.1 Ascidiaceihabitans sp.
TCGCCATATGTGGGAACTTTGCGTTTACGTCCGCATCAGCGTGTGTGGAGAAGCGTGATGGGTTACCACCAGCAAGTGCCACCATTTTGTCGCCCTCTTTTGAGGTCAACCACTGCATCAGCAAGAAGGCTGCGTCTTTGTGCTCGGCGTTGGCGGGGATGCCGATGCCGAAACCACCTGTTTGGCTGGCACGTTTTGTGCCCATTGGGTGCATAGCCCAACCAACTTTGCCAACAACCTTAGACTTGTCTGGATTGTCGATTTGGCCGGCCACAATTGTGGTGTCGAGGAACATCGCCGTGTCACCGTTCAAGAACGCGCCCAATGCTTCACCGAAGCCAAAGGTAGATGCGCCTTCAGGACCACAATCAACGATTGTTTTCAGCGCTTTTGCAGCTTGAACGCCTTGGGCGTTGTTCATCACCGGTTCCCAGTTTTCGTCAAAGATTGCGCCGCCAAGTGGGTTGAGGTGCAATAGAAACGCGTGGGCTGCGTGGTGACCAGAAGCCGCACGGGAAGAAAGACCGCCCATGCCTGGCTCAAGCTCAGGAATTTTGCAGGCGAGGGCTAACATTTCGTCGTACGTTTCTGGCACTTCTAGGCCGTGCTTCTCAAAGATGTCCTTGCGGTAGCCCAAAACAGACGTCTCGGAACCATAAGGCAAGCCAAAAAGCGAGCCAGTTTTACCGGAGAGGTAACCGCGATCACCACCCGCAAAGCCGATGTTGTAGACATAGCCGTCAATCAGATCATCAGGATCGTAGGCTGGGTTCGACAGCTTTGGGTTCATGAAATACTTGGCTAGGTTCTCAAGTTGATCTGCGTACACATAATCGGCTTTCGAGAATACAACATAACCGATTAGGTCATATTCGCCTTCTTCCTGTGCCAACTCAAGCGTTTGGCGCTCGCGCATTTTCAGGTAGGGAAGTTGGTCAACTTCAACGTTGATGCCGGTTTGTTTTGTGAATTCAGGCAAGATTTGCATGACTGCGTCGTAGTGCGGGTGTGCAGGGAAGTTCACAACAAGTGTCGTGCCTTCGTAGTCCGCGTACGGGTTGGCCACTGCGGCCCCTGCAATCAGTGCAAGCGCTGTGGACGCTGCAAGTGTATTCTTTGATAGATAAGTCAGCATAATTTCCTCCCAGAAGCTGGTCTATTTATTTAGTTAGGTGATGTTAAAGCGCCTGCTCTGTCTTCGTGTCGAACAGGTGAATATTTTCGGGCTGAAAGGCGAAGCGCAGTGTTTCGCCCAAGGCGATTGGCGTTTCTGACTTTAGCTCAACCGTAATTTTCGCATCGCCACATTCACAAATTAGAACCGACTGCGCGCCAACGTATTCGGAAACGATGACATTCAGATCCAGACTTTGTTCGGGCTTGGAGTCAGGTGCGTAAACCAAATCGGAGGGGCGTAACCCTAGCGTGACACTTGGTTGCCCAGATTTTTGCGCATCTTTGGCGCGATCCGCAGGAAGGGTAATCGAAAATCCCTTACCCTCGGCCCAAAGCGTGCCACCTTTGTCCGTCAACGTCGCGTCCATGAAGTTCATTGGTGGCATCCCAAGGAAACCAGCGACGAATTTGTTGATTGGGCGTTTGAACAGTTCTTCGGGCGTACCCTGTTGTTGGATGTGACCGCCGTGCATCACCACGATCTTGTCAGCCAAAGTCATCGCTTCGATCTGGTCGTGGGTCACATAGATCATGTTCTTTTTGACTTGCTGACGCATCAACGCGAGTTCGGCGCGCATCTGACCGCGCAGTTTTGCGTCCAAGTTCGACAATGGTTCGTCAAACAGGAAAGTCGCAGCGTCACGGGTCAATGCACGACCCATCGCTACACGCTGGCGCTGACCACCGGACAATTCGCCAGGCTTACGTGCCAAAAAGTCAGACAAACCCAACATGGCAGCAACATCACGCACCTTTTTGTCGATCTCAGCCTTTGGTCGCTTTTCTAAACGAAGGGCGAAGGACATGTTCGCCGCCACGTTCATGTGTGGGTAAAGTGCATAGTCCTGAAACACCATTGCGATGTCACGGTCTTTTGGCTCAAGTGCGCTGATGGGTTTATCGTTGAAATAGATTTCCCCCTCACTCACATGTTCGAGGCCGGCGATCATACGCAAGGTGGTGGACTTGCCGCACCCAGACGGACCAACAAGAACGGTAAATTCGTTCTCAGCCATTTCAAGACTAATACCATGCAGGACTTGAACGTTCCCGTATCGCTTAACTAAATTTTCAAGCCGAATGGTAGGCATTGATTCCCCTCACTTCGTTAATATCGAACATTGTGTATACAAAGTCGAAAGTAAATATCCAAATTTGTATTCTGGACGAATTTTTTGTATTCATGATATATGGCCGGTAATTCATGGGGAACGTTTTATGGTTAAGTCAGATGTTAAGGTAGGTCAGGGTGGACGTGGTTCTACAGTTGGTCGCATCGAGGCTGAATTGCTCGAAGATATATCTTCTGGCGTACTCGCCCCCGGCACACGGTTAGACGAAGTGAAGTTGACCCAACGATTTGGCGTTTCGCGTACACCAGTGCGTGAGGCTCTAACCAGATTAACAGCCCAAGGTATTCTTGTTCCCTGCGAGAAGCGTGGCGTCCAGGTGGCTAAGTATAGTCGCGAAGAACTGGCGCAAATGTTTGAATCTATGCATGAAATTGAAGCGGCTTGCGCTAGAATTGCTTCACAACGCCTTACTTTGCTGTCGCGTGCAGAAATTCAAAACGCCCAAGCTGATTGCGTCGCCGCTGCTGAACAGGGTGAGCTGGTAGCATACATGCGTGCCAATGAAGCTTTTCACCTCGCAATATACCGTGCAACTGGCAATCCATATATGGCTGAAATTGCCACTGATTTCCGCCGTCGCACTGGTCCGTTCCGTGCGAAAAAATTTGCAAGCAAAGCAGATATGGTTGCCTCGGCCCAAAGCCATCGCGATTTGATCAGTCACATTTTCTCTGAAGATTCGCGTGCCGCATCTGAAGGTATGCGGGCGCACATGACCGCAAGTTTCATGCAGGCGCTTGCTGCAAACTGACCTTTTTTGAAGAAAAAGGGCTTGCACTTGGACGCAATCCTGTATCTTTGTATGCAAAGTAGATTCATCGCATACGGAGAGAGACATGGGCGTTCAGGAAACCAAGATTTACCCTATAAACACGGGTTGGCTCGAAGCCGATCTTGGCACTTATATTTTCTGGAAAGGCCCAGCGGGTCAAAAAATCTGGAACCCTGTATACTGCCACTATGTTGATACAGGCACTCATAAAATCCTGATTGATACGGGTTTGTGCGGTGAAGAACGCGCCACGAAATACCACCACAAATGTGACAAACGCGGCTGCCTTCAGGTACATGAGCATCTTGAGCAAAAGCTGGGTGTTCACCCGGACGAGATTGATGCGATCATCTTTACCCACCTGCACTGGGACCACGTGCAAAATATGAAAGAGTTCAAAAACGCCCGTTACATCGCACCTAAGGGTGAGATCGAAATGGCGTATAACCCGCTTCCACTTTACTACCGCACATACGAATGTGGCATCCTCGATATCGAACCTGCCTATGCCGGTTGTGTGTTTGAGGCCATTGAAGATGAGACCGAAGTTTTGCCGGGCATCACGATGTTCCATACGCCGGGTCACTCTGTTGGTCACATGGCCGTCACGGTCGAAACCAGCGCGGGCGACATCGTCATTGCAGGTGACGCGATCTTCCAAGAACGCAACATGGAGCCAAACCCAGCCGAGATGTGGCGTTATTGGGTACCAGCACGTTTCGTCAATTCTTATGAGGGTTGGAAATCTGTCGAGGAAATGGACAAGCGCGCCGACTATATTCTGGCCTGCCACGATAAGGTCGCCAATGCGCGCTCTGATGTCTTCCCATACGAGGGCATGCCGATCCGGAAACGTCGCCAGACCATTCCAGGCTTCCAGTTCTATTTCGGTGATATGCCAGCGGGAACAACCGATAAGGTCGCACCAGCGCTGAAACCTGATGAGGTCGAAGCATACCTTGCCAGCCTTGTACAGCCTACGGCTGATAAATAAAAACCAATGACACGGCTGCTCGACAGCATAAGCCAGATCGCGGGTCAGTTTGATGCGATTGTTCTGGATCAATGGGGCGTCTTGCATGATGGCACGACGCCCTATGATGGTGCGATTGACGCACTGCAGCGGCTTGTGTCGCAGGGGTCTAGGTTGGCTGTGCTGTCCAATTCGGGCAAACGATCAGATTTGAATGCGCAAAGAATTGCGGCCAAAGGGTTCGCTACGGACCTGTTTGGTTGTGTTATGACGTCAGGAGAGGCGCTGTGGCGGGACGCTGCGTCCGGCAAGCTGTCGGGGCGTCGAGCGTTTGTTGTTTCTGCAAATCCATTGGATGCGGAGCAGTGGGCCGACGGCCTTGATCTGCTTTTTGTGACGGATTTGGCGCAGGCTGATTTTGTCCTGATCATGGGCCTGCCCGAAGGTGATGCAGCAGCAAAACCAAAAGCTCTAAGGGATTTGTGCGACTCGATTGTCGCCCGAAATATTCCCACATATTGTTCAAATCCTGATCGCACATCACCACGTGCGGGTGGCCGATTGGTCGTTTCCCCCGGTGCGTTGGCTCACGACATTGCAGATTCTGGTGGTGGGGTAACGTTCTACGGCAAACCCCATGGGCCGGTTTTTCGCGCGGTTGAGACGGCTATGAATGTCGCGCCAAACCGTTGTCTAATGGTTGGTGATAGTTTGGAACATGATATTGCAGGGGCCGCAAACGCAGGATGGCAAACGCTGTTTATTCGCGGCGGCATTCACGCGGGTGATTTTCAATCGAATGACATTGCAATTGCGCTGAACAAACTTGTGACGTCCAAAGGCACCGCAACCCCCAATTTTTCATTACAAAGCTTGAGATAACCACATGACCGATCTTTTAAGTGACGACTTCCGCGCCTTCTCGGCTGCTTTAGGCAAAGACCCTTTGCGGGTTCAAGGACCCGGCGGTAACACCTCGATCAAAGCGGGAGACGTGATGTGGATCAAAGCCTCGGGCACCGAATTGGCCGACGCAGTTGAAAAGCCAATCTTTGTTGCGGTTGATCGCAATGCCGCCAAAGCACAAGCTGGCGGCGCAGGGGACGGCAGTTGCAAAGACACCGTTTTAGATCCCGACAATACATTGCGCCCGTCTATTGAAACCACATTTCATGCGGCCCTTGATTGGGCGGTTGTTGCGCACACACATTCTATTGAGACACTCACCCATGCGGTTAGCCCTGAGGGGCGTATCGCTTCGGACGCGAAGCTAAAGGGTTTACCATTTATCCGTGTCCCTTATGCCAAGCCGGGTTTGCCACTTACCCAGCAAATTATGGCGCGTGTGACGGCTGAAACACAAATTATCATACTGGAAAACCACGGATTAATTTGTTGTGCGGACAGTGTCGCGGCAACTGCGCAGATCATGGATGAGGTCGAGGCCCGCTTGGCGATGCCTGTAAATGACACAGATTTTCAAACACCATCTGAACCTCCACTTAACGGGTTCACTTGGGTTGCCGAAAGTTGGCTTGCTCAGAATACAGCCACTGCTGATCTGATTGTTGCAGGTTCATACTACCCTGATCATGTTGTTTTTCTGGGGCCAGCATTGCCGCAAGGCGATCACGACGGGACACCGCCAGCTATTGTCCAGAAAGGCATTGGTATCTTGATAAGGGATGGCGCGACATCCTCGCAAAAGTCGATGTTGCGATGCTTGTCTGATCTATTTTCACGCTTACCCGCTGGCTGGACACCCTCTGCCATCGGGACCGAGGCTGAAGTCGAATTGTTGAACTGGGACGCCGAAAAATATCGTCAGGCTTTGGCTGCACGTACATGAGAACACTCTCGCTTGGCATCGACCTAGGAACTTCAGGCATCCGCTCGGCAGTTGTAGATGAGGCTGGTGTTGTTTTGTCAGTGGCGCGCGCGGAATATGGCTTGCAAGACCCTGATAAAGTTGACGCGCAGCTTTGGTGGGAAGGTGTTGTGCGATGCATCACCAATCAGGTCAGTACGATGAAAGAGCATCGGTTGGACCCTAAAGCCATTGCGCGTATCGGGGTGGACGGAACGTCAGGCAGCATGGTTTTGACCGACGCTAAGCTAACGCCTGTAACACGTGCACTCATGTACAACTCGTCAGGTTTTATGGCCGAGGCCGAAGCCATTGCACGCTATGCGCCTGACCCACACATCACACGTGGCAGTGGTTCAGCGCTTGGTCGGATGATGCGGTTGCAGTCGGAAGATCCAGATGATCGTGCTGAATATATGCTGCATCAAGCGGACTTCATTTCCGCCAAATTGATGGGGCAAGGTGGATGGTCAGATGAAAACAACGCCCTGAAAACGGGCTATGATCCCGAAACACAAAGCTGGCCTGCGTGGGCTACGGCTGCAGGCGTGCGGACCGAATTGTTGCCAAAGGTAAAACCCGCGGGCTGTTCGATTGCGTCATTTGCCACAAATTGGGCCGCTCAGTTTGGGCTTTCAGATAATGTTGTGATCCATGCAGGTACGACCGATAGTATTGCTGCATTTCTAGCTTGCGCACCCTTGGAAGAAGGGGCCGCGGTCACCTCGCTTGGAACGACGCTGGCGATAAAATTGCTTAGCCCAACGCGAATTGATGCACCTGAAATTGGGCTTTATTCTCATAAAATCGGGGATCATTGGCTTGTTGGCGGAGCATCCAATACCGGCGGTGGCGTGTTGCAGCATTTCTTTACGGTGGATGAGCTGCGTAATTTGTCCTCGAAGATTGACGCTGAAACAGCCAGTGAACTTGATTATTACCCTCTTTTAAACCCGGGTGAGCGTTTCCCGATCAAAGACCCATATCTTGAGCCGCGTTTAACACCGCGACCAGAATCTGATGCGGAATTCTTGCATGGCATGATAGAGAGCATCGCGCGCATTGAAGCGCAGTGTTACGATGCCATGCGTGCGTTGCAGGCACCTCAACCCAAGGTGATTTACACTGCCGGTGGTGGTGCTTCCAACCCAGTTTGGACGGCCATTCGCAAGCGTGTGATGGGTCTTGATATACAGACTCCAATTGAAACCGAAGCTGCAGTAGGCATTGCGCGTTTAATCGCCTTAGCGTGAGCGACGCTACTCCACTGGCACCGACTAAAAGCTGATTGGCGGTAAAGTTTGGAAGGGGTTTTCCAGAACGCGGATGTCGGCTTTGCACCGCAGCCGTTGCCCTATTTCCCCAACCTAATTTCGTCATCTCAATGCAGCAAAGCTCCGCGACGAGCTTAAAACATATGTTATTCAAGCAGACAGTTTCGGCAGTATTTCTAGCCAAAATACTGCCGAAAAATGCTATTTATGTCGTCTTACTGCGCTTTCAACGGCCATAATCGATTGGCGAATATTGTCTGATGTGGTGCGATGATTAACAAGCGCGGCACGAAGACATGGCTTTCCTTTGATAAAGGTCGTCGAGAAAACCGCTTCACCACTCATCTGAAGCTCAGCTGCTATCTTGTTCACGTCTCCATGTGCGACGTAGAAGCAGCACACATTGGATGACACGGGAAATGAAAGCTCTAAGACGTCAGATGCCTCAACCAACTCAGCCATCAAGGATGTCTGCTTACAATTGTCAGTGATGGACGTCGAAAAGGCGTCGGTCCCGATTGATTTTATTGCCGTCCATACTTTAAGGGCTCTAAATCCGCGTGAAAGCTCTAGGCCGTAATCGCAGAACCACAAGTCGCCGCCGCCAAGCCCTTTTTCCTGTTGTTCCAGATAATTCGGGCGCGAGGTAAACGTGTCAAAGTGCAGGGTTCGATCATAGATCATGCACGCACCACAATCATATGGAACAGACATCCATTTGTGAAAATCACAGGAAATCGAATTGGCCCGTTCCATTCCATCGGTCAGGTGTTTCCAAGGCTGATCGGCAAGCTTTGCCCAAAAGCCGAATGCTGCATCCACATGGAACCAAATATCTTGTTCAGAACAGAAGTCTGCGATCTTGTCCAAGTTATCAAAAGATCCGGTGTTCACCGATCCGGCGGTTCCGATGACGGCCAAAGGAACCCGACCTGCCGCTTGGTCTTCGGCCACTGCGACTGCTAACGAAGCGATGTCCATGCGCATGTTTTCGTCTGTATCAACGATGTGAATCGCATCCGTCCCGTACCCCATCGCCTCAAGCGCTTTGCCAATGCAGGAATGGGTGCCGCGGCGCACGTAGACGGCGATCTTTGGCAGCGATTGAATGCCTGTCTTTCTGACATCGTGACCAAACTGTCTATTACGCGCGGTCGTTAGCGCCAAGATCGTCGCTTGTGATGTACCTGTGGTTAAAATTGCCGACGCCGTATCGGGCATGCCGGATACACCAAGCAACCAATCTAACGTGGCACGTTCCACTTCGATGGCACCATGATCACGGCCACCGCAATTGCTATTCATCGTGGCCGCCACCAATTCGGCTCCAACCGATACTGGCAATCCAGCGCCATGCACCCAGCCGAAGAATTTTGGGTGCGTATTACCAGTCGCATAAGGCATTATGTCGTTCGCCAGCTGGTCCAACGAATGTGTAGAGCCAACCCCCGTTGCAGAGTCTTGCAAAGATAACCGGTCTGCAAGATCGCTTGGCTTGGGTTGCCACGGTAAATCCCTCGCCTGCTTCATACGTGCAAGGCATTGGTCCATCAACTTATGCATGTCGTCGCTGAATTCGTCCCAGTTTTCCGGATCAAGGTGAGTGCCTTCTGAAGTCATAACTGGTTCTCTCTTAGGGGGTAATTTAATGAAGGCAGTAGAGCATCGGGAGGCCTATCCGCAACAGCGCCCAATGAAGTATTTTTTAGAAACTGGTCATAGTGGACCAAGTTGCCGCACAGCCCAATATCACTTGGCTAAGTGAGTTGGCATGTACTGCTCTCACTGAGTGGAGAGGTTATCTGGAATACCACAACCTGCATGTAGGGGCGTGCGGGAAGGAGACCGTGGAAACATAGGCGCAATCGGTGAGGATGCACGCAAAACCATCATTCCCATAATAAAAGAAAAGGCGGACCGATTGGCCCGCCTTTTCTACATTAACAATACTTAGGTTCAGCTAAACACATTGCTCAAAGCGTTGTCTGTCGCAGACACTATTTGGTCGATATCGTCTTTGGTCGCGATCAATGCAGGTGAATAGCACAACGTGTTGTTGCGACCCGGTACAGAACGGTTTGTGGCCCCAATGATGACTGCGTTTTTCATGCAATCGCCAACAACGGCTTGTACCATTTTCTGGTCCATCGGTTCGCGGGTTGTGCGATCTGAAACCAGCTCGACGCCCAAGAACAAACCCTTGCCGCGCACATCGCCAATGACTTCATGCTTGTCTTTTAGCGCGCGCAATTGATCGAGCATGTAGTCGCCCATATCAATTGTGTTTTGCAGCAGGTCTTCGTCTTCAATGATCCGCATGTTTTCCATCGCAGCCGCTGGGCCAGCTGTGCAGCCGCCAAAGGTCGAGATGTCGCGGAAGTAGTTCATGTTGTCTTCACCCTGTTCCTTGAACAGATCGAACACAGCGTCCGTGGTCACAAGACAAGAGATCGCCGCGTAACCTGATGCCACACCTTTGGCCATCGACACCATGTCTGGTTGGATGCCGTAATGCTGGTAGCCGAACCATGTTCCTGTACGGCCTACGCCACAAACAACTTCGTCGATGTGCAGCAAGATGTCGTACTTTTTGCAGATCTCTGCAACGCGTGGCCAGTAGCCCTCTGGGGCTTCGATTACGCCGCCGCCCGCTGTTACGGGTTCAAGGCAAAGTGCGCCAACAGTGTCTGCACCTTCGCGCAGGATGACCGCTTCGATTTGGTTGGCGGCCCATTCGCCGTAGTTTTCGTCCGGTGCACCTTCTTGTTCGTGCTTGCGGTATTCTAAGCAGTGCGGCACGCGGATGAAGCCCGGCGTGAAGGGACCGTATTGTGCGTTACGTTCGTCTTGGCCACCAGCGGACAGCGTCGCGATTGTCGTGCCATGGTAGTCGCGGTCACGGTACAAAATCTTGTGCTTTTTGCCGCCATACTTTTTGTGCGCAATCTGACGCACCATCTTAAATGCTTTCTCGTTCGCCTCGGAGCCAGAGTTTGCGTAGTAGACGCGACTCATGCCAGGCATTTTCGAGATTAGCATTTCCGCAAACAACGCACCGGGGATAGAGCCCATCGTGCCGCCAAAGAAGTTCATCTTAACAATTGCGTCGCGCACCGCGTCGCCCATTGTTTCGCGGCCGTAGCCTACGTTTACGGTCCAAACGCCACCAGCTACGGCATCAAGATGCTCGATGCCCTTCTGGTCCCAGACACGCATGCCTTTGCCTTCGACGATGATCTTAGGATCTGCGCCAGTGAAGAATTGCTGGTGCTGGACCAAGTGATGCCACACATTTGCGCGATCAGCTTCGATTACGCGGCTTATGTCATTCTCGTTAAATGTGCCGTCCATTGCAGATGCTCCAGTTTGTTTCGAATTGCATGAAATCAGGGCGTTTTAGTCCCTTTGATGCTCTTATTGACAGCGATTCTGAGTTGATCAGTAGGGCCAGTTGATTTCCCAATATAGAGCCAGAATATTGACAGTGTTGATGGTCTGAAAACGACAAACAGAGAATTATTGGGGAAATTCAACGAGGCATTGTCGTTTTTGACCCTTGATGAAGACGTAAATCGTCAAATAACATTTTGCAAAAGAGGATAAAAACCGTTGATCCTTATCCAAATATCGGTTCGGATCATTGTAGCAACATGATCTGTCTTGTTTTACAGGTATTGGCTGCGCAAGGTGATATATCATCTGCATAAAAAAAGAGTGCCACGTCATGTGGCACCAAACGGGAGAAGAAAATGAATATTAAATCTAAATTGATGGGTGCCGTTGCTGGCATCGCAATGATCGCTGGCGCACAATCCGCAACAGCAGCCGGCCACGGCGGCGAAATCACAGTTGCGTATTTCCTTGAGTGGCCAATGCCGTTCCAGTTCGCAAAAGAAACTGGTATGTACGAAGCTGCTATGGGCGGCACAAAAATCAACTGGGTTAGCTTTGACTCCGGTGTTGCAATGTCCGCAGCTATGGCATCTGGCGACGTACAAATCTCAGTATCCCAAGGCATCCCACCTTTCGTAGGCGCGGTTTCTGGTGGTCAAGATTTGCAAGTGGTTGACGTTGCTGTTTCCTACTCCGAGAACGACAACTGTGTTGTGGCCTCCGGTCTGGAAATTGACAAAACATCCGCAGCCGAGCTGGCTGGCAAAAAAGTTGCCGTTCCTTTGGGCACAGCAGCACACTACGGTTTCCTAAAGCAAATGGGTCACTTCGGTGTTGATGTTGGCGGCATGACCGTTGTTGATATGGCACCAGCGGAAGGTGCAGCAGCACTGTCTCAAGGCGCAATCGACATGGCATGTGGTTGGGGCGGCGCACTGCGTCGCATGAAAGAATCTGGCAACATCTTGTTGACTGGCGCTGAAAAAGAAGAGCTGGGCATCTTGGTATTTGACGCAACAACAGCACCTGCCTCTTTTGTTGCTGAAGAAGGCGAATTGCTGGCCAAGTTCTTGAAGGTTACTGCAGACGCAAACGCGATGTGGGCTGATGATGCCAACCACGCGAAAATGCTGCCAGTGATAGCCAAAGACGCGGGCATGGATGAAACGGCAACAGCTGAAACATTGGCTGGCTTTATCTTCCCAACGGTTGAAGAGCAGCTAAGCGAAAAATGGCTTGGTGGCGGGTCCCAGACCTTCATGGGTGGCGTTGCGAAAGTCTTCTTGGACTCAGGCAACATCGATGCAGCACTTGATAGCTATGCAGGTACAGTGAACACTGCACCATTGATGGCCGTCAAAGGCATGTAAGCCTTTTTGGGAAACCTGACCCGCGCGGACATACGTTCGCGCGGGTTAATTCTTTAGACGTGAGGTGGGGTAAACCCCGCCCGACAAGGGTTAAATTTTGTGACCTAAACGACAGGTGGGAACATGTCAGGACTATCAATCGACAAACTCTCAATGCGGTTCGATTTGCCAAATGGCGGATCTGTTCAAGCGTTGAAAGACGTATCGCTCAACCTCAAAGCAGGTGAGCTGATGAGCGTACTTGGCCCGTCGGGCTGTGGTAAAACAACATTGCTGAACATCGTTGCGGGCTTTTTGGCCCCCACGGACGGCGTGATGGAATTAAACGGAAAACGTATCAGCGGGCCGGATGCAGACCGCGGTATGGTGTTCCAACAAGGGGCTTTGTTTGAGTGGATGAGCGTGCGTGAAAACGTAGGGTTCGGTCCATCGATGAAGGGCATGCCGAAAAAGGACAAGGCAGAGATCGTCGATCACTTGCTGGACGTTGTTGGCTTGCAAGACTTCAAGGAAAAGGCAGTTTATGAGCTGTCGGGTGGTATGCAGCAACGTGTGGCTTTGGCCCGTTGCCTTGCAAACGACCCTGACGTTATTTTGATGGATGAACCGCTTGGTGCTTTGGACGCGTTGACGCGTGAAAAGATGCAAGGTTTGGTTCTGAAGCTGTGGAAAGAAACCGGTAAGACGATCATCTTGATCACTCACTCGGTCGAGGAAGCATTGCTATTGGGCGAACGCCTGATTGTTATGGCACCGCGCCCCGGTCGTATTCATAAAGAATACCGTTTGCCGTTTGCAGAGATGGGCGTTGATGCTGATCTTCGTGAAGTTAAGAAACATCCGGATTTCGCTATCAAGCGTGAAGAAATCCTTGAAATGATCTGGGACATGGAAGAAGAAATCATGGGCCGGACGGAGGAAAGCACATGATCCCTCTCTTTTTATATGTCGGCATTTTTGTAGCCGCCTTTTTCATCGTCCGCATGATTTCTGAGGGCCGTGGAACCAAAGACTATACATCCCTAAAGACTGTGACCTTTGGTGATGAAAGCGCTGTGCGGTCTAATCGCGCTGCATCCTTTATCTCAATCCTGACCGTGTTCTTTATGTGGGCTACGTTTACGGGTTCAAGCTTGATCCCTTCGTTCCTGCACATGCCGGGACCGTTTGAAGGTAACACGACGTTTACCTACACTGTTGAAAATGCAGCTGGCGAACGTGATGATGCAACGGTTTCTGTTTTGGTACGCCCGCAAGGTCAAACTGCTGCCAAACCCGAGATCGAAGCTGGCGACGGCTTTGCCAAGAACGACGCGGCTGTAGTGAACAAGTGGGGCACGGCCGTTATCACCGTTCAAGGTAATGACGACGCCAAGAAGAATAAAGGCGCTAGAGTCGTCGCAATCAATGGCGAACCCGTTGAGGCACGTACGACTGTTGTAGTTGAGGGTGGTTCTGTCACGATGACTGACAAAATTACGCCAAACTTCAAGGCCCGCACAGGTTGGCAGATGGCTCCGCTGTATTTGCCATCACCTGAAAATGTGTGGAAACGCACGCTGTCTATTGCGAACGAAGGCTATCGCAACTTCTCGTTGTGGGAGCACTTGGGCTATTCCTTGTTCCGCGTTATCGCTGGTTTCATCCTTGGTGCAATCGTTGGTATTCCATTGGGCTATGCGATGGGTCTCAGCAATTTTTTCCGCGGTTGGTTTGATCCAATCGTTGAATTCATGCGCCCTGTTCCACCCCTCGCTTTGATCCCTCTTGTGATCATCTGGGCCGGTATCGGTGAAACTGGTAAGATCATCTTGCTGTTCCTTGCAGCCCTTTGGATCATGGCGATTGCTGCCCGTTCGGGTGTGTCTGGTGTTAATATCGCCAAGGTACACGCGGCCTATTCTTTGGGTGCCAGCAAGGCGCAGATCATGCGTTATGTTATCATTCCTAACTCGCTGCCCGAGATCTTTACCGGTGCACGTGTTGCGATGGGTGTTTGCTGGGGGACTGTTGTTGCTGCCGAATTGGTTGCGGCTTCACAGGGTGCCGGCATGATGATTATGGTTGCCTCCAAGTTCCAACAAACTGACATCGTTTTGATGGGTATCATCTTGATTGGTGTGATTGGTTTCGGGATCGATATGTTGATGCGTTATGCTGAAAACATCTTGGTGCCTTGGAAGGGTAAGTCCTGATCTTTTTGGCTACTGGTAAACACTTAAAAACCGCGCCTTTGAGCGCGGTTTTTTT
>JBLHPE010000066.1:0-14174 GCA_047624005.1 Ascidiaceihabitans sp.
CCAGCCAATTCACATACGATACGTGCGTTCTTTTGGGTCAGATCAAGCGGCACATTGCCTGCTACGGCCACGATACCTAGAACCTCGATTTCCTCGGGACTGGCAAGTGCGAGGAGGATGGCAACGGCGTCGTCTTGGCCGGGGTCCGTGTCGATAATGGTCTTGCGTGGGGACATATTGGGTCTCCGTAAAATATGAAATCATTTGCACAAATTGGCGTTATGTTGCGAATAACGGCTTTGAGTTCGGAAGTTAAGAATGGAAATTATGAATTATGTTGCTTTGTCAGTATTCCGCTCATCTGCTTTTACCGCGTCCCACAGTATATCCATCTCTGCCAAGTCACTTTGATCGGGAGTTTTCCCCAGATCTTTTAACTTAGCTTCGACCCCCTCAAACCGTCGGGTGAACTTGGCATTGGCAGCCCGCAAGGCCGCTTCTGGCTCGATCTTCAGGTGCCTCGCTAGATTGGCCATGACAAACATCAGATCGCCAAACTCTTCCGTCATTTCGGCGTGGGTAAGCTCATCACGCGCTTCCACCAGTTCGGCTGCTTCCTCTTGGATTTTATCAATCACCTGATCTGTGCTAGGCCAATCAAACCCAACCCGGGCCGCACGGTTTTGCAATTTGTAAGCCCGCAGCAGGGCAGGCAAGCCAACAGCTACGCCGTCCAAAGCGCCACCTTGTTTTTTGCCAGCACGTTCCGCCGCTTTGATCGCTTCCCAATCGCGGGTTTGTTGTTCTGCAGACTTGTTACGGGATTCCTCGCCAAACACATGCGGATGACGGGCAACCATTTTGTCCGAAATAGCACGAACCACAGACTGGAAGCTGAATGTGCCATCCTCTTCACCCATGGCCGTGTGATAAACTGTTTGCAGCAACAAATCGCCCAATTCACCCTCAAGCTCTGGCCAATCTTTGCGTTCAATCGCGTCAGCTACCTCGTATGCTTCTTCGATTGTGTAGGGCGCGATGGTATCAAATGTTTGTTCAATATCCCAAGGACAGCCCGTTTCTGGATTACGCAGGCGCCGCATGATTTCTAGCAATCGTTCAATTCCAGCATCTTGGTCGTGTATCAGCGCATCACCCATTGCAGGCCCCTCTGGTTCCGTGTTGGATGCATCTGAGCGAGATCAAGCAAAGGAGTCCACCCATGGCAATCGTAAATCGTATCGCAGAATATGCGTCGGAAATGACTGAGTGGCGCAGACACCTGCACACGATTCCTGAATTGGGGCGTGAGTGTCACAAGACGGCTGCCTTTGTTGAGGAAAAACTGCGCGAATTTGGTGTTGATGAAATTCAAACCGGGTTTGCAACCACAGGGATTGTTGCGATCATCAACGGACAGGGTGCGGGGCCTACAATTGGCCTGCGGGCGGACATGGACGGTTTGCCGATTATCGAGGCCACAGACTTAGACTATAAATCAACCCATGAAGGTCGCATGCACGCCTGCGGTCACGATGGTCACACAACGATGTTGCTGGGGGCTGCAAAATATCTTTGCGAAACGCGGAATTTTGCGGGCCGTGTTGCGTTGATTTTCCAACCTGATGAGGAATCGACTGGTGGCGCTGAGGCGATGGTAAACGAGGGTATTATGGACACCTTCGATATTGCACAGGTTTACGGCATTCATAATGTGCCGGATCTGCCGCTGGGTGGCTTCTTTACCAAAACGGGGCCAATTATGGCCGCCGCAGACACGTTCGATATCAACATCAAAGGTCGCGGGGGCCATGGGGCCAATCCACATGACACAGTTGATCCTGTCATGGCCGCTTGTTCAATCGCCCAAGCGATCCAGACGATTGTCAGCCGGAATGTTGATGCTTCTAAACAGCTGGTCATTTCGGTGACCCAAATCCACACTGGATCCACGGATAATGTGATCCCAGAAACGGCTTATATCAATGGCACCGTGCGCACCTTTGATGCGGAGGTTCGCGATCTAACCGAACGCCGCCTGCAAGAAATTGTGGCGGGGCAAGCGGCAAGTTATGGCTGCGAGGCCGAGTTCCGCTTTATTCGCGGTTATCCCGCTACTGTGAACTCTGCTCACGGAGTTGCTGTTGCATCAAAAGCTGCCCGCGATGTTGCTGGCGATGATGCGGTGACTGATACCGTAGAGCCGGTTATGGGCGCTGAAGATTTCGCATATATGTTAGAAAAACGACCGGGTGCCTATTTGTTTATGGGGCAGGGCCCAAGTGCTGGTCTGCACCATCCCGAGTATAATTTTAACGATGAGGTCGCCCCTGTAGGCGCTTCCTTCTTTGCGCGGTTGGTTGAGACAGCACAACCGGTTGGGAGCTAGATCATGGGGTTAGAAGACGCAAAAGAACAAGTCGATCACGCTTTTACCCGCGAAGATATGCGGGGGCCAAGCAACGAAAATACGTTTGGCGGAGCGTTATCATTTTTGCGTCGTCGTTACACCAAAGACCTAGCTGGTGTTGATATCGCAGTGACGGGTATCCCGTTTGATCAAGCGGTAACAAATCGGCCCGGCACACGACTTGGTCCAAGGGCCATTCGCGAGGCGTCGGCTTTGCAAGCCCCTGATGCGGTCTATGGTTGGCCCTTTGATCCACTCAGTGAAATGTCGATTGTGGATTATGGCGATTTGGCGTTTGATTACGCCAATATTCCAGCGTTTCCTGCGGCTTTGACCGATCATATCCGCGGCATTTTGCAAGCAGGTGCCGCGTCGGTCTCTTTGGGTGGAGATCACTACATCAGCTTCCCAATTCTTAAGGCGTACGCCGAAAAATATGGCCCGATGTCCTTGATCCAGGTTGATGCACATACGGACACTTGGGCCGACGACAATATGGACCGCGTCGATCACGGGACGATGTTTTATAAGGCGGTTAAGTTGGGGTTGGTTGATCCTGCGCGTTCTGTTCAGATTGGAATCCGGACGCACAATGAGGACACCCTTGGCGTGAACATCATTGACGCCCGTGAGGTGCACGAGATTGGCGCAGCAGAAGTTGCGCGACGGACCAAGGCGATTGTAGGCGATCATCCTGTCTATCTCACCTTTGATATCGACGGATTGGACCCTGCATATGCACCCGGTACAGGGACTCCGGTTTGGGGTGGTCTGACGTCAAACCAAGCCGCTGTGTTGCTGCGTGATCTGGCTGGGATCAATATCAAAGGTGGCGACGTAGTTGAGGTATCGCCGCCCTTTGACACAACAGGCGCTACCGCGATTGCAGGTGCCCATGTGGCAACAGAATTGTGCTGCCTGTTAGGGTGGAGAATGCGCAATGAGTGAGAAAAACCAACCCATCAGTGGCAATGCTTTAGCCCGATTTTCTGGCCCCAATACCTTTATGCGATTGCCATCTGCCAATGATCTTGCAGATTTAGATGTTGCAGTTTTGGGTGTGCCGATGGACATCGGGACATCGTGGCGTTCTGGCACCCGATTTGGCCCTAAAGAGGTTCGTGCGGAATCTGCGATGCTGCGTCCTTACAACTTGCAAACGGGTGCTGCACCTTTTGATAGTTTGCAGGTGGCTGATATCGGCGATTTGGCGATCAATACATTTTCCTTAAGTGATAGTTTGCGCATTATTACAGATAGTTATGATGCAATCTTAAAGTATGATTTGATACCAATGGCGATTGGCGGTGATCATTCTATTACGTTGCCAATCTTGCGTTCGATAGCAAAACGGCACGGGCCTGTGGCTTTGGTACATATCGATGCCCACGCCGATGTGAATGACGAGATGTTCGGCGAACGTGAAACCCACGGAACAGTATTTCGGCGTGCTTACGAGGAAGGGCTGATAAATCCCTCCAAGACCTACCAAATTGGATTGCGTGGCACTGGTTATTCGGCTGAGGATTTCAGCGAAGCGGCGGGCTGGGGTTTTCAACAATTTCCAGCGCATGAGTTGTGGCACAAATCGCTCGCGTATTTAGGCGCTGAGATACGACGCGATATTGGCGATACGCCTACCTATGTGACTTATGATATCGACAGCCTTGATCCAGCTTATGCACCCGGTACTGGCACGCCAGAGATTGGCGGTTTGACCACGCCGCAGGCGATGGAATTGATCCGTGGCCTTAGAGGGCTCAATATTGTGGGCTGTGATCTGGTTGAGGTGTCGCCACCTTACGACACAAGTGGAAACACGGCTTTGACGGGTGCAAATTTGTTGTGCGAACTGCTGTGCGTGTTGCCGGGTGTGACCTACCGTTAGTGTTGCCTGCCAAAGCAATGACGAATAAGAAATAGTTGAAAAGAACGCTTGGAGTATTTGTGCGCATGTCCGTGTTTATCTTGATCTGTATTATTGTCGCGTTTGCTGCGTATGTGCGATTTGCACCTTTGGCTGCTGAACGTTGGCATGTTTCTATTTCTGCAACGGAAGATAAGGACATGAAGGGCGGTGCAATTCGTATTGTGCCAAACAAATCAGGCACAATGGCAATGCTGGATAGCGCATTGAAAAAATTGCCTCGAACTTCATTGTTGGCGGGATCAGCAACGCAGGGGCATGTGACGTATGTGACCCGTTCCAAATGGATGGGGTTTCCTGATTACACCACGCTTGAACAATCAGGCGATACGATCAAAATGTTAGCTCGCTTACGATTTGGACGCCAAGACCTTGGCGTCAACGCTGCGCGATTGCGGAAGTTGGTCACTGCGCTGGATTGAACTGCTCAGACAGCCTTGCTGCATTTCGCGCCACATTGGGACATTCAGCGACATCTGGCATTGGGCCATGAACATGCGCCCGTCCACTTGCAAGCAGATGGTCTGACCCAATTCGACCCGACTGCCGGACTTATCTGTGCAAAAGCAATCAATAGTCCGCCCTTGTGGTGTTTTGACATCTGCGAGCATGGGTTGGCCGAACAGCATTAATATGCAGGTTAAACGCTTCATAAAGCGACGCTAGCACAAACCGCGCTCTTGACCAAATCACATCTATCGCTCAGGAACAGACGTATGATCCCAGCTGACAGACTAGAACAGATAAACCAACGCTTTCAATTTCTTGAGGCCTCAATGGCTGGTGGAATGGCGGGCGCAGATATTGCTGCTTTGGCTAAGGAATATTCGGACCTCAAACCCGTTGTTGAACAGATTTTGGCCTATCGCCAAATTCTAAGTGACATGGACGAGGCCGAGGACATGCTGGCCGATCCAGACATGGCGGAATTAGCGCGCGAAGAATTACCACGTCTAAAAGCTGTGTTACCAGCGGCAGAGGCCGCTTTGCAGCTTGCTTTATTGCCGAAAGATGCAGCTGACGCAAAACCGGCGATGTTGGAAATTCGCCCCGGCACAGGTGGGGACGAAGCGGCACTTTTTGCTGCGGATTTGTTTCGCATGTACCAGCGTTACGCCGAGGCGCGTGGATGGAAGGTTGAGGTCATCGAGGAACAAACCACTGAACTTGGTGGTTTAAAAGAGGTGGTCGCCCATATCAAAGGCGAAAACGTCTTTGCCCGTTTGAAATACGAAAGCGGCGTGCACCGTGTGCAGCGTGTCCCGTCGACTGAAAGTGCTGGACGTATTCACACATCAGCCGCGACCGTGGCCGTACTGCCCGAAGCTGAAGACGTGGATATCAAGATCGAGGCGAATGACATTCGCATCGATACATATCGCTCATCCGGTGCAGGTGGCCAACACGTTAACACCACTGACAGTGCCGTGCGCATAACTCACTTGCCGACTGGCTTGGTTGTGACCAGCTCCGAGAAATCCCAACACCGCAACCGCGAGATCGCAATGCAGGTGCTACGTGCCCGCCTTTATGATCAGGAACGCAACCGTGTTGATACTGAACGCAGCGCGGATCGTGCATTACAGGTTGGCAGTGGTGATCGGTCTGAACGGATTAGAACGTACAATTTCCCACAAGGGCGCATGACGGACCATCGGATTAACCTGACGCTTTATAAGCTAGATGCGATCATGGGCGGCGATCTGGACGAAATCGCCGATGCGCTGACTGCTGATGGTCAGGCCCGTATGCTGGCTGAGATGGGACAGTGACCACAGCCGCACAAGCGATGGTGGCTGCGACTACGCGTTTGCGTTTGGCTGGTGTGGACGATCCTGCACGTGATGCGCGTATTTTGCTGGCACATGCTGCCCAAGTTGATGCTTCCCGGGTAACATTGATCGCGCCTGATGACATCGCACCGGAAATTTCACAACGTTACGAGCAGTTGATTGAACTGCGAACCCGACGGGTACCAGTGTCTCATCTTATCGGAGAGCGTGAGTTTTATGGGAGGCGGTTCAAAGTAAGTGGCGATGTACTCGACCCACGACCAGATACGGAAACCTTGATAGAGGCTGCATTGGCAGAACCATTTGCATCTGTATTGGACATAGGCACTGGGTCAGGCTGTATTTTGATCACGCTGTTGGCAGAGCGCGACAACGCCGTTGGGGTCGGAACCGATCTAAGTGAAGCTGCGTGTTTACAAGCCGCAGCCAATGCTGTGTTGAACAACGTGCAGACTCGGGCTGATATCTATCAGTCCGATTGGTTCGGCGCTGTGCGTGGTCGGTATGATTTGATCGTTTCTAATCCACCGTATCTAGCCGCCAGTGAAATGGACGATGTCAGTCCCGAATTGCGCGACCATGAACCACGCATGGCATTGACCGATGAGGCTGATGGCCTGACTGGATACCGAGTATTGGCAAGTCTCGGGCAAAAGTTTTTGGACCCGCAAGGGCGTCTTCTAGCTGAGATTGGTTGGCAACAGGGACCTGATGTCATTGCATTATTCCAACAGGCGGGTTGGGAGAATCCACGGCTCTTGCAAGACCTAGATGGGCGGGATCGTGTCGTGTGTGCCGAAAAACCATCCTGAATTGGTATTTATCCATCAATTTTTGGTTAAAACACACACCACAGGGGTTTTTCACTTGCTCCAAATGGGTCAGCATGTTTATTCACTCATGTCGCAGCGTTGGATTCCTTTCTGGGATGTCCCATGTGACGTTAAGCCCATCACTTGCTGGTTTGATAAAATATGGCGCAGGAAGCGCAGTCGAATTTCAGAAATTACGTAAATCACGAAGGCTGAATTGAATACATGAAACCGCAGAGATCTCGTACGCGTTCAAAGAACAATCGTAACCGCCCAAACAACAACAGCGGTGGTGGCACAAACGTCGTTAATCGCGTTTTTGACAGCTCTGGTCCAGAGGGCAAGGTGCGCGGTACGCCACAGCAGATTATTGATAAATACAATCAATTGGCACGTGATGCACAACTGTCTAACGACCGTGTTGCAACGGAAACGTTTCAACAGCACGCTGAACATTACATGCGGATGCTAAGTGAAGCGACGCGTGAGATGGAAGTGAAGCGCGAAGAACAAGAACGCCAAAACCGCGAACGCCAGATAGAACAAGATCGCCAAAACCGCGAGCGTCAAGCAGAGCGGGACCGCGAACGCGACGAACGCATAGAGCGTCAAGAGCGACATGCTGCATCCCAGCCTGATGAACAGCCAGCTCCTGCTGCACAGCCCGATGTACCTTCGGATCCATCGCAGGCGCCGCAGCCAGATGTGATTGAGGCTGGCAGTGATAATGGCCTGGTTGAAACGCCTGAGGAGACCCAACCCAAGCCTAAGCCGCGTCAGCGCCGCAAACCACGACCTAAGCCAGCCGTTCCAGCCGGTGAACAAACAGATGTGCCAGCTGAGGCAAAACCTGCAGTTGAAGCACCCCAAAAACCGGATGCTCCTGAAGCGGCTGAATAATCGTTTCAGGTTGAAGGTGTAAGATTTTGAAACGCGGTTCTTAACGGGGCCGCGTTTATTTTTGGGCAACAGCCCGTGCAAGTGCACAGAACCCTTCGAGCGGAATTTGCTCCGCCCGATCAGTTGGTTTTATGCCTGCGGCAATCAATCTGTCTTCGATATCTGGCGCTACACCTTTTAAGGAGGCGCGCAGCATTTTACGTCGTTGACCGAAAGCCGCTGCGACAACTCGTGACAAGACCTTGGCATCCGCTGGAAAGCGCGGCTCGGTTAGGGCCGTCAAGTGAACAACCGCGCTAGAAACCTTTGGTGGTGGCGTAAACGCGCTTGGAGGCAGCTGGATCACAATATCCGTATCAGCACGCCATTGCGACAAAATTGCCAAACGACCGTAAGCTTTTGATCCTGGTTTGGCCGTGATCCTAAGGGCCACTTCATACTGGAACATCAGCGTGAGACTTTGCCAATAAGGTGGCCATTCTTTGGGGGTAAGCCAGCGCACTAACAATTCAGTGCCGACATTGTAGGGTAGGTTTGCAGCAACCCGAATTGGGGGTGTCAGGTATTCAAGCGGATCAATATCAAGCGCATCGCCTTCGATCACCGTCAAACGATCTGGATATGCGGCGGCAATCTCGGCCAACGCTGGCAGACAACGCGCATCTTTTTCGATGGCCAGCACACGCCGCGCGCCTTCGCTTAGCAATCCACGTGTCAGACCACCTGGGCCGGGTCCAATTTCAAGAACGTCGCACTGTGTGACATCGCCAGCTTGACGGGCAATCTTTGCAGTCAAGTTTAGATCCAACAGGAAATTCTGACCCAATGATTTGCGTGCGCTTAACCCGTGCGCATCTATCACTTCACGAAGGGGTGGAAGGTTGTCTATCGTGCTCATGATGCCGCCTGTTTTTTGGCCAATTGGTAGGCCAATTTAAGGGCTTCGATCATGCTGGTGGGATTGGCGATACCCTGACCTGCGATATCGAAGGCGGTGCCGTGATCGGGGGATGTCCGAATGAACGGTAAACCCAGAGTGACGTTTACCCCGCGATCAAAGTCTAAGGTTTTAATCGGGATCAGCGCCTGATCGTGATACATGCAGATCGCTACGTCATAGCGACTCCGGGCAGCGACGTGAAACATCGTATCAGCAGGCAATGGGCCTCTAATGTCAAAACCCTCAAGACGCATATCGTCCATCAAGCCCGCGATCCAGTTAAGTTCTTCGCGGCCCATTGTACCACCTTCCCCCGCGTGTGGATTCAGCCCCGCCACAGCGATCCGGGGGTTGGCAATCCCAAACCGTGTTTTTAAATCTGCGTGGGTGATTGTAATCGTTTCACGCAAAAGGGCAGGTGTCAGCACCAAAGGCACGTCTTTGAGTGCGATGTGGATGGTCGTAGGCACCACGCGCAAGGCGTCACTAGCCAGCATCATAACGGCTTGGCCAGACTTCGCTAACGCCTGTAAATATTCTGTATGACCGGGATAGCCAAAATTGGCCCCGTCTTTGAGAGCCTTCTTATGGATCGGAGCCGTGCAAACACCTGACGCCGCCCCTGATGTCACGAGGTCGACACATCTTGCGATCACATCAATCACACCTTGCGCATCCTTTGGGTCGGGTTGGCCAGCAATGCATGATCCAGAAAAGTCATGGCGCAAAACAGGCAGACCACGCGTCATTGCCTGTTCCGCGTCGTTGAGGTCGTTGATTTCTACAATCACGGTTCCCGTCGGGAGATGGCGCGGATCACCAACATATGCCATTGGAATTGATCCAGCCAACGCAACGAATGCTTTGGCCAAAACTTCAGGGCCAACACCAGCTGGTTCCCCGCAACTCACAACAATCGGTTTGGTCATTTGCGAACGATGCGTGCGCTTGATTGCAATTCACTTAGCAAACTGTCGGCATACCCTGTGAGGCGCTGCTGGCGTAAATTCGTAGCTACATCTTCACGACCGACGTCTTCGTTTAAAGTGGCTGTGCGACCACACATCATTAAGAACACCAACGATTGGCCATTAGATCGCGTTAGGTTTGTGGAGACTTCGCCCGGGTCTAACTTTGCCAATTCGAATGCGATATCTTGAGGGATGTCTTTTGGTGCAAGTGCACCACGATCTAGTGCTTCAGCAGGTTTGTCTTTTGCGACGGCATAAAGGTCGTCACATACATCCACCTGGGTCTTTAGCTTTTCGGCAGCCGCGAGTGTTTCTGGGCTGCGTCCGCCAGCCATATAATAGGCGGCGTATTCAATTGCTGAAAATTCTTGCGAAGGCGCATCGGTTTCCTGAATGTCGCGCAATTGGAACAATGCAATTGCACCCGGAATCGGCAATGGTGCAGTCACTTCACCTGGAGCCAATCCCAAGATAACGCCACGCAATTGAGGTGGTAGATTGTTCAATGGGACCCATTCAAGACGGCCACCACGCGTGCGTGTTGCTGTCGCTGAGAAACGGCGGGCGAACGAAGCAAATTCAGCTACTGATTTCGCTTGGGCCGCTTGTTCCGCGCGGGCTTGAGCTTGGGCTGCTTGCGGGGCAGGGGCAGGGATGATGATTTCCGACAATAAGACGCGGATGCTTGTCGCACCACCGGAGGTCCCCAAAGCACGGTCAATGTCGGATTCCGAGATTTCTACGCGATTGCCATAGCGTGCGCGGATCAAGTCACGCCAAACAATGTTGATACTGACAAAGTCACGAAAGGTTTCTTCAGACACGCCAGCACCAGCCAATGCCTTAATAAATTCGGCGGCCGATAGGTTGGCGCGCGCCGCAAAATCAGACATCGCAATATCAATGCCACCGGCATCCAATTCTAGCCCGGCTGACCTTGTCGCTTGAGCTTTCAATCGGTCATCAATCAAGGCTTTGATTGCACCTTGTCGGGTTGCATCTTGTGCATTTAAGACCTGCAAGAACCTTGCGCGCTGCCCAATCTCGTATTCTGTGATCACCGCGTCATCAACGGTCACAACCGTTGCAAACAAGTTCTGTGCAGCTGCGGGAAGGCTTAGCGCTGCCAAAGTCGCTGCCGTTACTGCAATTTGTTTTAGCATCAACTTACTGCTCATTTTGCCTGCTTTCCGCATGATCGCTCATATTTTTTTGTTCCGTTAGAGGCAGAGAAGCCCCGTAGTGATACTGTAAACCCTAGATTGGTCGAAGGCTCAACACTTGTTGATGCTGTATTGCGCCGATCGACAGTAAGTTCAACTGATACGCATTCATTTACATAGGTTAAACCAAGGCCAGCAGTAGCCGCGCGATCATCAATTAGATCGTAGCGCCAATTGGCACTTGCCGTCCAATTGTCGTTGATTTGATAGGTACCGTCGAATGTCAGTTCCGATACCTCAGTAGCGCGATCTTCTGCTGGGTCATCGGTCAGCCAAATATAGCTGCTGCCAATAGTCGTTCTATGGGTGGTCCAAGTTCCGCGAAGCTCGGCCTTTGAGACGTCCAAGCTTTCGTTGAATAGACTGCGCCCGATGATTTGAAGGCCATTTTGAGTTTGAAATTGACCGGCGATTAAGAAATCTGAGGTGGAACCAGACAGCCCAGATGTCTTGGAAAAGTCGGTGTCGCCGTGACGACGCAGGACTTGGCCGAAACTTAGTGTGGTGTTCCAACCATCTGGATCATGACGTGCCCAGTTAATTCCTAGTGCAATCGCACGTCCGCGTTCGCGCCGATCAGGGCGCGGGAACCGTGATAACGAAAGTAGATTACCCTCGTCAAATTCAACGCGTGTGCTTTCATCAACAGGTACGTCTAGATCGTTGCCGCCTGTGAAACCGATTTGTATCAATGGCTCTAACGTTTGCGTCGCATTCGCCGTCTGACGGACCAGAGGGTAGCGTACAGTGGCAGCGCCGTAAGGGCTAATTGCACTGTCGTTATCAGGAAATGTGCTGTCTTGGTTTACTTGGAAAGCATCAGCCGCAAAGCCCAATTTTGCTTGGGTTTGAATGCCACTTCTGAGGGTCCATTGCCGTTGCCAATCTACGTCCAGATTGAGCCGCAATACGTCTCGTCCATCAACTATGCTGTCGGCATCGGCACTGTCGATATCAACGCTGGAACGTCTAAAATGCGCATGTGCATCAGCGGCTACCGAAAGCTCGCCACCAATTGTTGTGGGAAAAAACCGGCGTTCATAATTGATATCAAAGACATTCGTTGGAAGGGTGGCGTTGTCTTCGCCGGCTCGCAGTGTCTTGAAATTGGCAAAACCTACACGGACGTATTTGTCCCGCCGTGCACGACTGATCGCAATTTCGCTGTCGAGGCGATCTTTTTCAGAATAGCCGTATTCTGTCAAATAGGCGTCGTCTGATGTTGTCTCAAGGTCAAAATCCAAAACATACCCACGTGACAAATCAAACTGCCCAGTTCCAAAGATGTATCCACGGTCTTCATCCGCACGCAATTCATCGCGGGTTATCGCGCCTTCGAATACGATGCGGCCCGTAACAAAAGCTTGGCGATACCTGAATTCCAGAGTTTTCGTCTTAGACGACAAATAGGGGGTCAAAGTGACGTCTCGGTTATCTCCCCACTTAATAAAATAGGGAACCTTTAGGCCCGTGCCCAGCAGTGAGGTGCTTTTAAACTGCGGGATCAAAAAACCGGAGGCCCTGTCCAAGGTTGGATCGGGCAATCGTAATCTGGGCAAGTAGAAAATCGGGATGTTGCGGATGCGGAATTGCGCCTGATCGAAATACAGCTGGCGCTCTGTTTGATCGTGGATCACACGTTTGGCCCTGATTTGCCACAACGGCGGGCGGCCGTCGGTGCACACATGGCAAGAGGTTACGGCAGTTTTGTAAAGCTGAGTATAGCGCCCATCGACGCGATTCATTTCGACAGATGCCAATTGGAGTTGTTGATTAAGAACCATGCGGGCTCCAATAAGAAGCCCGTTTTGTAGGTCTTGGCTTAGGTTGGCCTGATCGGCAAGAATTGTGATGCCGTCGCCGTCCTGAAGGACAATTGGTCCGGTGATAACTAAAGATCCCGACCGTTGGTCGTATTGGATCGCAGTCGCCTTTATCCGAATTTCACCTTGGAACGCTTCAACGTTTCCTTGCGCAATCAAAACTCGATTTTGATCAACACGAACGTCATCAGCAACAAGCACCGCTGGAAGAGCAGTATTCGTCTGAGCCATTAAAGCAATTGGTGCACAGAAAAATACCACTAGAAGGATAATAAGTTGACGCATCACCCATCTTCCTCATGTAACAAAAGACCTATTGCAAGAAGAATTGCGGTTGCTGGAGGCGCCCAAGCCGCCAAAAGGATTGGAATTTGCCCGTTCTCGCCTAAAATTTGTGCAAAGCTGCGAATGAAATACAATGCAAACCCCAATAGTACGGCTGACAGAACGGCGGTGCCGGTGCCTCCAAAACGGGTATGACGCATGGTAAAAGCAGCGGCAACAAGAACCATCGCCATCAGGAAAAAGGGACGTGCCATTTCTGCCTGAAACCAGACCTTATGGCGTCGCGCTGAAAAGCCAGCTTGTTCAAGTTGTGCGATAAATTGGCGCATATCCCAGATCGAAACACTCGACGGCTTTCCCAAACTTTCGCGAATGCTGTCTAAGGTCAAAGTTGAGGGGAGCAGAAGAAGATCGTGGACCACAGCGTTGGCTTCAGGATTTAGTCCCGACACCAAAGGCCAGACTTTTGCGTTTCGCAGTGACCATTCGCCATCGCCAAGGGCTGCACTTCCGGCCTCAATTCGCCGAATAGGGCCACTATTGGGGGCGTATGCAATAAATGTCACATCGTATAAGACAGAACCATCAGCATTCGAACGGGCCGCCCGAATAACAGTTTGTCCATTCTCGTCCCCTTGTCGAAGCCACAGGCCTTCGCTGCTTATGGACAATGCCGAGACGCCACCGCTGCGGTAACTTTCCGACAAAACTGCGTATCGTTTTGATGTGGCTGCAACGATTGGATTCAATATCGAAACCGCCAAACCACCAATGATCAATGCGACTGAAACTGGTGAGATCAGGGACCGCATGGCAGATCTGCCAGCCGCGCGGGTGACGACCAACTCAGACGTCCGCGCCAACCCAATAAACAACACAACGGTGGCCAAAATCATAATCAAAGGCAAAATTTGGTTGATGGTCTCTGGAGCATTTAAAAATGTCAGCCCTAAACGATCTCGAAAGGGCACATCAAAATCAGAAAATTTTCGCGTTTGCTCGATCAGATCAACAAGTACAATTAATGCATAGAAAACGCCGATCAAAAACAAGAAAGCTATTGTAAAACGGCGTGCAAAATAAAGATGCAAAATCATTGTGTCACCCTTCTGCGCCACCAATGTGGGTTCGCAGCATGCGCCAACATGGC
>JBLHPE010000067.1:0-13732 GCA_047624005.1 Ascidiaceihabitans sp.
GAACGGCAGGATCTGTGTATCAGACTTCATAGGCGTATTGCTCCTTGTGAGGTTCTGGCCGGCTTTGACACCTGCCACAATACGCCGCCTTTCAAATCACGCCATCACCCAAATTCGGTCATAACTCCGCCATTGTCCCTCTGATAGTCAAAGCACCAAAAACTGTAATTATTCGGCCAACCCGTCAAGCTAATCCAAGCGCTTGGAATACAGATTGGGCAAGCTCAGAAACCGCACCAACAACTCTACGTGACATCTTGATCCCCAAACTAGCGGCAGAAGGACTGACCCTCGAGAGCTTGAAAGTCGACGCGACCTCGGTTGAATTGAGAGTTAGTAACCAAAAATTCCGTTCATCCGTTCCTCCAATCGGAAGGTCCGCACGTGTATTGGCAGAAATCTTACCTCCCTCTGTCGAAACATTTGTTATAGTTCAAATGAAACGTGGGCTTGCGTTGTCGGCCGTTACAATTCGTCGAAGCGACTTGGAAGCATTAGAGTTTCATCCAAACGCGGCCAATGCGCTTTTGGCGGTCACCGGAATAGGGGACGCCACCCCAAACCTTAACGGCGGCATATCGCCCGAAGACCTATACCCACAGTTCAGCTATTCTATTGGACCATATTTTTCGCCAAGCTATTTTGATCCTGATCAACCCGTCCGCGCCGACGTTGGTGTAAGCGGAAAAGTAAAATACAGTCCTGCCCCAGGTTGGACAATTGCTGGCGAGCTCCGCCATCGCCTAGTAGGCAACATTGCGGATACAACTCGTACATCAAATTCAGTGTTGCCGCGGGTTAGGACAGATGCCGCCCTTTACGCCCAAGCGACATCGACATCCCTAAATCGCCTTTACATTTCCAGACAGTGGAAACCACGCGCGAACGTTTATGCCCGTGTTTCAGCTGGTTACTTTGAGCGTATGTTTGGCGGTGTTTCCGCCGAGGTCCTTTGGAAGCCGGCTAGCAGTCGGCTTGCGATCGGTGTTGAGGCCAACTACGCGCAACAACGCGACTTCAATCAAGGGCTTGGCTTTCGGGATTATGGAATAGCGACTGGCCACGTTTCAGCATATTATGAATTTGGCAAAGGCTATCATGGGCAACTTGATGTTGGCAGGTACCTTGCTGGTGATGTTGGCGCGACGGTTTCAGTCTCCAGAAAGTTCCAAAATGGATGGGAAGTTGGCGGTTTTTTCACGCTCACAAATGTTTCCGCAGCTGAGTTTGGCGAGGGTTCCTTTGATAAAGGCATTAGCCTAACGGTGCCGATAAATTGGTTCCTTGGAAAACCGTCCACACAATCAGTTTCGACAGTTATCCGCCCGATTCAGCGGGATGGTGGTGCACGCCTAAGTGTACCTGGACGGCTTTATGAACAAGTTCGGGGGGCACACAGTACCAATGTGTCCAACGATTGGGCAAGGGTTTGGGAATGATGCGCGTATCAAAATTTTCCGCTATATTAGCAATTACTGTTTTGGCAGCGTGTTCCGGTGGAACTGATAAAATTGGCGGCCAACTCGCTATCGTTAGCGAGTTGCGAGAGACAAGTAAGAAAAACCGTGTTATCAGGAATTCTCCACAACTGGTGCCTGAAATTACTCGTGCATTTTTGGACACGGTCACAGTACCTACCTTAGAAGTCACCGTTGAAAAATCTGACCAAACAGCCTTTCTTATTCCTGCTGCATATCGCAAAGACCGCAGGCAAGGGCGTGTAACGGTCTGGAAAACTGTCGAAGGAGAAAACGTAGTTGTTCGCTCCGGCGTACTTATCGGCACCAAGGGTTTAGGCCGCGATTTAGTATCCGCAGACGCGTCGGCCGTCATCAAAAATATCGTAACGAAACAAAGCGGCGGTGGGCTAAGAGTCCTTCATGTTCGCAATGACGTCAATGGCGCTGACGAATTGAGAATCCAATGTGAGATTACAGTTGTAGGACCAGAGAGCATTACAATAATTGAACGCTCTTATCCCACTCTGCATATGAACGAAAAATGTGTGGCAGGATCAGGTGAAATCTCAAACGACTACTGGGTTGATTCGGCTGGGGACGTAAGGCAATCCAAGCAATGGGCGGGTCCATCTGTTGGCTACCTTAGTCTGAGACTGCTCAAAAAGTAGCAGTATCAAGCTAAAATCGGGTTTTTTTTGCAACAGCAACAAAAACGGATAGCATAACCAACAAGGTTGACGGATACTCATTGTGTTGGAATCGAAATACCACTAGTTACACTATTTCAGATCTGAAGGCATATTCTTATGAAAAATGCATACGCACTTATCTCAGCTGCAGCCGTTGCTGCAGTTATGGCGGCACCAGTTGCTGCACAACAACTTCCACTAAACAACACTGTTTCTGGTGGCCAAGGCGACGTACAGCTTGACGGTCAAGTCACAGCTGCTGCTTTCGGCTTGTCCGGTACAGTAATCGCAACAGCAGTCGTTGGCGCTGTGCTGTTTGTTACAGTTCTAACGGACGACGGCGATGAAGTGACAGTAACAACTGCTGCGCCTTAATATACTCGGCTTAGAAATTTTGCCGGCCGCACAGTGCACAGTGCACAGTGCGGCCGGCTTTTTTGTGCCCTCTGCTTTTGGCAATGAAATTGCATATCCTAATTTGCAGATTTGGCTAGGGTAATTTTGCTTCAAAAGGTTGTGCCTAGCCAAAAACTCCGCGAAAACTATAGCATCCAGTTCAGTTGTAGATCGTAATTTATTGGATTCTTCCAATTTCTTTCCTTACGGAAACGTTTTGGATGCATCTATTGAGATTGTGGACAAAAACAGCTAATTGACTTTCAAATATTCTCAAAGGAAAACCTAGATGGCTCAGGACTATATTGTAAAAGACATCGCACTTGCGGATTTTGGCCGTAAAGAGCTGGATATCGCTGAAACTGAAATGCCAGGCCTGATGGCTTGCCGTGAAGAATTTGGCACCACCAAACCACTGGCTGGCGCGCGTATCGTTGGCTCACTGCACATGACGATCCAAACTGCCGTTTTGATTGAAACACTAATCGACCTTGGCGCTGATGTTCGTTGGGCATCGTGCAACATCTTCTCAACCCAAGATCACGCCGCTGCTGCGATTGCCGCCGGCGGTACACCAGTGTTTGCGATCAAAGGTCAGTCTTTGACCGAGCATTGGGATTACCTCGACAAATCCTTCATGTTCCCAGAAGGCGCTAACATGATCCTCGACGATGGTGGCGACGCTACATTGTACATCTTATTGGGTGCACGTGCAGAAGCTGGCGAAGAGATCCTTCCTGTTCCACAGTCCGAGGAAGAAGAAGCCATCAAAGTTCAGATCGCAAAGCGCATGGCGGAAACACCAGGCTGGTTCACTAAAACACGTGAAGCTATCCAAGGCGTTTCAGAAGAAACAACAACAGGTGTTCACCGCCTCTATGATCTGCACAAGAAAGGCGAATTGCCATTCCCAGCGATCAACGTGAACGACTCTGTCACCAAATCGAAGTTCGACAACAAATACGGCTGTAAAGAATCTTTGGTTGACGGCATCCGCCGCGCTACAGACACAATGATGGCTGGTAAAGTTGCTGTTGTCATGGGCTACGGCGACGTTGGCAAAGGGTCCGCTGCTTCCCTTGCTGGTGCTGGTGCACGTGTGAAAGTAACTGAAGTCGACCCAATCTGTGCCCTACAGGCTGCAATGGACGGCTTTGAAGTTGTATTGCTAGAGGACGCGTTGGAAACAGCCGACATCTTCATCACAACTACCGGCAACAAAGACGTGATCCGCATCGAGCACATGCGCGCGATGAAAGACATGGCGATTGTTGGCAACATCGGTCACTTCGATAACGAAATCCAAGTCGCGTCTTTGAAGAACCACAAGTGGACGAACATCAAAGAACAAGTCGACATGATCGAGATGCCAAATGGCAATCGCTTGATCTTGTTGTCTGAAGGTCGCTTGTTGAACCTTGGTAACGCTACAGGCCACCCATCGTTCGTGATGTCCGCATCCTTCACCAACCAAGTTTTGGCACAAATCGAATTGTTCACAAAAGGCGACGAATATCAGCCTGGCGTTTACATCTTGCCCAAGCATCTGGACGAAAAAGTTGCACGCCTGCACTTGGATCGTATCGGCGTGAAACTGTCCAAGTTGGACGCAGAACAGGCCGCTTACATTGGTGTTTCACCTGACGGCCCATTCAAGCCAGAACACTACCGTTACTAAGCTATAACTTCGGTTAAAATTTGAAACGCCTTCGCAGTCATGCGGGGGCGTTTTACGTTTGGGTGATTTGACACATGCTGCCATTGAAGTCTTTGCGCCAGACAACCATCTCAATAATTCTAACTTACTTACAGGAATGAACCAATGCCCGAACTTTCGATCCCAATTACCACTATGTTAACAAGCGGCCTTGGTCTTTGGTTGCTGGTGCTGACAGTCAAGGTCGTCAAAGCCAGAGGAGTATCTGGTCAGTCCTTAGGGGACGGCGGGGATATGCCTTTGACTCGCGCCATTCGTGCACAGGCCAATCTGACCGAATTTGCACCGTTGTTTGTGATCTTGATACTTATTGGCGAATTGCAAAACGGCAATTCTTATATAATGGGAGCTCTGGCCGCCACGTTCATGATTGCCCGGTTGGCACATGGGTACGCCTTGGCATTTTCTGAAAACAACGCGCCTGCGCGTGCAGGCGGTTTTGTATTAACAGTTATTCCGATTGCGATTGTTGCAATCTATAATCTAGTGCTCTTGTCGAACTAAAAGCACTAGGCTCAAAACCGAAATGATGGGTTGTGGGCCTGCGACATTATTTGTCTGCAGGCTTCACCTCATCCTCAACAATCTCCGCGTCCTCGATTACAATCACATCCGTGCTACTCTCGCTGGCAGTCCCAACAATCAGCGGCAGCATTTGCAAACCACTGGGCATGGCGACCTCAGATTGTGGTGGTGATTTCCAAGACAGGGTATCAAAGCTATCACAATTTTCGCACATAGGGGTCCATTCGGAATGGATATGTTGGCAATTTCCGCAAATCCACTGTGGGCCACGTGGCAGTGATAGTGCGCGTGCCAACCAACCTTTGACAACAGCGTCTCCAGCCCCTTCGCCACGTTCAATTGCTGCCATCAAAGTCGCAGACCGTGCTGTCGGATCAGTCTCAAATAGATCACCAAGGGCGCGACGCGCTTCTGGAAAATCCTCGTTCGCCATATGTAGCTCTGCCATCAGCATTCTAGATTCCGAGTGCTTGGCTTGGCCTTTGGTCAATGTCGTGAAACGTTTCAATCGCGCTTTCGGTTCTTCGTCAGGCTCGATTGCAGCGTAAGCAGCTGCCAAGTCAGGGTGAGGTGAGACATCCCAAGCTTTCTTAATCACCCGAGTGGCATACTTCTTTTGGCCCTGCTCGATATAGCCGTGCGCTGCCATCACTGCCGCTGGTATCAAATCAGGCGACAGGCGATTTGCCTCTATAGCAGTTTCACGTGATTCAATTGTTTGGTCAGTACCAAAAACCTTACGTGCTTCTGATAGGGCCAAAACGGCGTCGCGCCGCTTATGTACATCACGTGGCAAATTCCCGTGTTTCAGCTTTGCATTCAGGGTTTCGCGCGCACCGGTCCAGTCCTGAGACTGAGCTTGTAGCTTCAGCAAAACGTCCTGTGTGTCCTCGTGCTTTGGCTTCAAAGAAAAAGCCTTTTCCGCCAGTTTGAGGGCCGTCGCTGTATCCCCATCCGCAAGCTTTTGCTTCATGATCCCACGTACACCAACAAAACGAGTGGCATCATTTGCAACTAGTTTACGATAGGTTTCTTCAGCCTTCTTACGATCACCAGCAAGTTCTGCAGCTTGCGCCGTTAGCAAGTTCGTCAATTCGGGTTTGTTCAGGTATTTCTCTGCTTTCGCAGCCTTCGCCATGGCGGTGCGACCCTCGCCAGACGCAAGGGCCATCATACCCTCAGCCAACGCGTCGTATCCTTTGGCTTGTCGGTTTCGCTCAAAATGCCGCGACAAGGCTGTTTCATCTCCATTCAGAAATTTCCAAACGGCAACCAGTAGGCCCAATAATTTCAGGAAAACCCAAACAGCAAAGACCAACGCAATAAGTGCGACAACAGTCTCTAACGGGCCAAGAGAGTATTCAGTTCCCGCGAATTCTACCCGCATACCACCGTCGGTTTCTAACAACGCGCCAGCCCCTAACGCAGCCACAGCGACGATACAAACGAACAGGACGATCTTTATAAGTGACCAAAGCATAATATTTCCTTAGTTCGCTGCAAGGCGCTGCATTAACGCCTCTGATGCTGATATGACTGCCAAACGGGTTGCTACATTATCCAGCCAGTCCGACATCGCAGACTTAGCTTCCTGCGGCAGAGCCTCTGCCTCTGCCAGCGCGTCTGTAAGATGACCTTGGTGCACTGCACCTTCGACACGGGACAAAATAGCGTCAGGATCGTTGCCTTCACGCGGCGCTACGGATCGCGCACCTAGTTGGCGCTTTAGAAATCCACCGAAACCCGCATTTGCGTCCGTTGGGCTTGCAGCCAAAGCTGCACGAGATGCATCTGGAGCCACGTCCTGAAGTGAAGCTAAGGTAATGACACCATCTGCTGCAACGGTGCGCAAAACCTCGGGTATTTCGGACATACCCGTCGCCTCGAGATCGCCAAGAGCTGCGGCAAAGGGTGTACCACTTTCAATTGCCGCAGCAATCCTTGTTGCCGCAGCACGCGCCAAAGTGTTGCTGGCAGCATCTTGCGACGTCTGCTTTTCAAGGCGCGCGTCTGCCAAAAGGGCGTCAATCTCAGCTTGCTGTTTTTCTGCAACGCCACGCAATGTCGCAAAATCACCACTAAGATCAGTGCCACTATTGCCTGTCGTTATTGGACGTTCCTCAATTGCTTCGAGACGGTCCACTAATGTATCAATTTGTGAAGTCAGGGCGTCGACAACATCCTGTGTAGGTGTTGAAGCGTTCGCCAATTCAGATGAAATCGCCGCCACCTTTTCATTCAAAGTCTCAATTTCAGATTGTGACGATGTAATCTGATTCTGAAGCGCAACTTCGCCTGCATCTAAGCGCCAGGAAGGCGGCAGGAAGTTATCAATCAAGTCAGATCGGGCTACCGCAAAACCAATAATTACAGCCAGTACACCGCCAAAAATAAGGGGGAGAGTAGTTGATTTTTCCGGCTCATTAGATACCGACGTAATTGGCGCATCACCGTCATCCACAATCGCTTCTGCAACTGGATCAACAATTGCATCTATTTCCGCATCTACAGTGTCTATATCGGCGACTTCAACAGCAATCTCTGGCTCATCAAGCTCCGCAATTTCTTCTGTTACAGCATCTTCAATCTCGACCACATCGGTGGTTTCAATAGGGTTCTTTTTCTTAGCCACACTACCACCTTCCCGAATCTTCTCGGAACATTTGAAACAACTTACTTTACTCTACGCGGGCACCTGTCGCCCCTCAACCCAAGGTCATACCAGATGCTACCTTTTGAACCGCATCAATCATAGCCAAACGTGTTGGTCGATCTGACACAGTTAACATTTGCGGCTTTAGGTCTTTAACTTGATCCGCAATCTCGTGGCTCATTGCGATAATATGCAACGGTGGCTTCCCCTTAACTTGACCACTAAAGCTTTGCGCAGTTCGTGGGGAAAAAAGGGGAACCAGCAAGGGGAAATTTGACACTAATGCCTCATGTGCTTGCCCTGAAAATGCACATATCTCCTGATCGTAGACTGCCAAACGGCGGGTAGGATGTCCCGCTTCAGACAACCTTTCTGAAATGTTCCCGCGGGTATGAACACCCGAAAGATGCGTTAAGGGCGCAATATCGGATAATTTCATAAGGTTCGCTACAAGCTGATCCGCCGTCTCACCGGACTGGACCGCGCACCAGCCCGCCACCAATGCCGCCTTCGTTGTTGTTGCCCCAACACAATACGCCTGACGTCCACTGCCCTTTGGGCCATTTTCCACACCATTGACGGATGAGAAGATGACAGGGCCCAGAATCTCAAACTTTTGGATGATCGGAACAATCTTTGTGAGTGGGCTGAAAATTGGATTTAACACCTGACGCGTTTCAACCTTTAACCCAGTCCAAAACGCGTTTGAGCCCGCCATCGGACGGGTCAAAAGCAGATTGATCTGCGGGTGCTTTTCATTGTTCGCCACGGGTTAGAGTGATACCTCGGGCGTGAAGTCGACGCAATGGAGCCGCGGGTGCCTAAAAAATTAAACATCCTAGGGATTGAAAGCAGCTGCGATGACACCGCAGCGGCGGTGGTGCGCGGTTATCCTGGCGGATCGGCGGAATTGGTATCATCCATTGTTGTTGGGCAGGCCGATTTACATGCAGCTTTCGGCGGTATTGTACCTGAAATCGCAGCCCGTGCGCATGTTGAAAAGTTAGACGTGAGCGTGGCTGAAGCACTGCAAAAGGCGCAGCTTAGCATGGACCAAATCGACGCAATTGCTGTGACGGCAGGCCCTGGTTTGATAGGTGGTGTTGTTTCAGGTGTTATGCTTGCAAAAGGGCTTGCAGCAGCAACTGGTAAGCCGCTTTACGGTGTCAACCATTTAGCAGGCCACGCATTAACGCCGCGCCTGACAGACAACGTTTCTTTTCCCTACCTGATGCTACTGGTTTCGGGTGGGCACTGTCAGTTTCTAATCGCACATGATGCACAAACGTTTCGCCGACTAGGGGGCACAATTGATGACGCGCCGGGCGAAGCATTCGATAAAGTTGCGCGGCTGATTGGACTTGATCAACCGGGTGGACCTGAAATCGAGAGATGTGCCAAGCACGGCGATCCGAAGCGATTTAGACTGCCCCGCCCTCTTTTGGATCGGGACGGGTGTGATATGTCCTTTTCTGGTTTGAAAACTGCAGCGTTGCGCGCGCGCGATGAAGTCATTGCAACGAACAAGGGCTTAACACCCCAAGATCAAGCAGACTTGGCCGCTGGGTTCCAAACCGCCGTCTCTGATGTTCTCGCTGAAAAAGGCCGTCGTGCGATAGCTGAGTTTTTGAAATTGTCGCCCCCTCAGCCAACACTTTGTGTGGCTGGGGGGGTGGCTGCAAATATGGAAATTCGCACAGCTCTAAAAGACGTTTGCGCCGATCTTGTGGTGGGGTTTATCGCACCACCTTTAGCATTATGTACTGACAATGCGGCCATGATCGCCTATGCGGCTTTGGCCCAGATGCCTGATCGCGAACCCGACGACATGGACCTTTCGGCCAAACCACGTATGCCACTGGACACATCAAGCCCGACAATGTTGGGGCATGGAAAGAAAGGGGCCAAAGCGTGAGTATTTCAATTCTAGGTGCCGGTGCTTTTGGAACAAGTTTAGCAATTGCCTTAGGCAAAAAAAATCACGTGACATTATGGGCGCGAGACGGTGTGCAGGTCCATAACATGCAAGCAGATCGCGAGAACAAACAACGGCTACCCGATGCACGTTTTCCTGAAAACCTTGAAGTCACGGCATCGATGAATGATGCGGTAAAAAACGATCTCATTCTAATAGCGGTACCCATGCAACTATTGGGGGATTTTTTGAATGATAATGCACGGGTACTAGCGGGCAAACAATTGGTCGCGTGCTGTAAGGGCATTGATCAGGCAACAGGCCGCGGACCCGTAGACCTTATTGAAGCATTGATACCAAGTGCGTCAGCAGCAGTATTGACCGGACCAAGTTTTGCGGCTGATATCGCACGTGGTTTGCCCACCGCCCTGAGCGTCGCCTGCGCTGATGATCGCATCTGCGCTAAATTGCAAACGCGGCTATCAACCACTGCTCTGCGCCTTTATCGCACCAATGACATTGTCGGGGCGCAATTGGGTGGTGCCTTAAAGAATGTCATGGCAATCGCTTGTGGCGCCGCAATTGGCGCGGGATTGGGTGAAAGTGCGCGTGCCGCTTTGATGACCCGTGGATTTGCAGAAATGAACAGATTTGCAATGCACTTCGGTGCCCATCCACAAACTTTGGCAGGACTGTCAGGTTTTGGGGATCTTACGCTTACCTGTACATCTGAATTGTCACGAAACTACAAATATGGGCTGGCTTTGGGCGCTGGGGAACAAGTTGACGCTACAGCGACTGTCGAAGGTGCCGCGACTTCACTTGCCGTTAGGTTATTGAGCCAAAAACATAATCTAGACATGCCAATCACTCAGAGTATCGCAGCAATTGTAAGCGAACACTCTACTGTCAGCATTGAAATGGAACATCTGTTATCACGACCCTTGAAGGAGGAATAAAATGCTTGTTGCCCTAATGGCCTACGACAAAGACGGTGCCTTGGAATTACGGAAAGCGAACCGCGATGCCCACGTCACTTACCTTAAAAGCAGTGATGTTGTTCAGCAGGCGGGACCTTTTCTGAATGAGGCTGGCGAAATGTGTGGGTCCCTTATTATCTTGGACGTAACCGATCTGGCAGCTGCACAAAAATGGGCGGCAAATGATCCCTATGCAAATGCAGGGTTGTTTCGCGAAGTGACACTGATGCCTTGGAATAAGGTCATCGGGTAATGGCGTATTGGTTGTTTAAATCAGAACCTGCAAAATGGAGCTGGGATGACCAGACCGAAAAAGGGGCGGATGGCGAAGAATGGGATGGCGTTCGCAACTACCAAGCGCGCAATTTCATGCGCCAGATGAAGATTGGTGACCTTGGTTTCTTTTACCATTCACAATCTGAAAAGGCAGTTGTTGGAATCGTGTCGATAGTTGCCGAGGCCCATTCTGACAGCACAACGGATGACGAACGGTGGGAATGCGTCGATATCAAAGCCGATAAACCGGTCAAGTCACCAGTAACACTTGAAATGATAAAGGCCGATGGGCGTTTGGATGACATGATCTTAGTTCGGAACTCTAGATTGTCGGTACAGCCTGTTAATGATGCCGAATGGGACATCATTTGCGAGCTCGCAGAAATTTCTGGCTAGGTAATTCCAGCTATTTGGAGCACCCTTAGGCCATAACAAAAAATAATGAGGGACTGATATGGGATTTTTTAGCGTAGTTCTGGCAGCGATCGCCAATTTTGCATTTGGGGCCGTCTGGTATATGGCGCTGGCAAAGCCATGGATGGCCGCATCTGGTGTAGCTTTAGATAAGGATGGACAACCTGCAAACCGGTCCGATCCGTTGCCCTATATCACAAGCTTTATAGCAGCTGTTTTAGTAGCAGGCATGATGCGCCATATTTTTGCCCTCGGTGGCATTGATTCCTTTGGTAAAGGAGCCATTTCTGGCTTTGGCATCGGCCTGTTCCTAGTAACACCATGGATTGCAACATTTCATGGATTTGGCGGCAAGCCGCGCGCATTGACGATGATCGATGGCGGATACGCAACATTTGGTTGCACCGTAATTGGCGCAGTGCTGATGTTATTTTAAAAATGAAGGGTTCCAGCAATATACCAGAACCCTTCTTCACCCCATGTGCTCCCATAACCACCGCACATGTATATGATATCAGTTCTGGCCATACTGGCCGGATGAGTTATTGATACACTTTCAGCACTCAAATATCAATTTTTGACTACATAAAATGTTGTTCAAAAGATAAGGGCCCACTTAATCAAGCAGGCCCTTTCTTTAATTATATCAAAATCTTAGCTGTAAACAGCTTCTTTGCCGAAATGCTTGGTCAGCATATAATAAACCACTGCACGGTATTTACTACGCTCAGAGCGACCATAAACTTCGATAACAGAGTTGATCGCTTCCATCAGTTGAGGACCATCAGCGAGGCCCAATTTTTTAATAAGGAAGTTATTCTTCACTGTTTCTAATTCAGAAGACTGCGAGCCAGCAACTGTCGAAGCGTCCGCATTGTAAATTGCAGGACCACAGCCGATTGTAACTTTGGTCAACAGAGCCATGTCCGGCGTCATACCGCATTTATTTTTAAGGTCGTCTGCGTATTGTACGATCAAGTCGTCACGTTTGCCCATTGAAATTCTCCCACCTTGGACTGGCCATGCTTTCAGGCCTTGCGCATAATGATAGAATCCAATCTCGCTAAAACAAAGGGGAAATATTTCAGCAAACTTGCACAGGTGCGGCCCCAAGTTTATCGACACAACCCCAGCCCAGTATGCTGTAGGTGAAAATGATCGGCATGTAGCTGATTAAATTCGGGACCAAGCGTCACGCGGAACCAATCACAAGCGCCATCTCGAATATCCATTAGAAACTTCGCGGAAGGCCCCGTACCATTCCAATTTTTGCGTAAGGATATCTTGTTCCCATCCGCCAAATTGAACCCCGATACATCTATAGCCTCTGCTGTTGCATGGGTGCTCATTCGATCCTTACTACCCCTAAAGGTCCGAATTTTCCGACAATTGTAGCTCGAGAGGTGGTGGGTTTCTAAAACACTTGTCTTCAGGAGACGAACAGCAGCCGGCTGCACCACATGCTCTGCCCACATTGCCCAGCGCAATGCTGTTTGACACCTTGTATGTACAGGTTTGATCCGCATTTTATTTAGTGATGTCAGTAAAATGTGATCGCGAATTCCGCATGAAGCGCCCTCCTTCTTTTCTGGTAGCTCTGCAAATTTTGCGCCCGTCTGTAATGCCTCATAGCATGCCGCATCATTTCGCAAAGCGCGATTGAACTTAAAATTCGTCAAGGGAGTGATTGGATCACCAATCCTCAAAGGAACCTGTGGATTCCAAGCGCTATTTAGCGGCGTATCTTTGGCCAAGATCAGAAAAGCGATTGTACCAACTAAAAACACCGCAAGCGAAAAAAAAGCAACCGATCGTGAGGGCAAATATCATCCAATTATATTCAAGCAACAATCAATCAAGTTTCCAAATAAGTTACACAAAGTGAAACAAATGTCTCCTTTAAAAGGAAGCTTTGGGACAGTGGTATTCTTTAGAAATAACTTCGAACGAGGCTTCCCGCAATTAAACTCCAACCATCAGCGACAACAAAGAATGCTAATTTGAATGGTAGTGAGACAATTGCAGGCGGCACCATCATCATTCCCATCGACATAAGAACGGCTGCCACAACAAGATCGATAATCAAGAAAGGAAGAAACACCAAGAAACCAACCTGGAAAGCACGCGAAATTTCGGACAGCAAGAAACTAGGCACTAAAACAGACAAAGGTGACTCAGGACTCAAGTTGGTGTCTTGGGTGTCCGGTCTTAACGCTGCCATTTCGGCATATGTATCGGGGTCCAAACGCAAGGCCATGAACTTTCGGAATGGCTCAAGAGTTCTTACAAATGCTGTTTCTGCGTCGATCTGCTGGTTTGTGAATGGCTCCAAGCCTTGTTGCCAAGCGACCGTAAAAACCGGTTCCATTACAAAGTAAGTGAGGAAAAGAGCAAGGCTAACGATCATCATATTTGGCGGAGATGATTGAAGTCCGATTGCTTGTCTTAATATTGACAAAACCGTCACGATGAACGGAAAGCAAGTAATCATAATTGCCAAGCCAGGTGCTAAACTGAGGACGGTGATCAAAGCGAACAACTGTATCGTACGTGAACTCAGGGAACCATCATCACTCTGGTCTTGTCACGGTTTAGTTCCGGTCTCTTTCGAGCAATGTTTGCTATGAAGGAGAGAACGAATGGCAAAGAGATACACAGATGAGTTTCGCCGTGATGCGGTGAGGATAGCCACGACCAGTGGTTTAAC
>JBLHPE010000068.1:0-13647 GCA_047624005.1 Ascidiaceihabitans sp.
GGTAGGCCGTGTTGAACCGCACGCGGTGCGTGATGAGCGATACAATATTCGCAACGGTTGATCGTCGAAACAGTGACCAGCGCAATTTCAAGATATCGCTTGGGCAAAATTGCCTCATCGTAGAGTTCGAGTAGCAGACCCATGATATGCTTAAGCGCAGGTGGGCGGTGAGCGAAGACCTTCACCTGATTGAGAAAAGGTCCGTAATCGCGGGCATAACGTTCGTAGATCGGACGAACATCGTCGGGAACTTTCGAAATATCAACATCACTCACGCGTGCCATTGTTCTTCTCCTTGGTATTGGGAGGGGCCCACGTTGGGGCCCCTATTAGTCTAGAATTCGAGACGTTCGACTACCACATCTTCACCACCCCTAATTTCGGACAGTTGGAAGTCTCGGCCTAAGACCATGCCTTCATCATCAAATTCAATGGAACCTGATGCACCAGAATAGTTGATCTCTTGGCCGGCACGCAAGGCTGCCAAACCGTCTGCGAGGTTGTAGACAACAGTTTTTCCGCCACCAGTTGTGACATCCCAAACTGCTTCTGCCACACTGGGACCGTCCGTTGCACCAGCCTTTTCCATCGCAAGAAGCAGTGTCGTCATCTGATCGCGCCCAGCTGTGCCGAACGGGTGTTGTACCGATCCTGTATCCAGTAGCCCTACTTCGCCCAGGTATTGCTTATAAGCGGGTGAATTAATTGCAGGCACGGGAAAGCCGTGAACGATCCCATCAGCTGCATCACCAACAACGTCCTTGAATTGTGTACCGGTTGAGAGCGATGTGGTGATGACTGTGCCTTCATAGCCCTGACGGTAAAGTTCTTTATAGATGGCAGTGAAATCGGTGACGTAGGATGGAACGAAGACTGCCTTTGGGTTATTGGCGATCAGTTGAGTGACTTCCGACCGGTAGCTTGATTGCTGTGCATTATAAAAGAATGGCTCAGAAACCAACGTTTCAGTGCCAACGATCTCGATAAACCCATCCATCATGGAGCGGGTGAAATCATTGTTGAGCGCCATCAAGCCGTAGCTTTCAATCCCGCGCGCTTTGACGAGATTGCCAATCGCACGGCCCCAGATGGGCGATAATGGCTGGAAGTTGAACACCAACCCTTTTTCATCAGCCACAGGAATGTCCGATGATGACGAGGTACACATTTGCAAGACACCAGCAGCCTGACATTTTGGCATGACACCCAACGTAACGGATGATGACCATGTGCCCAAGATGGCGTTCACGCCATTTATGTTGATCAGCTTGTCAGCAGCACGTACGGCGGTTTCAGGGTTGGTCTCTGAGTTTTCTTGAAAGATGCGAATTTGACGACCCAAAATACCACCAGATGCGTTAGCAGCCTCGGCTACACGCTTGTGGGAGGCAGTAATGTTGGGCCCGAAGGGACCACCACCTCCAGTATTGGGGGTAAGAGAGCCAATGGCAATTGCACCGTCCTGAGCGCGCAGGATCGCGGGTGTGAAAAGAGTTGCCGTTCCAGCAGCCAGAAGGCTGCGACGGGTCATGCTAAGGATCATAGTCATAGTGTCTTCTCCTTGTCAGGTTATTGAACGCACCGGTTTTCCGGCGTCTTTAGGTTTTTGGTAGATAAACTTCGGCTCGGGTAGCAGTCCACGGGGACGCACGCGCAGCGTGACGATCAGCAACATCCCAATGGTGATAATGCGAAGTGAGCTCATCTTCTCAGCGTCAAGCCATGGCGCCACGTCGCCGATGAACCGCGTTCCTTCAAGAAACATGATGACGGTACCTGCGCCAATCAGAAGGCCACGATTGTTGCCTGCACCGCCCACGATTACAGACATCCATATGAACATGGCAACCATTGGCATAAAAACTTCGGGGCTGATATTTTGGGTGTAATGCGCATAGAGCGCACCAGCTAACCCCATGAACCCGCCGCCAAGTGCGAATATTTGCACACGGTGGCGAAACACGTTTTTGCCCAAGACGCCCGCGACCACATCATCCTCACGGATCGCGCGCAGCGTGCGACCCATCGGACTCGTGCGGATACGCTCGCAGATAAGAAAGATTACTGCGACACTCAGAGCTACAAGGCAAAGATAGAAAAACGGGTAAGAGTCTACGCTGATCATATCACGAAAGGGCTGTGCTTCGATACGCAAGCCGCGTGGGCCCTCAGTTATTTGATCCTCATTAAGTAGGACGAGACGGATCATCTCGCCGACCCCCAATGTAACAACTGCCAGAAAATCCTCTCGCAATCGCATTGACAAAAGTGCGACAAGCCCACCTGCGACCAACCCGACCAGAACCGCTGCTGGTATCGTCACGCCCAAAGGCCAGCCAGCTTTGGCCGACAGCAAGCCAGAAGTGTATGCCCCAAGCGCATAAAATCCTGCGATGCCGAAATTGACCATTCCGGTCAGGCCCCATTGCAAATTTAAAGCCAAAGCAAGGATCATAAAAAAGCCCGCATATGTGGCCATGGAAATAAGGTATGCACTCATTTTTTGATCTCCGCTGTACCAAAAAGACCTTGAGGGCGAAACAGAAGCAGCACCGTTATGATGACGAAACCAACACCGATTTTATACGTTGAGGGCAAGACCAAGACGGTTAGCTCTTCGGCAAGACCCAGCATCAATGCACCGAGGATAGCGCCGTACGGGGAGCCAATCCCACCGAGGATTGCGGCGGCAAAAATTGGAATGGTCAGATTCCATCCAATCAGCGGTTCGATCACAAGATCGAGGCCCGCCAACACGCCCGTCAGCCCAAACATCGCGCCACACAAAACTGTCGTAAACGCGGTAACCTTTGCAGCATCGACACCGCGAATAGAGGCAAGCATCGGGTTATCGGAGACCGATCGCATTGCACGTCCGATCCGAGTATGGTGCAGCAGGATATGCAGACAGGTGGCAAGCACAATTGCACAGATTATGATCTCAATTTGTTCAGTCGTAATCCGTGCGCCCAAGAATTTCCATGGGCGCTCGAGTGGGATGTCGAAGCCGCGAACATCGGCTGAGAAGAACAAGCGCACGATGCTCTCCAAAATCAATGTCAGTGCGATGGAAACCACCAGAAGCGTTACTGAGGATTGGCTTTCCATTGGGCGAAAGACAAGCACATGAGCGAGCCAAACGACAAGGCCAGTGAACGCCATTGCACCCGCAGCGGCCAAGGCTAACGGCAGCCCAAGTGAAACGTTGAGCGTATATGCAGCAAAGGCACCCACAGTGATGTAGCCGCCGATCGCAAAATTTGGAAAGCGCAGAATGCCGAACAGCAGCGAGAAAGCCATAGCAGGTGGGGCGATCAGGGCTGCATTAACGAACGCGTTTACGAAAATCTGCAAGCTCATGTGCGCGACCCCAAATATAGTTCTGAGACATCTTTGGATTCTAGTAATTCTGCCGTAGGCGCATTCATCGCGATACGGCCCGAAGCCATGACGATGCCGTCATGCGCTATTCTTAATCCCTGTACTGCATTTTGCTCGACCATCAGAATTGCCACGCCACTTTCATTGACGCGGCGAACAGTATCAAACATTTGACCAACCATTAATGGTGAAAGGCCGGCAGATGGTTCGTCAAGCAACAGGACGCGCGGCTCTAGCATCAACGCCATACCAAAGGCGACCATCTGGCGTTGCCCCCCAGACAGGTTCCCTGCTGGGACCTGCGCCAAAGATTTGAGATCAGGAAACATCTCATAAACTTTGTCACGACCAGGGCGCGTACGGCTTTCGTCAATCCAACCGCCCATAGCGAGGTTTTCGTGGGTGGTTAGAGCGCGAAACACGTTCGCCTCTTGCGGAACGTAGGCCATTCCAGACCGCGCCACTTGCGCTGGTGGCTGACTTGCGATTTCGGAACCGGCAATGCGGATGCTGCCAGACATAGCAGGGATGACCCCAGCGATAGTTTTCAAGAGTGTCGATTTCCCGGCGCCGTTCGGCCCGATAATGCAGGTAATTCTGCCTGCCTCAACTAAAAGCGAAATCTCGTCGCAGATCACAGTACGCCCGTAGCCGGAGCGCAAATCCTTGACCGTCAAGATAGCCTCAGACATCAACCATTCCTCCAAGATAGGCTTCAATGACGCGTGGGTCGTCACGGATCGTGTCAAACACGCCTTGGGTCAGAAACGTGCCCTCGGTCATCACAATCACTGGATTGCAAAGCCGCCCTATCAAATCCATGTCGTGTTCGACGATCAGGAAAGTCTTGCCGTGATCTGCGTTTAAGCGGTGGATCATTTCCGTCAGCGTTCCCATCAAGGCGGGGTTTACGCCTGCGCCGGGTTCATCCAGTAGGATCAGGTCACAGTCGATCATGAGAGTGCGCGCTAACTCTAGTAGCTTTTTCTGCCCGCCTGATAGGTCAGCGGCATAAGCATCACGTAGCGGCGTCAGAGCGGCGATCTCCATCACTTCTTCGGCGCGACCATAGACCGCAGCATCGCCCCGCGCCACTGCACTGGGACGCGAAAATAGGGGCCAGAGCCGCTCGCCTAGCTGCATCTGTGGCGAGAGCATCAGGTTTTCGAGCACGGTAAGACGCCCGAATTCACGCGACAATTGAAATGTGCGGATCATGCCACGTCTTGCGCGCCGAAATGGTGCAAGTGTGGTGATGTCCTCACCGTTATAGACGACGGTGCCTGATTGTGGACGAATTACGCCACTAAGGAGGTTAAACAAGGTAGATTTACCTGCACCATTTGGCCCAATCAGCCCAGTGATGGAGCCTTCTCGAACCTCAACGCCCATATCACGGACTGCATGCACACCACCAAAGCTACGTGACAAACCTTTAGCTGATAGTAGCGCCGTCATTGAGCGTTCCTCTTCAATTGATCACGTAGAAGTTTTGCGAGCATCGAGCGAACAGCTTTGGCAGCAGCAGGATCAGGTGCCAGCATTTGAGCAACACGTTGCCCGCGCAAAGTAGACGCCACTGTAGCAATGAGCGCGTCGCATTCCGCAAGCGACAGACCTGCTTGGCCAAACGCGTACCGGCCAGCCGCGCGGTAGCTGTCAAACATCCTTGCGACCCATTTATCGAGATGCGCCTGCAAAACAGGATTACCGTTTGCTGCCAACATCATGTCGACTGAAACCGAGACGTGTGATTTCGCCATAGCACCTGCCCAAAGAGCTTCAACGAAGCCTTCCGGGTCACAATTTTCAGGGTCGGATTGGCAGCGCAAGTCATCAGTGTAGTCAACAACGCCACGCCACATCTCACCCGTGGCATAGGTCACCAAAGCAACCTTGTTGGAAAAATGATGCAACATCGCACCGCGTGAGACTCCAGCGCGTGCGGCGATACTCGTAGTCGTCATATTGACGAAGCCGACTTCGGTCATAAGCGCGATGGTCGCCTGGGAAAGACGCTCAATCGTTTCGCTTGAACGCTGGTGTTGAGTGCGACGATTCGGCTCTAAAATAGCCTCAACACTTTCTTTTTGTTGGGTTTTAGCGTCGTCAGTCACATGCATCCCTTTTCTAATACAATGATCTAAACACAGATTACTTTAAAAACAAACATTTATGAATGTTTGTTAATTTACAGCCATTGTAATGACAACGTATCAGGGTCAATAAATAGTAGAGTGTGAAAAGTATTTGTAATTTCTTTGATCATTTCAGAGTTCAGCCGCCCTTGGTCTGCCCTATCAGACGCCCACGCCCCCTTTCTTTAACCCCAGGCTTGAGGCAGTGCGGTGCGCTTTGGGGTAGGTTGCATCAATCGAGATTGTCTTATTATCAGGGGCCCGTTCTGCCAGCCCCATCATGATCCGTGCGAACATGCCCATGTCACTCCAACGCTTCCAGCGGTTATATAGGGTGAACTGCCCCCCCGAAATTCCCCTCACTTTAATGTAGAGTTTGCTCAACCTTTGAAGGAGCAAACAGATGCGACAGAGTCGTTTTACCGAGGCCCAGATTATTGGGATGATCAAAGAGCAAGAAGCTGAGATGCCAACTGCTGAGGTGTGCCGGAGGCATGGTCTCAGCCCTGCATCGTTCTACAAGTTCAAAGCCAAGTATGGTGGCATAAACGTTTCTGATACCCACCGCCTAGAATCACTCGAAGACGAGAACGCCAAGCTCAAGCGCCTGCTGGCGGATACGATGCTCGACAATGTTGTTCTGAAGGATTTGCTGGGAAAGAGCTGACGGCACCGAATGTGCGACGGGCTGCGGCACGTTTGGCAATGCGGGATCACGATATCTCGCAGCGTCGGGCGTGCAGGCTTGTTGGTGTCGACCCCAAGACCGTCCGGCGCGATCTACCGCCGGATAATCCTGAAGTTCGCAAAGAGATGAAGGCGATTGCCAGCAAGCGACGGCAGTTCGGTTATCGCCGCATCGGCGTACTTTTGGAGCGCAAAGGAATGATCATGAACCATAAGAAGCTGTACCGGCTCTATACTGAGGAGAAACTGGGTGTCAGGCGGCGCAGCGGACGTAAACGTGCGCGTGGATCACGAACACCTAGGTGCCTCTTCTAAGGGTGTCTGGATAAACCAACGAGCTGGGAGCGCAGGATATTATTATGGTGCGCCACGCAGCGGATGACAGATATCATAATGTTAACCGAAAGTCCTTGTTTGGCTTAAAAAATCCCAAAAAATGCTCACTGCCTTGGAGTTTGCGAGCACGGGTTTTTTCGCCAGATAGATTTGACGCATCTGTATATGGCGCAACGGCTTTACCGACACGCCTTGTACGTCTTCCGGCAGTGACAGGGAGGTAACAACAGCATTTCCCATTCCGGCTCTAACCAGTGCAAGTATTGAATGGGTTTGTTGTATACGATGCTTTATATCTGGAGTAGTTGCGGCTCCCTCGAACCACTCCAGAATGGCGACCTCACTGCCTGCCAAGGTCATCACAAAAGGCGCACCAGCCAAGTCTGCAGGACCAATAGTGGATTCTTTAGATAAAGCGGACCCATCTTGAACAAGCGCCACCAATTGGTCCGCAGCTATCGGTATCGCATCGAATTCATCAATTGGGTGCCCCAGAACGGCTACGTCCACATTACCCTTGACCAGATCCTTTCGCGTCATCTCATCGGACCCTTCCAGAATGCTCATTGAAATCCCCGGATAGCACTTGGCAAATTGAGCCATAAGATCAGGAAGGATGCGCGTTGACCCAGATGGTCCAAAAGATCCGATACGCACTATACCTCCTTTACCTTGTTTTAGGGTCTTCAGCCGTTCATTCAGCGTCCGGATGGAACGATCAATTTCAAGAGCATGGGCGACAACTAACATGCCTTCCTCAGTCAAAGTCAGCGGGCGGACGTCACGGCGCAGTAATTTCAGGCCAATACCGTCTTCGTATTTGCTAATGGACCTGCTGATCGCTGACTGGGTAACACCCAACGCAGTGGCAGTTTGGGAGACGCTCCCAGTCGTTTGCATACTTTGCAGCGCGCGCAGCAGCGCAAGTGAGGGGCCAACTACCATAGTCTATGAGTTCTAGTCATTTTGTTTTGCAAAGCAATGCACATACAAAACTCTTGAACCAGAAAATAGGAACTCAAATGCAAAACCCATCCACCCCAGACGCACGTCCCGAGACCTTTAAAGGGCCTTCTGCATGGTTGGGCAAAAATATGGTGAAAACCCCAGAAGCTTGGCTTTACCAGCTAACGGTAGTGGATGTTGATGATCTTGAAGCCGCGGCAACCCACTTCCTAAGCTTAGGATTGGATGTCGCTGAAATCAGAAAAGAGACCTTTCCACTCGCAGCATTTGGAGAGCACATCTTGCAACTAAAGCAAAAACTTCTATCCGGCATTGGTCTCGAGGTTTTGCGTGGGCTACCAATTTCAGGTTATTCAAAGGCCTTTGCTGCAACAATATTTTGCGGCATTGGCGCGCATATGGGCAGTGCGCGGTCACAGAATGCAGAGGGGCATATATTGGGCCATGTCCGTGATATCGGAGCGGATGAAAGCGATCCCAATAGTCGCATTTACCAGACCTGCGAACGTCAGACATTTCATACGGATAGCGCAGATGTTGTTGGTTTGCTATGCATCCGCGAAGCGAGAGAAGGTGGAAAATCACTGCTCGTGAGTGCGGAAACAATCTATAATCGGATGAAGCAAGAACACCCTGATCTGCTGGAAAAACTCTTTGATCCGATTGCAACGGACCGGCGTGGCGAGATTCCAAATGGGGCCAAGCCTTATATGGAGATCCCAGTGCTAAGTTGGTATGAGGGCTATCTGACCGTCTTTTACCAACGTCAATATATTGAAAGCGCCCAACGGTTTGAAGGCGCCATGAGGCTGTCTCCAGAGCATGTTGAAGCGTTGGACATGTTTGACGCCTTGGCGAATAATCCCGAACTTTGTTTTGGCATGCAGTTGCAGCCGGGGGATATGCAGTTTGTTTACAACCACTCTCAGCTGCACGACCGCACTGGATTCCTCGACTGGCCGGACCCAAGCCAACGACGCCACTTGATGCGCTTATGGCTGTCGATTGAAGGGGATCGCCCGTTACCTGAATCCTTCAAGGAACGTTATGGCACAATTGAAGTTGGGAACCGGGGTGGTATCGTCACCAAACATACCAAATTACGTGCGCCAATTGACTGAGAAAAATAGGCATAGCAATGAGCAAAAATCCATTTCAGATTTATTCTGATAAGCCAATAACAGTGGACGGAATTTATAGCCAAGCTGAAGTTGGTTTGGCAAATCGAAATAGTGGGAATTTGTTGGAGACTTTAGCCCTAGATATCACCCCCACGGGATGTCATTATCTGCTCAATCACTTTGATGTTCCAGTGTTAGATCCTAAGGCACATAGATTAAAGTTTTCAGGTTCATTTGAAGCGCCGTTTGAGGTGTCGATGGCAGAAATTATGAATTTGCCTGCGGAAACAATGCCGGTAACCATGGAGTGCGCTGGCAATGGTCGCGCCGGTGTTTCGCCGCGATCCCATTCTATGCCTTGGATGTATGAAGCCGTTGGCACATCTGAATGGACAGGAACAAAACTTGCACCTTTAATTGAAAGATCTTGCCCTAAAAACAGTGTTGTCGAGATATCGTTTACCGGCGCGGACTACGGTTACGACATGGGCGAACCTCACTTCTTTGGACGCAGTCTAACACTTGCTCAAATCAAAGAACTGGATGTTTTGCTGGTCTATGCCATGAACGGCGCACCTCTGCTTCCTCAACATGGTGCTCCTTTGCGGGTCATTGTTCCTGGTTGGTATGGCATGGCAAGCGTTAAGTGGCTTACAAATATCACAGCATTGACTGAGCCATATGATGGATATCAACAGGTTAAGACCTATCGTTTCAAGGTGCATAAAGATGATCTAGGCATCCCCATTCAAACTATACGCGTTAAATCTCTTATGGTTCCGCCCGGGGTTCCCGATTGGTCGACGCGCAAGCGTTTTGTATCAGCAGGTGCGGTTGATTTGGTCGGTAGGGCATGGTCAGGCGACGGTGTTCCAATTGTTAAGGTCGAAGTTGAGGTTGCCGGCGAATGGAGAAAAGCAAATCTTTTGGAAAAGAAACATCGCTATGCGTGGCAAAAGTGGACATTGTCATGGCAGGCTGAACCGGGAGAATATATTTTGAGATGTCGTGCTAGCGATATGAATGGCAATATCCAACCACTTGATCCGCCTTGGGATCAGGCTGGTTTTGCAAATAATGCTGCCCAACGCGTACACGTGTTTGTCGAGTAATGACAAAGGATTATGTTATACTTTACCTGAATTTAAAAATTTCTCGGTTCATTTATTTTTGATATTTGCGATGAGCTGCTTCACTCAGACATAGGATCGCTCCAATTAAACTATGCATACAAGTCGATTCAAGTGGCTAACTGTTCCATCCCGGATGATCACATTGATCCTCGGCGTTAGGCCTTTTTCATGGCAAGGTCGGTTTTAGAGGACATTCGGAAGGAGAAACGTGATGCTCGTTCGACTGCATAGCCAAGAGACGACAACACCGAAGATTAGAGCGGCAATTCAAGCCTGCGAAGATCCGGCCTGGATGGCTTAGGCTCAAGATTGAATTGCGACAGCTTCCGCCCTGAGGGCATAGGATGTTGCTATGGAAAGCCACTACAAACACTTGAACGCCGAGGAACGCGGCGTAATCTTTGTAGAACATCAACGGGGCTCAAGCCTGCGTGAGATTGGCCTCCTTCTGGGGAGGCATCACGGCACTATCGGGCATGAATTGAAGCGGGGCGTCGTGCCTGGTGGCTACGACCCTCAGGTGGCACGGCGTGCTTATAATACTGCGCAGCGACGTTCTGGTCGGCCGCGGAAATTGGCCCCTGGTGCCCCGTTTTATGATTGGGTGCGCAACCGTCTGATCCATTGGCGCTGGTCGCCAGAGCAGATTGCGGCCAGACTACTGCTTATGCATCCAGATGATCCCAGTCAGCGCATCAGTCACGAAGCGATCTATGCTGCAATCTACGCTCAACCACGTGGCGGGTTGAAGGTGCTGATGATTGAGGCGCTGCGGCAGGCCAAGCCGAAACGCGGCATGCGACGCACGACCTTAGCGGGCTCAGCTATAGTACCGGAAACGTTCCGCATCATCCATCGTCCCGAAGACATCGAGGCACGCCTGGTTCCCGGCCATTGGGAAGGAGATCTGATCAAGGGGGCTTTCAATCGCTCAGCGATAGGCACGGTTGTGGAACGCAAGACGCGCTTCGTCATTCTAAGCAAGATGCAGGGCTGTACCGCCAGCGCTGCTCACTCGAAAGCAGCTATTGGCGCAGCTGCAGCGAACGGCAGCTATCCGCCCTTCATGTAGAAATGTGCATGGCGCAGCATCTGTTACCATCGGCCCGAAGCCGACCTTGTCGTTAGTGAATAATATAAATGAGATGCGAAACGTCAGGGCTAACTCTCATTTACAGCTTTTGAGTGCTCGCAGCTAGCCAAGCGACGCTACCGCTTGCGCCAATACTTCAACGCCAGCCACTAAATCCACCTCATCGGTATCTTCTTCAAACGCATGGCTGATGCCACCGATTGACGGCACAAAGAGCATCGCAACTGGCATTAGCCGTGCCACATTGGTTGCATCATGCAAAGCGCCGGAGGGCATCAACCGCCAGCTTCCTGGCGCGACCACCTTCGCTCCATGCTCCAATGCAGCTTTTAATCTCATGTCCATAGCGACCGGCTCTAGCGCCCACATCGGGCCAAAGTGTACGCTCATGTTTCGGGTATCAGCAACTTCTTGCGCGGTATCACGGACAATTTTTTCCATCTGGATCAAACGATCCGTATCACCATCGCGCCACTGCATCGTGAACATGCCTTTGCCAGGCACAATTGAGGATGCATTGGGGTGCAAGGTCACATGCCCAATGGTCCAAACCGTCATTGGAGTTACCACATTGCGCAACCGGTCATTGAGCAAAGTATTAAATGCAGCGATTGCTTGGAAAGCATCACGTCGCAAGTGCATTTGAGTCGTACCTGCATGATTTTGCTGACCTTCAAAGGTAATTGGGATCTCGCGGGTTCCAACAATCTTGGTAACAACACCGATCTTCTCACCAGCGGCATCCAACGTAAGACCTTGCTCGATATGCAACTCAACAAATCCGCTGAACTGCGCCGGATCAACCCATCCTGTAACGCGCCCTGCGATCCCCTGACGCGCATCTTTGAGCGAAATACCATCATAATCCAGCTCAGTATCTGCATCCACAAGCAACGTCTTGCCACTCCAAACTGACGATCCCGTCAGTCCACCAAAGCGCCCCTCTTCATCCTGAAATGACACAACGGAAATCGCTGGCCCGCCTTCTTCGCGGGCAGCGCGCGCAACTTCCAACGCAGCAATAACACCCAGTGCACCATCCAACCAACCACCCTCTGGTTGGCTATCCGAATGAGACCCCATCAATAAAGATGATCCCTCAGCCAAACCAAAGACATTGCCCATCGGATCAATCTGAACGCGCAAACCTGCCGCCTCAAACTGCTCTGCCAGCCAAAACCGGGCCGTGATATCGGCATCAGAAAATGCGGGTCGCACTACGCCTTTGCCCACCCCGGATGCACCAAAGCCCCTCAGTGCATGCAAATCAGATAAAAAACGCGCACTGTTAATTTTCATTGCCAAAGACCCATTTTATCTTTCAACCAATATTTCCCACGTAGAATAATTTCCCATTTATGTAATCGGTTCTTGCCCCAAAATAAAGTTCTTAGCAGCCACCCGGAGGCACACTGAAGTGGTCAGTTTATGACCCCGCCCCATGAAAAGGCAAATGAGGCTATCGCGCTCGTTTAAGGGAACATGCAGCAGGCCATGGTGAAGATTGCAGTAAACAGCAGTTATTCTGATGCTCCGCCGCCCTGTGTCAGTTGGGATAGAATGTTGGCGTAATTGTCGACCCCCTGTGCACCAGTCACCAAATGCTGGCGGTCAAAAACCATTGCGGGGACTCCGGTGATACCTTGCTGGGTCCAGAATTTTTCTTCTGCGCGAACTTGGTCAGCAAAACGCTGATCGACCAGAATGGCTTCGGCTTCTGCACGCTCGAGGCCGACTTCTGACGCAATGGCGGCGAGTACATTGGGGTTGGATAGATTGCGACAATGGGTGAAGTGCGCAATAAATAGCGCCTGTTTCAGATCGTCGCCATTGCCCTTAAGCGTCGCCCAGTGCAGCAATTGGTGTGTGTCAAACGTGTTATGCATTCGCATGTCGTCCGCGAATAAAAACGTAAAGTCGAGGTCTTCACCGATTGCTGTCAGGCGATCACGTTTGGCATGTGATTCAGCCTGACTGCTGCCGTATTTTTCCATGATGTGCTCGACCATGTTCTGGCCCTCGGCAGGCATGTTGGGGTTCAGTTCAAACGGATGCCAATGGATATCTACGGCCGTGCCTGACGCTTCGGCAGCCCTTTTTAACTGGCGGTAACCAACAATGCACCACGGACATACAACGTCTGAGATAATATCGATACGCAATGGCGTCGTTGTCATGGAGGCATTCCTTTGAGCTGTGGTACCTCATTCAGGTGTGGCCGAATGAACAAAACATCAAGCTATGGAGAAAATCTGGCCCTCAACCAGGGTCTACGAATAGTGGATTTGTCTATATAGCTCAGGCCTGAACCTCCCAATTTTTGGTTCTGAATGTTGCCACGTGTCTTTACATGATCCTTGAGAGGATATTTGCCGCAAATGCCGTAAATGCCGCAGCCTAAGGCGCCTGCATGCTGCCTGAGTAAAGGCCAGGAAGATACGTTTGAAGCGCGAGCCGGTATCATGGATAAGGTGGAAAATTGCTGTGGTTGCTCGCAGAGTTTTGACGTCACGGGGCAGGGGTAGAAGCAGGCTGTTTGTGTGGGAGTATGCGGTGAGATGCGCCCTGGTCGGGTGCGCCGCGATGCGACAGGGACGCCGTCATAGGGCCCTGCATTGGTCTATATCAGCCCCAAGCGAAACCTGTGCTCTGTGCAGCAAGGGGCGATGTCAACGCCGGAGCAAAACTGCGCCAGTCGCCGGAGCAATAGTGCACCATTTTGCCGGATCTGGCCGGAGTAAAACTGCGCCACTTTTGGGATGTGGGTTTGTCCATGGTCCCGCACGGCGAAG
>JBLHPE010000069.1:0-13479 GCA_047624005.1 Ascidiaceihabitans sp.
CGGGAATGAACCTGACCCGAGGCAGCCTTTATAAAGCGTTCAAAGATAAGAAATCGCTCTTTCTTACAATCCTAGATCGATATGAGGACGCAGAGGTGGATGCGGCGGTTCTCTTTTTGTCAGATGAGCAAACTCCAAATGGCTGGGACCGCGTTATGCAGGTTATGGAGAGTATTCCAAAAACCGTTGCCGCGGGGGATCAGAGGGGGTGTTTGCTTTGTTCTGCTGCAGCAGGCCCCGCGTCTTACGATGCAGAAATCGCAGCCCAAGTGCATAAATCCTTGAATAAAATGCGGGACGCATTTCGCACGGCCTTGGGGAACGATACATTGTCCGCTTTATTGCTGACCCATTACGTAGGTTTGCGTATCTTGTCGCGCTCTGGCACCACAGTGCATGAATTGCAAAACAGTGTTGCAGCCTTGCAAGCCCTCAAACCATAACGCAAATGTCGCAGAACCGCCTTTGCCATTTCACCCTCTTTGATCTGGTGCTAGAACTTTGGCATGGCTGACGAAATACATGAACCTGATCGCGTCCCCGGCGCACCGCACCCACGCGAAACCGCGACCCTAATTGGGCAGGAGGCAGCCGAGGCAGCCTTCCTTGACGCTTTCAATACTGGGCGCATGCATCATGCATGGATGCTTACTGGACCACGCGGTGTCGGCAAAGCGACCCTTGCATGGTCAATCGCACGGTTCCTGTTGGCGACACCTGACGCGGGTGGGGATGATATGTTTGGCGCACCCGCACAGCCTACGTCGCTTCGTATTGATCCAGAGCACCCTGTCGCACGGCGCATTGCTGTGGGTGCTGATCCTGGCCTTGTTTCGGTCACACGCACTCCGAACGAAAAAACAGGCCGTCTGCGGGATCAAATCGTTGTCGATGACATTCGCAAACTGAATGGCTTCTTTCAATTGTCGGCAACTGACGGTGGGCGTCGGGTCGTAGTCATCGATGCCGCCGACGATATGAACACTCAGGCCGCAAATGCATTGTTGAAAATGTTGGAAGAGCCACCCGAACGCGCCACTCTGCTCTTGATAACACATCAACCTTCACGGCTTTTGCCGACGATCCGATCGCGGTGCCGCACCTTGCGCCTTGGAACGCTGGATGGCACGCAAATGCAAAACGCGATGCTTCAGGCCGACGTTGATGTCGATGCAAGTGCTGCAGCGCTTGCTGAACTGTCTGGTGGTTCTGTTGGTGAAGCGATGCGCCTGTCCCTGCTTGGTGGCTTACAAATCTATGCCGAGATCATCGGCATTCTAGGCACCCTTCCCCAAATGGACCGCGCCCGCACATTGCGCTTGGCCGAAGCTGCCGCCCAGCGCGGGGCCGAGGAAAAGCTGGATCTGCTGTTTACCCTATTAGAAATCGCATTGGCCCGCCTTGCCCGCACAGGGGCCACAGGCAAAGCACCCGCTGTAGAAGCCGCCCCGAACGAGGCCGCCATCCTCTTACGGCTTGCACGTACCCCACATCAGGGCCGTGCGTGGGCAGATGTAGGTCATACCGCCCTTGCCCGCGCCCGACATGGCCGCGCTGTGAACCTTGACCCTGCTGCCCTCGTTCTAGATACGATATTTAAAATCCAAAGCGCTGCCGCCGCTTAAACAGACAGGCCCATATGACCCAAACACCAGAAATAACAGACAGCCACTGCCATCTCGATTTCCCTGACTTTGAAGGGCAATTGCCGGAACTGATCGCCAATGCCAAAACCGCTGGCGTCACACGCATGGTCACAATCTGCACCAAACTGCGCCAAGAACCGCAAGTGCGTGCGATAGCCGAAACATTTGCTCCTGTGTTCTACGCGGCAGGCACACACCCGATGAGTGCAGCATCGGAACCGCTTGCAACGTTCGACGAGCTGGTCACGATGTCCAAGCACCCCAAGTTTGTCGGAATCGGCGAAACGGGCCTTGATTATCACTACACTGCAGAAAGCGCAGACATCCAAAAACAATCGCTGCGTATCCATATCGCAGCAGCGCGTGAAACTGGCCTACCCCTAATTATCCACGCGCGCGGCGCAGATGACGACATGGCCCGTATTTTAGCCGAAGAACACGCAGTTGGGGCCTATACCTGCGTCATGCACTGCTTTTCGTCCTCGCCCGAATTGGCCCGTTCGGCGCTTGATCTGGGGTTCTATCTATCTATGTCAGGCATAAGCACGTTTCCCAAAAGCCAAGAGGTCCGCGATATTTTTGCCGCTGCTCCTGTTGATCGGATATTGGTCGAAACCGATGCACCCTACCTTGCGCCACCACCACATCGCGGCAGGCGCAACGAACCAGCCTATACGGCCCACACTGCACGTGTTGGGGCGGATGTCTTTGGTATGGACTACGTCGACTTCGCAGCGCAAACCCAAGCGAACTTTGAACGTTTGTTCACCAAAGCGGCCAATTACAAGGCTACATCCTGATGGCCGAGCTGAAATTTACAATCCTTGGCTGTGGATCATCCGGTGGCGTGCCACGCCTAGGCGGCCACTGGGGCGCATGTGACCCAACGAACCCAAAAAACAGCCGCCGTCGATGTTCAATACTAGTCGAAAGGATCACAGACGCTGGTACAACAACTGTCTTGATCGACACCTCTCCTGACCTGCGCAGCCAATTGCTGGATGCGAACGTTGGGCGGCTTGACGCAGTCATTTACACCCATGATCATGCGGATCACGTCCACGGGATCGACGATCTGCGAATGATTGTAATCAACATGCGGTCCCGCCTGCCTGTTTGGGCAGATGGAAACACGCAAAATACCCTGCTTTCACGCTTCGGGTATACCTTCGTGCAGCCGCCAAAGTCTGCTTACCCACCAATCCTAGACATCAATACCATCGACGGGGATGTCATTATTGACGGCGCAGGTGGTTCAATCACGTTCACACCATTCGAGGTCAAACACGGCTCTATCGACGCGCTCGGGTTCAAAATTGATAACATTGCGTACCTGCCTGACGTCTCCCACATCCCTGACGATATTTGGCCACATCTTGATAACCTTGACTGCTGGATCGTCGACGCACTACGCCGCGACCCACATCCAACCCATTCGCATCTGTCCCAAACACTGGAATGGATCGAACAAGTACAATGCAAAACGGCTGTCCTTACAAACATGCATAACGATCTGGATTACGAGACGGTCGCAGCAGAAACCGCAAGCCATATCCAGCCAGCCTTTGACGGTATGACACTGACATTCCCAACTAATTAAGTTCTTCGCTCTGAAAATATGCAAATTCGCACCAGCAACACGTGACTGGCCTTAGACATGCAAACGCTTCTCGACGTTATTCTTCCCGTCTTTCTTGTGATTGGCTTTGGCTATATCGCCGTATGGAAGTTTGCTTTTCCGTTGGCTGGCGTCGATGGGATGATGAAGTTCACCCAAAGCTTTGCAATCCCTTGCTTGCTGTTCCAGGCAATCTCGAAAATTGATCTGCAAAATTCATTCCATCCCGGACTGTTGATCAGTTTTTACTCTGGGGCGGCCATTTGTTTTGCAGTCGGCATGATCGGATCAAGGCTGATCCTAAAACGAGATTGGGAAGATTGCGTGGCCATCGGTTTTTGCTGCCTATTCTCAAACTCGGTCCTACTAGGGTTGCCAATTACAGAACGGGCGTATGGGGCTGACGCACTGACCGGAAACTTCGCAATCGTCGCGCTCCATTCCCCCTTTTGTTATGGGCTAGGGATCACCGTGATGGAGATCACACGCAACCGCGGCCAATCCCCAATTGTCATGGCGCGCGCCGTTGGACGGGCCATGTTCCGCAACGCACTTGTGATCGCAATTGCCTGTGGCTTTTTCGTAAATCTTAGCGGGCTTGAGGTACCAAAGGTTGCTGATGACGCCCTGAGTCTCGTCGTTCGCGCCGCCCTGCCTGTGGCCCTGTTTTCGCTTGGAGGCATCTTGATCCAATACAAGCCCGAGGGGGACAAGATGGCGATCCTAATGGTTTGTATAATTGGATTGGGACTGCACCCGGCACTAGTTTGGACTTTTGGCACCACGTTGTCAGTGCCCCGCGACTTCTTCCAATCTGGTGTTCTGACAGCAGCAATGGCACCAGGGGTCAACGCATATATCTTTGCAAATATGTATGGTCGCGCCAAACGGGTCGCCGCCTCCAGCGTTTTAATTGCGACTGGCGCTTCGGTCTTTACTGTCTGGCTTTGGCTCACTGCACTTGGTTAGGGTGTTGTATTAGATCGCGCTTCTATCTCGGCGTTTAAAGCTCCGCCCAACAAAACCAACCATGCACTGATGAACAGCCACATCAACATCGCAATGACGGCCCCGATCGATCCATAAACTTCGTTGTAAGCCCCAAAGTTCGTCAAATAGATCGAAAATCCAGCCGAGGCCCCTGCCCAGCAAATCGTAGCAAAGATCGCACCCGGCGTCACCCAGCGCGACGGGCGTGAGGCCCGATTTGGACCCAACCGGTAAATAACCGAAAACCCAGCCATCAAAACGGCAACCGCAATCGCCCAGCGCGCGACATCCAAAACTGTACCGTACCACGCGCCAAGTGGTACAAATGCAACAACGATGGGGATCAAAACAATGCAAGCAATTGCAACGACTGCCACTCCAACCAGTGAAAAGGTTAAGAACAACGCGCGGGTATAATGCGAAAGGCCTTGCCGATTGGGCACGTCATAAATTGCGTTTAGGCCGCGCATTAGGGCAGCAACACCAGCACGTGCAGACCATACGGCCAGAGCGAAAGAAAGGGCTGATGCCCACCCCAAAGTCAGACCATCCGCCTGAGCCAATGCGCGTAACTGGCCATCGATCAAAGTATAAACGTCGACCGGTAATACCGCCTTAAACTCTGCCATTTCAACAGCAACCGCTGCCGGATCACCAACAACACCCCAAAGCGCGATGACCGTTGCCAAACCGGGAAACACAGCCAAGATGCCATAGAACGCGACCCCAGCCGCGATCAAGCTCAAGTTCTTCTCATCCATCAATCGAAATACATGACGCAATGCACCCCATAAGGTTCGGTTGGCCATCAATAAGGAACTCCAAAATTTCTACGTCAAAGCCACGTCACAGTCTGCTTTGTGTGTGAACTAAGATGTAAGGTGTTTTGGCGCGGCTAAGAAGACCCAATCTATTCCACGGGTATGCCAACTTTCAAATATCCGTGGCAACAATCCCATCTTGCTATTGGGCCAAGATTATTAACAGACAGTTTTAAGAACATGCGTTTAAACGATCTGGCAACAGGTCTTGCGCAGAGGTAGAGTAGAATAATGAATTATTCGGGCTTGAGCATGGTTTAAGCAAACCGGATATCTTGAAAAGGTAAGCAAATGTTTCTGAAAAACGCTTGGTACGTGGCCGCGTGGGACCATGAGGTCACCCGTGATTTGCAACAAATCATGGTGCTGGGTGAAAAGATTTGCATCTTCCGCACTGCAAGCGGCGAACGTGTTGCGCTTGAAGACGCATGCCCCCACCGCAAACTTCCCCTGTCCAAGGGGCGGATCAAAGGCGACACTGTTGAATGCGGTTATCACGGCCTGACGTTTGATTGCGCGGGCCAATGTGTGTGGGCACCAGGTACAGGACGTATCCCGTCAAACGCAAAGGTTCACGCCTATCCGTTACACGAAAAATATGGGTTGGTTTGGATTTGGACGGGCAATCCCGCGCTCGCTGATGTGCATGATATTTTCGAGATCGAGAATTTTGACGACCCTGCGTGGGGCATCAACCGTGGGGCTGCTATGGAGCTGGATTGCAACTACCTTTTGATGTGCGATAATTTGTTGGACCCGACCCACGTGGCCTGGGTGCATCAAAGCAGCTTTGCCACCGCCGCGACCAAGGATACGCCTTTGCGCGTTGAAAAAACTGAAGAGGGCGTGATCGTACATCGGTGGATGATGGATCATGAACCAGCACCGTTTTACAAAAAAGTTGTTGAGTTTGAGGGCAATTGTGACCGCTTGCAGCATTACGAAGTGCGCTTCCCCTCACATGCATTAATTAAGGCTGTGTTTACACCTGCCGGAACGGGTGGCCCCGATGGTCCGCTTCATAAAAACACATTTGTCATGGACAGTTACAATTTCATGACGCCAACGACAGACGCCAAAACCCGGTATTATTGGTTCCAGCTGCGCAACATCCGGCCCGACGATGCAGCGCTATCCAAAATGATGACCGAAGATGTGCAACACGCCTTTGAGGAAGACCGCGATGTTTTGAATGCGGTCCAATTGGGCATGAGCAATAAAACCACCCCCCATATCGATCTGCCAATCGACGGGGGGCAATTGCGGTTTCGCCGACAATTACAGGCCATGATAAACGAAGAAAAACAAGTTGATCAGCAAATGGCAGAGTGAAAACAAACAGATTGCCAGATGACCGCATTTGCAAAATCGATTAGATTTTCAGAATTATCAAAAGAATGCTGAAGGTGTTGTCACTGATATACGGCTGGTGTAGCGCCCCCGCGGGACACATATTTGGTCCAACAACGAACTGATAGGAACCACTATGTCCGCGAAGTACTATTCCCCAAAAGGTGGGCATCCCGGCCAAGACCAGTTGCTGACAGACCGCGCTGTTTTTACAGATGCTTATGCGGTTATTCCTAAAGGGACGATGCGCGATATAGTTACAAGCTTTCTGCCGTTTTGGGACGCGACCCGCCTCTGGGTTATCGCCCGTCCCCTCAGTGGGTTTGCAGAAACATTCTCGCAATACATTATGGAAGTCGGCCCCGGTGGCGGATCAGACCAACCCGAAGCTGATCCAAATGCAGAAGGCGTGTTGTTTATCGTCGAGGGCAACGCGACGCTAACTGTTGACGGTGTCGCACACACCATGAAACCCGGTGGATATGCATTCTTACCACCGTCCACCAATTGGACATTGCGCAACACAACGGATGAAATGTTGCGGTTCCATTGGATACGTAAGGCGTATCAGGCAGTTCCGGGCCTTGCGCATCCAGAGGTCATCATTACCAACGAACAAGACGTGGCACCCACGGTGATGCCCGATACAGATGGCAAATGGGCGACGACGCGCTTTGTTGAACCCACTGATCTGCGCCACGATATGCACGTCACCATCGTTACGTTGGAACCTGGGGCTGTTATCCCATTCCTAGAAACACACGTGATGGAACATGGCCTGTATGTGCTTGAAGGCAAAGCCGCATATCGATTGAACACGGATTGGGTCGAAGTTGAAGCGGGCGATTACATGTGGCTGCGCGCCTTTTGCCCACAAGCTTGTTACGCTGGTGGACCCGGAAGTTTTCGTTACCTGCTTTATAAAGACGTCAACCGTCATATGAGCCTGCGCTGATCTGTCTGGTGTGGCTTGAGCAGCCCCGCCATTTATGATTGCTTCGGGGTGCCCATCCCCCCGATGGCCAACGAAAGCTCCTGAGCGGCCTCCCTAACTGCGCCGCTCAGACCCAAGATATCGTCTTGCCCAACCCTGCTAATCGGCCCAGACACAGAAATTCCAGCAACTGCTTCTTCACTGACATCAAAGACAGGGGCTGCGATGCACCGCATGCCTAGGTTCTTCTCTTCGTCGTCGACTGAAAAGCCGGATTTTCGGACCAGTGTTAAATTCTCGCGCAATTGGTCAATATCTGCCAGTGTATATTCAGTGAAGCGTTCAAAGCTTTGGCCCGACAATATCCGATGTTGACGGTCATCATCCATCTGCGCCAAAAGCGCTTTACCAATTCCTGACGCGTGCATTGGTGACAAAGTGCCTGGCGGGAAAAACGCACGAATTGTGGCATGAGTTTCGACTTGGCTGACAAACAAAACTGCCCCCTCCCGTTCGATTCCAAGGTTGGCAGTTTCACCCGTCTGCTCCATCAGCTTACGTAAAATAGGGCGTGCACGATCGACAAGGTTTGTGCGACGCAAGAACCGCGCACCAATCACAAAGGCTTGCGACCCGATGTACCAAAGCTGCTCATTCGGATCGAAATCGACCAAACCCCTGCCCTCTAATGTGACAAGCACACGGTAAACTGTCGATGCTGATTGCCCCATTTCGGAAGAGATCATGGCAAGGGACTTTCCCTGCGCTTCGCTTAGAAACTCAAAAACTTCCATCGCTCGATCTAAGGATTTGATCGTGTTTTGTGCTGTTTTATCATCCCAACTACGTGGGCGACCACGGGCGCGACGTGGACTGGAAGGGGTATTACCTTGGGAAGCCATAAAAACCTACTACAAAATACGAAAAACACATTCACCTTATGAAAAATACAAGCCTCTGACAACATTGTATTTATTACTTATTGATCAAAATGAAAAACTATTTCAAAAAAATTGGTTAAAATTACAAAGTGAAGTACCAATGGCATAACAACAATTCGGAGAACGATAATGAGTTTTCAAAATCCAGTCTTCATTCCTGGGCCGACAAACATGCCGGAAGCAGTGCGCCTAGCTTGCTATATGCCAACAATCGATCATCGTTCCCCTACATTTGGTAAAATTCTACACCCCTGCCTAGACGGTGTGCGCAAAGTTTTGAAATCCAAGGATGCAAACATCTTTATCTTCCCGTCAACTGGGACCGGTGGCTGGGAAACCGCGCTGACAAACACTTTGAGCAAAAGCGATACCGTTTTGGCAGCCCGCAACGGCATGTTCTCTCATCGTTGGATCGATATGTGCCAACGCCACGGTTTGAACGTCAACATCGTTGAAACGCCTTGGGGCGAAGGCCTGCCAGCAGATAGCTATGCTGAAATATTGAAAGCCGACACTGGTCACGACATCAAGGTCGTTTTGGCCACGCACAATGAAACAGCAACCGGCGTCAAATCCGATATCGCAGCCGTGCGCAAAGCATTGGACGATGCAGGCCACCCGGCCTTGTTGTTTGTTGACGGCGTAAGTTCAATCGCGTCGATGGATTTCCGTTTTGACGAATGGGGCGTTGATGTCGCTGTGGCTGGCAGCCAAAAAGGCTTTATGTTGCCTGCAGGCCTGGCCATCGTTGGGTTTTCTGACAAAGCAATGGCGGCTTGCGCAACATCCGATCTGCCAACAACCTTCTTTGACATTGGTGACATGCAAAAAGGCTATGACGCAAACGCGTTCCCGTACACGCCGCCAGTTGGGCTAATGAACGGCCTAAAACTGGCATTGGAAATGTTAGAAGAAGAAGGCCTCGATAATGTGTTCGCGCGCCATCATCGCATAGCGGAAGGTGTACGTGCTGCAGTAAAGGCGTGGGGTCTTGAACTGTGCGCCACCTCACCTGACATTTATTCTGATACCGTCAGTGCAATCCGTACGCCTGATGGTTTCAACGCCACGGACATCGTCACCCATGCAGCCGACATTTACGGCGTCGCGTTTGGTGTCGGCTTGGGTGAAGTTGCGGGTAAAGTGTTTCGCATCGGCCACTTGGGCATGCTGACAGACGTTATGATGCTAAGCGGGTTGGCCACTGCCGAAATGTGTATGGCTGATCTAGGTTTAGATATTGAGTTGGGGTCCGGCGTGGCTGCAGCACAAGAATACTATCGCACCAACCCTGCGGCCAAACACTAAGCCACAGGTTAATAAGAAGGGGACTAAACCTGATGTATATTCCAACGTTTGACGACGTGAAAATTGCGCATGAACGGATCAAACCATATATCAATCGCACTCCTGTGCTGACCTCAGCTTACTTGAATGAGTTAACAGGGGCTGAGCTGTTCTTCAAATGCGAGAACTTCCAGACACCGGGTGCCTTCAAAGTCCGCGGTGCCAGCAACGCAGTATTCGGGTTAACCGACGACCAAGCTAAATTGGGTGTTGCAACACATTCGTCGGGCAACCATGCGTCCTGCCTTAGCTATGCAGCGAGTATGCGTGGCGTTCCGTGTAACGTGGTTATGCCAACATCAGCGCCTCAGACCAAAAAAGATACGGTTCGGCGGTATGGTGGCAAAATCACCGAATGTAAGCCTTCAACGTCGTCCCGTGAAGCGACTTTTGCACAGGTACAGGCTGCAACTGGTGGCGATTTTGTGCATCCATACAATGATCCACGCGTGATAGCCGGTCAGGCGACGTGCGCGCGCGAGTTCATCGAACAAACTGATGGCCTTGATATCGTGATGGCCCCAATCGGCGGTGGTGGCATGATCTCAGGCACATGTTTAACCTTGTCAAATCATTCGCCTGAGACACAGATCATCGCAGCAGAGCCAGAACAAGCTGACGACGCATATCGCAGCTTCAAGGCGGGTTACATCATCGCAGATGATGCGCCCAAGACTATTGCTGATGGTTTGTTGGTGCCACTCAAAGACTTGACTTGGCATTTTGTGTCCAACCACGTGACCGACATCCTTACTGCGTCAGAGCAAGAGATCATCGATGCGATGAAGTTAACTTGGAAACATCTACGCGTAGTAATGGAGGCCAGTTCATCGGTCCCACTGGCCACAGTCCTAAAGAACAAAGAACGGTTCGCTGGCAAACGGGTCGGTATCATCATCACCGGTGGGAATGTCGATCTCGGCACCCTGCCTTGGCTTAAATGAACATCAAGTGAACGGAACAATATAATGAACGCACCTGTGAATTTCGACGACCTTGAAGTCGGCTATGACGTTCCAGCCATTCCGGGCATGGACGAGGATGACATCCAAACACCTTGCCTTGTGCTGGATCTGGACGCGTTAGAGCGCAACATCAAGAAGATGGGCGACTACGCAAAAGCTCACGGCATGCGCCACCGCGTCCACGGCAAAATGCATAAATCGGTTGATGTGGCCAAGCTGCAGGAAAAACTGGGCGGCGCTGTAGGCGTTTGCTGTCAGAAGGTTTCTGAAGCTGAAGTGTTTGCCCGTGGCGGTATCAAAGACGTGATGGTATCTAACCAAGTGACAGCGTTGACAAAGATCGACCGCCTGGCCCGTATGCCAAAGCTTGGCGCACGTGTTTTGTGCTGTGTGGACGATCCTGAAAACGTAGCCAACCTGTCTGCTGCCGCTGTTAAACATGGCACACAAATCGAATGCATCGTGGAAATAGATTGCGGCGCTGGTCGTTGCGGTGTGTCCTCATCCCAAGAAGTTGTGAACATTGCCAAAATGATCGACGCAGCTGAGGGCCTAAAGTTTGCGGGCATTCAAGCCTACCAAGGCGCTATGCAACACATGGATAGCTATGCGGATCGCGAAGCCAAGACAGCAATCGCAATCGCACAGGTAGAAGACGCGGTTACTGGCCTGAAGTCCCAAGGGCTTGAGTGCGACATCGTTGGCGGCGGCGGCACTGGGTCTTACTACTTCGAGAGCAACTCCAACGTGTTCAACGAATTGCAGTGCGGCTCTTATGCCTTTATGGACGCTGATTACGGACGTATCCTGGACAAAGACGGCAAGCGCATTGATGAAGGCGAATGGGAGAACGCGTTGTTCATCCTGACCACTGTGATGAGCCACTCAAAAGCGGACAAAGCCATCGTTGATGCGGGGCTCAAAGCCCAATCCGTCGACAGTGGTTTGCCAACAGTCTATGGCCGTAACGATGTTGAATACGTCAAGTGTTCGGACGAACACGGTGTTGTCGCAGATCCCGACGGCGTGTTGAAAGTGAACGACAAACTGAAACTGGTTCCGGGTCACTGCGACCCAACCTGCAACGTGCATGACTGGTATGTCGGTGTGCGTAGCGGCAAGGTCGAAACACTGTGGCCCGTATCCGCACGTGGCAAAGCCTACTAAAAAACTACGCGGGCTGGCGTGATGCCAGCCCCGGCGGTCTGTGTGGGGTACCTGTCCATACGGATACACAAAATTTAAGATGAAAGAGCCTGCCCCATGTTGATCGTTCCAGAGCGCGAGATTGCCGACCTGTTGACCCGAGATGCGTCTTTTGACGCCGTCGAAAAAGTCTTTGCTGCAATGGCAGCTGGTGATGCGTACAATTTTCCTGTGATCCGCGAGGCCATCGGATACGAAGATGCGCTTTATGGCTTCAAAGGTGGATTTGACGGTAAGGGCCTAACATTAGGTCTTAAGGCAGGCGGTTACTGGCCCAACAATCTTGAGAAACGTCAACTAATCAACCACCAGTCCACTGTATTCCTGTTTGATCCAGACACGGGCAAAGTCAGCGCGATGGTTGGCGGCAACTATTTGACAGCCCTTCGCACAGCGGCAGCCTCGTCGGTTTCCATCAAACATCTGGCGCGCAAAGACGCCAAGGTTATGGGCATGATCGGCGCAGGTCACCAAGCCACATTTCAATTGCGCGCCGCACTTGAGCAACGCCAGTTTGAAAAAGTCATCGGCTGGAACTATCATCCAGAAATGTTGCCCAACATCGAAAAGATAGCGAATGAGGCAGGTATTCCGTTTGAGGCGGTTGAACTCAGCGGTATGGTTGAGGCAGATGTTGTGATCTCGATCACATCGACATTCGCGCCTACCGTTATGGCGAACCACATCGCACCCGGCACCCACATCGCATGCATGGGCACCGACACCAAAGGCAAACAAGAGGTTGAGGCGGCATTGCTGGCTAAATCCACCGTTTTTACCGACGAAGTTGCACAATCCGTCAGCATCGGCGAAGCGCAGCACGCTATTGCAGCAGGCATGATTTCCGAAGCAGACGTTCACCAACTTGGCGCTGTCATAAATGGCACCCACGCAGGTCGCACTTACGATGACGAAATTACAATGTTCGACGGCACAGGCGTTGGGCTTCAAGACCTTGCCGTGGCCGCAGCGGTAGTTGATCTGGCCGTCGCTAAAGGTATAGCCATCGAAGTGGATTTTTGAGCCAATTTGGCACAGCGCCTCAAGCCCACGAAATTGCCGTACTGGCCGATACGAAAATAGCGGTCTGTGCGGTGGCCTGTCATTTCCGATGTTTGGATGATTTAAGCCCACTGCTTCAGGGTCTAAGGGCGCACAATGCAACATTCGGTAGCGGTTCTGTTGTCAGGCCTTACTTTCGACTGTGAACGATGTATCAAACCAGTGTTCTTGCAAATTGTCACCTGCCCCAATCCGGTCCACGACGGCGAACAACCCCGGCGCATGAAGCGGTGTCAGAACACCGTGCCATGTGCCACGAAGATAATTCACCCCTTGTCCTGCCGTTGTCAGGAACGCGCGTGGACGGCCCGGTTTGCCGTTCTCATCCGGCGCGACAATCACAAGAAACGGAGTAAAACTCATTGGTAGGAATGCTTGTGACCCATCTGGATGACGCTCGACCATGTCCAATACCAAAGGCAACTGGCGGGCTTGGGCCTTAAACAAGCTGATGCCAGCCTTCCCATCGGTTACGTCAACAACCGCACGGTCATGATAACGTCCACACAAACCTTGGTTAATGATCTTATCCGGTTCACCGGACACGTCTAGCACGTCACCAAATGGGGCAAATGCTGCAGCCGTTAAAGGTTCGATAT